>CP080408.1:321885-643770 GCA_019448215.1 Thalassovita mediterranea | reverse complement strand
CCTCATCCAGCAGCTGATGGATGAAGGCGCGGCAATCGCTGAAGAGAGCGAGACGGCGGGTATTCTCTACTTCACCCGCCACTACCGGCTGAGGCCGGGACAGGATGAACCGTCGCGGACGGAGAACCCGCCTGCGAGCGGCGATCTTGGCTATATCAAGTTCGGTGTGTTTCCTGGCGACAATGGCTGTTTCTCGGTCACGATTTCCGTGCCTGAGGTGGAGCTGGAGCTGCGCAAGGCGATCATGAACCCCGACGTCTTCCACGCCATCACGCTGCAGCTTCCAGGGATCGAGCCGTGGACCAATGAGAGCCGTTCCGAACCGCGCGGCAAGGTGCATGGCATGGGAGACCTTCATAGCCGCTGGCGGGACATGGTCGTCGATAATGTACCGGCGACGCGCAATTATTATCCGCTCGGCGATACGCTGGTGAGAACTAACCCACTCTATGGCCGCGGGTGTTCATTCGCGGCTGTGAGCGCAGAAATGTTGCGCGAGACGCTGGAAGAGACGTCGGATGCGACCGAGCGTCAGCGTGTCTATCATGCAAAGCTGCGCACAGAGCTTCGGCCCTATTACATGAACCAGCGTGCGCAGGACCGTTCTGCCATCAAACGGGCTGAAGCTGCCTTGACACCGGGCTACAAGAAGAGCTGGCGCGGCAAACTGGTGGAAAGCTTCTTCGAGGATGGCGTACGGATCGCGCTGCGCTCTGACGTCGATCTTCTTCGTCAGGCGATGCGGGGCTTTCACATGCTGGAACATCCCAACAAATGGCTGGGCAAACCCGCAAATTTGGGACGCGTGCTCTGGTACTGGTCGCGTGGAAAGAAGCGGAATGCGGCAGCCTATCCACCCAAGCCCGGGCCGGAGCGCCAGCAGATGATGGTGGCACTTAACCTCGACCCAAAGGCCGATATGCGCCAGACACCCGTTGAGGCCGGACTTGCGGCCTGAGGGATCGGCAGTGAAGGGGCTTCAAACCGTGGAAGACTTGGGCAAGCGCGAGCAGGCCAAGGCGCGGCGGCGTACTGATATTGTGCGTGCGGCGCGCGACCTCATCCGCGAGACGGGCGAAACCGACCTCTCCATGCGGACGCTGGCACAGCGCGCAGGCGTCAGCCTGTCAACGCCCTACAACCTGTTCGGGTCGAAACGCGCTGTCGTACTGGCCGTGCTTGAGGATGAGCGCGATTTCGCTGAGCGTTTCCGCAAGCTTGATAGTGGCAACAGTATCGACCGCATCTTCGGCGCGCACGACCTTGCGTTCAGCTATTATACAAGCGACCCGGAATTCTATCGCACGCTCTGGCGCGCGCTGCTGTCCACCTCCGGACAGGATGACACCGGGCTTGCAACACCAGAGCGGCTCGCCCAGACGCGCGCGATCTGGCTCGGCCTTGTCAGCAACGCCGTTCGTGATGGCTATCTGGCGGAAGATATCCCGGCAGAGCTGATTATGCAGTCCATGGCGCATGTGACCGGCGGCGCGCTTCTTTCGTGGGCGATGGGAGGGGTATCGACCTCTGCACTGACGCCCACGGTCGGCATCGGCTATGCGCTCTGTCTGAAGGGATCAGCAACGCCGCAGGGGCAGAAACTGCTTCAGTCGAAGATCGAAGCGTATCAGGCCCAACTCTCAAAGGCTGGCCCCCATATCACTGAGCGCGCCCCGGAAACCCTGTAGGCGGGTCATTTCTAGTCTCTCGCAGGAACGTCCCTCACGAGGCGAAAGCCGATGTGCGAGGTCGCGAAAGCGATGTCCTGGGCCTGTCTCGCTGCAGGTCTGAAGCGATAACAGAACGATGTGCTGCAGAGATAAGAGCCGCCTCTTATCGTCACGACCGGTATGCCGGGCTGAGCCGGATCAAAGCCGGCCGGCTGGGCGCGGGCCTGATCTGCGCGGCGGTAGGATGGCGCATACGGGGTCGCCGTTAGCTCCCAGACATTGCCGATCATGTCATAGAGGCCGAACTCATTCGCAGGATAGGTCCCGACGGGGGCGAGACCTGCGAAACCGTCGTCTCCGGTATCCTCTATGGGAAAGATGCCTTGCCAGGTGTTGGCCAAAGGACCTGAACTTCCTTCGCTGTCCGGGTCCCAGGAGAGCAGCCGACCTTCATGACCGCCGCGGGCCGCATGTTCCCACTCCGCTTCCGTCGGAAGGCGTCCGCCTGCCCAGGCTGCAAAGGCTTGCGCATCTTCCAGCGTTACATGAACGACGGGCCAGTCGGGCGAAGTGTCATCGCTCGCTGCCGCTCCGGCTGGCGCGCGCCAATTGGCTCCGTCAATAAGCTTCCACCAGATTGGATTGGCCGTTCGCATGCGCTCAGGCGGTGTGAAGACGGCAGACGCTGGCGGAACGTCGATGCCGGGGCCTTCTGGTTCATCGGCCCGCCATCCCCTTTCTGCCCGGGTGACGTAGCCGGTCTCGTCAACGAAACGGGAAAATTGCGCATTCGTGATTTCAGTTTGCGTCATTTGCAGAGGTTCGACGCATGCCTCGTGGACCGGCGCCTCTTCCGGATAAGCCCTCGTCTCGCCCATCTGGAAACAGCCGCCCGGAACGTCGGTCCAGACAAGATCACCAGCGCTTTCCGCCGCTGCTGAACTGGCGACAACGAGGAGTGTGATGGAGCAGGACCAGGCTTTCATGAATGCCTACCGAGCTCGCATCGTCCGCAACAGGCGCCTTGCCCCAATGAAGAGCAGCGCCAGAATGACGAGAAGCAAAAGGCCCGCGATCAGGAACCAGTACCAGTAATACTCCCAGAGCTTTTCGCGAATGTTGTGCGCGATTTGCTGTTCGACCTGATAACCTGGTGGCAATTCAAGCACGCCGACCCGCTCAGCATATTGACGATACGCTTCCATGAGGTCGGCCTTGAGATCCGGCATTTCAACTGAGAGGTCAGCCGTCTCGCCGGGGTCATTCTCCATATCGAACAGACGCCAGACGCTGTCGCCATGCGGAGGAAGATTACGCACGAGTTTGTAGCGGCCGCGATAGAGAGCAGCCTGCCCCGAAGTGCTAAAGCCGACGGCTTCATGTTCGCCATAAACGGTTCCGGCCTCGCCATTCAAAAGCGGCAGCAGCGACCGACCTGTGATTGGCTTTGTGCCGGGAGCATCACTTTCTGCTCCGGCGAGTTCGAGCAGGGTTGGCGTCACGTCTGCCATTGTCGTGAAAGCTGAGACCGTTGAAGCCTCTGGCAGCCCCGGGCCCGACATGATGAGGGGAACGCGCAAGCCGCCATCGCCAGCGTGAAACTTGAACAGATTGTTCGGTCCCGCCATCGCGCTCGCGCCACCAGAGCCAAGCGCGACATAGCTACCGCGCTCGCCCAGTGTGTCATAGTCGCGGGAATATCCTTTCAGGTCGAACCACAACTGGAGCTGTGTATCCCATGGGTCGCCGCCTTCAGGTCCATTGTCTGAAGTGACGACGAAGACAGTGTTTTCGAACTGACCGGACGCTTTCAGATAGTTGATGAGGTTGCCCACCTCGGCATCCATGGCTTCCAGCGCACCTGCATTGACTGCCATGCTCTTGGCGGCGATGCGCTGCTCTTCCTCAGACAGGTCGTCCCAGCGCGGGATTGTTTCGGGCTGAGGCGCCAGCGCGGCGCCCTCTCGAACGAGCCCCAACTCCTGAGCACGGCGCCACCGCTGTTCACGAATCCCGTCCCAGCCATCGCGGTAGGTGTCGAGATAATTGTCCGTGAAAGACTTTGGCGCTTGGACGGGGATATGGACCGCCATGAATGACACATAGGCGAAGAATGGCTCTGACTGGGCCTCATCTGCCTCCAGATAGTCCTGCATCTGCCTGACAATGAAAGTCGAGGAATAGAAGTCGTCCGGAAGGTCGGCTTTCTCCCCATCCTCGAACCAGGGCGCCTCCTTGTAGTAGGGCAGGTAGGGCTTGTCCTCCCAATTATCGGCCCCGGAGGCGTCGAGGATGAAGGAATGGTCGAAGCCATGATCCACGGGCAACTCGCCCTCGCCATGTCCCAAGTGCCACTTGCCCGTCATATAGGTCCGATAGCCTGCGCGACTGAGCTTTGTCGCGATCGTTTCGACGCCGGGTTCCAGCGCCATTGTATAGCCGGGCTGGCCGCGGTGTTCGGGTGGCAGGACTTCCGCAATGGTGCCAAATCCCGCAAGATGATTATCGAGGCCGGTGAGCAGCATGGCGCGCGATGGGGCGCAGAACGGCGTGGCCCTATGCTGGGTGAACAAGGCGCCGCTATTCGCCAACATGTCGATATTGGGTGTCGCTGCTTCCCCGCCATAGACTTGGAAGTCCATGAGAGCCGCGTCATCAACCAGAATAACGATAAAGTTCGGCCGCTCTGCATGCGCGGCAAGTGATGCCGAGAGCGCGAAAAGCGCGAGGATTGAGCGCAGGAAATATAATGCGGTCTTCATGGATCAGTTCGGCCAGTAGACATATTCGTCATCGGGACCGGCCGGATCAGCATTCGTCTTGTCGATCCGCACTGGGGTCTCGGTCGTAAATGGATAAAGAGGCGCGCGCGCGTCTGCCCAGTGGCGATCAATGAGGGCCTGCAGGTCCGCTGCTTTATCGGGATGGCTTTCGATGAGATTGAGCGTTTCGGTCGGATCCTCAGCCAGGTTGAACAGCCAGCTTTTCGATTGGCGTTCATTCACCTGCAGCTTCCAGTCACCAGACCGCACGACCTTGTAGTAGCCGCTCGACCAGAAGATCGCGTCATCCGGGCGCTCAAAAACCTCCGCCTCGCCTGTGGCAAGCGGCAGAATGTTGCGGCCGTCGATCTCTACATTCCCTGGCATGGATACGCCTGCGGCAGCCACAAGCGTGGGAAGTACGTCGATATGGGCGACAGGCTCTTCAATCACTGTGCCGGGCGCAATCCGGTCCGGCCATGATATGAACATTGGAACCCTGATGCCGCCTTCAAACAGGGTAATCTTCCAGCCCCGGTAAGGTGCATTCACGTCCGGGATGCCGATATATCCGGCGCCGCCATTGTCCGAGGTAAAGACAATGATCGTATTGTCAGCGAGGCCCTCCGCTTCAAGCTTGTCCATGATCCTTCCAACGCTGCGGTCCAGTGCGTGGATCATGGCTGCGTAGACGCGTTCGCGGTGGGGCTCGATATCGCCGACCGCCTCGAAGTCTTCGCGGGTTGCTTGCAGTGGTGAATGTACACCCCAATGAGCCAGGTACAGGAAGAAGGGACGGTTGCGATTGGCTTCGATAACGTCCAGCGCTTCGTCGGTGTAATAGTCGGTGATGTAGGAAGCGGGCTCAAACCACTCATCACCTGGCGTTTCTCCGGCGCGGTCAAAATCAGCGGCAAACTGCATCCTTGCCCAGAGGAAGATGTCGATCGGGTCGAAATCGAGTTTCGCGTTCACAACGCCCGGGTCGTCTTCTGGAAGGTAGAGCCCGCTTGCCATCAGAAGGCTTTCGTCAAACCCTTGAGACACGGCCCTGAAGGGGGTGGCCCGCCCCAGATGCCACTTGCCGATATGGACGTTGTGGTAGCCCGCGGTCTGGAGCGCTTCAGCGATGGTCACTTCTTCGCCGGGCAAGCCCATATCGGCATACTGAACACCGCTCTCATCGGCTTGCCTGTTCCACGTCATGGGCGGCAGGCCAGCGTCTTCCAGTGTATCTTCGGCAAACATCGAAACCACGCGGCCCATGCCGGGCGGCGTTGGAGTAAATTCAAATCCGGTCCGGGTCGGATATCGTCCGGTGAGCAGCATGGCCCGCGACGGTGCGCACGTTGCCGTACCTGAATAGGCGTTCTGAAAAATAGCGCCGCTGCCGGCCAGTCTGTCGATATTTGGGGTTGGCACCGCACCGTCGGCCACGCCGCCGCCAAAGGTCGAGATATCGTTGATGCCGAGATCATCTGCCAGGATAAAGATGATGTTTGGAGGTCTTGGCGTCCCGGATTGCTCGGCGGCAGGTCCCTGATTCCACTCGATGGATCGGTTCTCGGCCACCTCCACCTCTCCCTGACTGGAAACGAGGTGAAGAATGATCGCTTTTCGGTTGAGCCAGGCAAGACCGGCCAAAATGATCACCAAGCCCACTGTAGTGATGGCGATACGCTTCCACACTTGCTAGTCCCCCCAAAAGAAGCTGGCGCAACGACTATCTGGCCAGCGCCTTTTAATGTATCATATTAATGCTGCGATAGCATCAGGTGCCGGTCGAATGCAACAAAGTACGAAGTCGAATACGAAAGCAGCGCTTATCCGCGCGGCCGAACGCCTGTTTGCTGAGAAGGGCCTTGGCACGGTCTCGGTGAAGGACATTACCGTTGCGGCTGGCGCGAAGAATCCAAGCGCCGTTCACTATCACTTCGGAAATATCGAAGCGCTTATGCGCGAGGTTTTCGCGCACCGATACAAGTCGATTGAATCGGCGCGGCTTCAGCGTTTGACGGCGCTTCTCCAGTCAGGGTCTGACTGGACGCTTCAGCAATTCCTGGAAGCCGCGATCAGCCCGCTGTTCGAGTCGTGCATGGATGAAGACGGACGCCTCTATGCGAGGTTTTGTGTTCAGCTTGCGGCTGACCCCCGCTTCGACGTCATGGCCCTCGTACAGGACATCGGCATGAAAAGTGTCTTGAGCCTCCGGGAAGGGCTCGCAAGCAAGATAGGCCATGTGCCTGCTGAGGTATTGCAGGCGCGACTTCGTCTGGCTTTCAAGCTTTCCCTGATGCAGAGCGCTGACTTTGCGCGTGACCTCGAGGCGGGAACTGCCCCACCCGTCACCGAAGCGGTGAGCGAGGCGGCTGCCGGCCTTGCGGGCTTTCTTGAAGCCTGAAGCCTGCGTCATGGCAGAGGTTGAACCTCAAGACTGCGCTTGCCTAATCGCAACAGATCTTTATTAATGCATTGCATTAATGGGCGGGCTGCCTGAATGCGCCGAGCCCGCCGGTCGGCCGAGGCGGGATCCGTGGCGGGCCATTTGATAGGCGACGACGTCACTGGCTAGCGAGGTCGGGCAGGAGGGGAACATGATTTTGAGGATCGTATTGATCGTTCTCGCCACATTGGTCGTGGCAGCGCTTGTCGGCGCTTTCCTCATTACCCGGCAAGGAAAACTGGTGACGCCAGAAGGGCAGGGGGTTGTCACCATCGGCGCCAAGACATTCGAGGCATTCCCGCTCCCGGACTATGCTGCTCGCTTTGTCACCGAAGACTATAAGAGCTACCTCATAGAGGTCGAACCGGGCATCAAGATCCACATGCTGGAAGTGGGCACGGGCTATCCGGTCTTCATGCAGCACGGCAATCCGACATCAGGTTTTCTCTACCGGAAAGTGGTTGAAGAGCTTACGCTCGATCGTGTCCGGGTCATCATGCCGACACTGGTTGGTCTCGGGTTTTCATCGAAAGTCCCGGTCAGGCAGCATACAGTTGCCAACCATAATCGATGGCTCAACAAGGCTCTGAACGAACTGGACCTTGAGGGTGTCGTCTATGTCGGTCAGGATTGGGGCGGCATTATCGGCGTAGGTGCGCTCTCGCTTTCTCCGGGGCTTCTCGAAGGCGCTGTCATGATGAACACGGCGATTTATGCGCCGACCGAGAACATCAGCCTTTCGCGTATCCATGATCTGGTGAGGACGCCGATTGTCGGCGAGCTGGCCGTTGAAACCGTCAATTCCATTTTTGATCAACTGGATAGCCCTCAGCACGATCCGGATTCGATGCCCCCCGAGGTCAAGGAGCTTTATGGTCGGCCAGTTCTGGAAAGCGGCAACAAGAAAGCTCCGCTCGCCATGATGCGAATGGTGCCGCATTCACCTGATCATCCCAGCACCGCGGAGATGGCGAAACTGGTGCCATATGTTCGCAGCCTCGACATTCCGGTCGAAATCGTCTGGGGGATGAATGATCCGATTGTCGGACGCACACTCCCTTCCATGATGGAGCATTTTCCGACCGCGCCGGTAACTGAGACAGAGGCGGGTCACTTCCTCCAGGAAGAAGTGCCCGGCGTCATCGCTGATGCTGTGATGAGAGTGGTGGATGAAGTACAGGAAAGCTCTGCGCAGTCTGGCGTCATTACTGGAGACTAGCCAATCTGCGCTAACGCAAAGGAATATGATATGACCGCGAAGATCGACGTTTTCTGGTCCTTTCGAAGCCCGTATTCCAGGCTCGTCGTTCCAGACTTGCTGAAGCTGGGTGAGGACTTCGAAGTCGATATTGCTCTTCGGCCCGTACTGCCGCTCGCGATCCGCAACCCTGAGGCGCTGTTCGATGCGAACGACCGACGCGCGCCGATCTATATCGTTCGCGATAGCATGCGGCGAGGTGAGATGCTTGGTCGGCCTGTAATCTATCCGCTTCGCCCCGACCCGGTCGTACAGGACTTCGCCACCATGAAGGTCGCCGAGGAGCAGCCCTACATTTATCGGCTGACGAAACTTGGTGTGGAGGCGAACCGGCGCGGAAAGGGACTTGAATTGGCCGGTCACGTATCTGCGTTGATCTTCGGTGGCACCCAAGACTGGGACAAGGGATCAAGCCTTGGCGATGCGGTTGCGCAGGCGGGGCTGGACCTTGCGGAGATGGACGAAGCCATCGCAAACGGTGATCATGAAACGGAAATAGAGCGCAATCAGGCAGCCCTGGACGCGTCCGGGCATTGGGGCGTGCCGACCATGGTGTTCGAGGACGAGCCGTTCTTTGGTCAGGACAGGATCGATACGCTTCGCTGGCGGATGGAGAAAGCTGGTGTGCCAAAGCGCTGAAGGATGGCCATTGCCCTCGCTCGCTGAACCGCACGAAGTGTTTCAGCCGACCGTGCGGGTCAGCGCGATGAGGCACTCCATCTGCCTGCAAAGAGCGCTAGCGCCACAAGCACCAATTCGACGATAATTGCGCGTGCAACGCCCTCAGGTGGTCCCGACAGGACCACGTCAATGATGCGGCCGGTGACCGCAATCGCGTACAGACAGGCCGCGCCGTAGAACCAGTGCACCCGGCCTGTGAAAAGTGCACCGCCGCATAGCAAGGCGTTTGCCCAGGCAAAGCCGACAATGTCGGCCCTAACTGAATTTCTGCCCATGTCGCTGAGAGGGGCGAAGCCAAGCTGCTCGGCGGCCCTGTCCGGGGCGATCAACGCGGCCGCCCCGAGCAGGACTGAAAACAGGAAAACGAGTAGTCCGGCACCTTTTGCAGCCAAGGTCATGGTCTGGTCCTCACCTAGAATGTCGTTCGTTTGATTATGCGATCTGACCCGGCTGGAAGGCTGAAGAGCATGCCGTCCCGCCCGACTGTTATTGGCCCATCAAAGTGTGACCGGGCATCGCCCACGAATGCGGCCTCTATAAGTGGCACAGGAAGGGGCGGCACCAGGTGGTAGAGCACAAGATGCCTTGCACCAGCTTCCTGGGCGGCTCTGGCGGCCTCCACTGGTGAGGCGTGATAATCGAGAATATCGGTGAAGATTTTCTGGCCATTGGCTACGCCCCGCTCACCGAGTTTAGCGCTGATTGCGGTCACCATTTCCCTGTTGAGGGCCTCGTGGAACATGATGTCCACGTCCGTCGAAGCGGCGATGAATGGCGGGTGAAATATGGTGTCACCGCTCAGCGATATGGACCGGTCCTTGTAATCAATGCGATAGGCGAAAGCGGGCTCAATTGGTGAGTGATCGACGCGTATGGCAGTGATCGTCAGCTCACCATCCTGGAAGACGACGCTCTCACCTGCGGGCCCAGCTGGCAGCTCAATCTCGGTTGCGATGCCGCCAAAGCCTGCGGGATCTGCGACCTCCATGCCGTGATGGGCGAGGCGGAAGGTGCTGTCGATCCTGTAAGCGGCGTTGAACCCGTCAACGACCTCGCTTGTCCCGACAGGGCCGAATATCGCCGTCGGCGTCTTGCGCGCGCCAGCAATCCAGGACTGGAGCAGTAATTCTCCCAGGCCATCGATATGATCTGAATGCATGTGCGTGAGATAGACCGCCTCGAGCCTGCCCCACGGAAATCCCATCGTTCCGAGATTGCGCGCGCCGCCTGCGCCAGCGTCGATGATATAGGCGCGCGTCCCGGCAAGAATTCCGATGCAGGGACCGGCGCGTGTCGGATCAGACATGGGAGAGCCAGATCCACAGACATAGACATGCAGCCCGTCCGGCAGATCTGCCGTTCTGTCCACGCCTGCATTGCGCTCTACCGTGCGGTTGAAGGCGGCCATGGCAATCTGCTGTTTGAACAGGTTGAAACCGGCGAACGCCAAGGCCGCCACAATGACGATAGCGATGATTATCCTGCGTACCCAGACCATGCTTACATCCCCCAGACCCATTCAACGGCCGCTACCGACACCCTCGACGCGACATCGGGAGAAATTAATATATCACATTAAATTTGGGTAGCCAGTCTATTCTATGCCGTCCGCCGGCTCAGTACGGTGTCTCAGGCGCTCGTAGAGGATTTGCGTCTCCAGCAGGTTGGATATCCGCAACGCGATTTCGATCACATCGAAGGGTTTGGACACAAAATCCTTTGCGCCAAGAGAAAGCGCCCGGCGGCGGGCCTGAAGGGTTGTGTCGGCTGTCAGCACAAGAACGGGCCGAAACTCATCTGGTCGGCTGTGGCGGCGAAACGCATCGAGCAGCTGATAGCCGTCGATGTCGGGCATCATCAGATCGAGCAGAATGATATGTGGCTCGATCTCGACCAATTTCTCGATGGCCTGCGATGGATCAGACAGGCAGTGGATTTCGGAATAGCCCTCACGTTTGAGCAGGGTTTCCAGCAAGAGGAGGTTTGCTTCCTCATCATCGATAATCAGGACACGCCGCTGCAGGATCTGATCATATGGGACTGCGATGGAGGTCATGCCTTCTTCGAAGATTCCTTGGTGTGCTGCGCTTGGGCTCCCTCGCCGCTGGTCTGGCCAGGTTGAGCCATTTTCAGGGTGAACCAGAAGTCTGCGCCGCCGCTCATATCCTTGCGATGGGCGTAGCCGATTTCGCCGCCCATGGATTCAACGAGCCGCTTGGAGAGCGCCAGGCCAAGGCCTGTGCCCTCAACACCTTTGACCTTCTGTCGGCCCAGCCTGTCGAAGGGCGTAAACAGGCGAGAGACGTCTGCCTCCTTCACGCCGTTCCCGTCATCAAGCACATGAACACGAACCTGGTTCTCCATTTTCTCAGCAATGATCTGAACCGATGTGCCTTCGCGGTTATACTTTGCAGCATTGGAAGCGAGGTTGAGGATGACCTGCACGATCCGTCGGCGATCGCCAGTGATTTTCGTGTCTTCTGGCAGGAGTGAAAGGTCGTACTGGAGGCTGGCAGCCCTCAAGATCGGACCAGAGAGGTCGTAAGCTTCAGCGAGGACATCGTTCAAGCTGAGGTCTTCTTCTTTCAGCTCAGCGCCGCCTGCCTCGATGCTGGAAATGTCGAGCAGGTCATTGATGAGGGAAAGAAGATGACGCCCTGCCTTCAGGATCTGGTCAACTGACGTCTGGTGCGTCGGAGAAAGCTCTCCCCGGTCGAGCTCCAGCACTTGCGCAAAGCCGAGGATGGCGCTCATTGGTGTGCGAAGTTCATGGCTTGTGCGTGACAGGAACTCACTTTTTGCGGCACTCGCGGCGACCGCCTGTTCCCTCGCCAGCTTCAGGAACTCTTCGGCACGCTTGCGTTCTGTCATGTCGCGAGTGACTTTCGCGAAACCTCTGAGCTCACCCGTCTCATCGCGAAGCGCCGTGACCACGACATTGGCCCAGAAGCGCGTGCCATCCTTACGCATGCGCCAGCCTTCATCCTCCGTCGTGCCATCACGCCGTGCGCGCTCAAGTATTTCCTTTGGAAGGTAATCGCGCGTCTCTTCCGGATAAAACGTACCGAAGAAGCGGCCCAGTATCTCGTCGGCGCGCCACCCCTTGATGCGCTCTGCGCCAGTATTCCAGCTTGTGACATTTCCTTCGGGGTCGAGCGCGAAAATCCCATAGTCGCGTACGCCTTCCACAACGAGCCTGAACCGTTCTTCGCCCTCTCGAAGGTCGCGTTCGCGAGCCCTGAGCAGCTCGCTGGCGCGGTCCACTTTTTTTGCGAGCCTGCCGATCTCGTCACGCTCATCCGGAAACGGGTTTAGCGGATCGCCAGCCTGTAGCTTTTCCGCGTTTACCTGAAGCATGCGAACACGGCGCACGATGCCGGTTGAGAACAGGAAGACGGCAGTAAGGCTGCCCAGCAGTCCAACAATGGCGCTGATTGCGGTCAGTGCGAGGAAGCGTGCGCGGACGGTGTCGACACGCGCGCGCCGGTTGTCGAGCAGGATGCCTTCCTGGCGCTGGATTTCTTCAATCTGACTGCGCAAATCATCAAGAACGGCCTTGTTTGCCACAAGGGCGGAAAGCACTGCATCGGACCTCGCCGGACGCTCCCCTTCACGGCGGGCGAGCGCAATCAGGGCATCGAGGCCTGCCTGTTTCTGCTCAGTGATCTCCAGAAACCGTTCGAACTCACGCCGGACGCCTTCGTCCTCAATCGCTTCATCGAGGCGTGCCAGGGTCAAAGGCAATTCGCGTTCGGCCTTGTAGAAAGGTTCGAGAAAGCGGTTCTGATCGGTTAGCAGATAGCCGCGTACGCCGCTGGCGGCTTCTGCAAGAAGCGCATGGACCTGATAGATGTCGCGCTGAATTGCGAAGGCGCGTCGTACATCGTCCTCAGCCCGCGCCTCTGCATCGCTTGCGATATAAAGACTGCCGAGCGATCCAATCAGGATAACGAGGGGCAGGGCCACGAGGACGAGTCCCTTGAAGGGCAGGGAAAGGTCTGCCCAATAGCGGCCAACTCCTACTTTTCGCGCTGGTGCATCCGTCATGACGTCAGCTCTGCCTTTCCCGCCAGCGCGTAGCGAGAACGGCGGCCTGCGTACGATCAGCGACGCCAAGCTTGGCGATGAGCCGCTCAACATGCGCCTTCACTGTTGCGGGGCTTATCGAGAGTTCTCTGGCGATGGCCTTGTTCGTCATGCCTTCGGCAACATGGTCCAGAACGGCGCGCTCACGCGGTGTCAGCCTGTCGAGCGCCAGTTCGTCATCATTCGGGCGGTTTGGCCGGGAGAGGAGCGATGATAGCAAGGCTGCCGGGATCGCGGTGCCGCCAGCCATCACCTGCCGGGCCGCTTCGCAGAGATCGTCCAGCGACGCATCTTTCAGCACGTAGCCAGTCGCGCCGGCATCCAGCGCTGCGCGTACATAATCTGGATCATCATGCAGGGTCAGCATCATGATTTTCGGCGCATCCGGCAGCCGGGACACCTCCCGCGCAACGCCGAGCCCGTCCATACCCTCACCGAGCCTGATATCGAGGACGACAAGATCCGGCTGATGCCGGGCGATCATCTCGAGCGCTTCGGCGCCGTCCTTTGCCGCTGCGACCACATCCATTCCACCGCGAATGAAGGCCGATTTCAGCCCTTCTCGCGCCAGTTCGTGATCATCCACAATGAGAAGCCGGATCTGAGCGCTCACCGAATACCCTCAATTTCCGCCGTAACCTGTACGCCGCCACCCGGCATCTCGCTGACCATCAGGCGCCCGCCGATCGAGAGCATTCTCTCTTTCATCATTTCGATGCCGACTTGCTCACCGGGCAATTTGGCGGCGTCTGTGCCCGCGCCTAGTCCGACCCCGTAGTCGCGAATGGCCATGCTCCAGCGGCCCGCATCAGGAACCGCTTTAAGCGTGACATCCACACGGCACGGACCACCCGCGTGTTTCTTGACGTTTGCCAGCGCTTCCTGAGCAATCCGGTAGTAGGCGGTGGAGAGGCCAGCGGGCCACTCCATGCCAGGGTCGGCGGCCACGGACACGTCGAATCCATCTGCTCTCATCTTGTCGCTCATGACTTTGAGCGCCGAGGCGAGGCCAAGATCGTCGAGTGCGGTTGGCCGAAGCCCTGCGATCACGGCGCGAAGTTCACGTATAAGTCCCTGCGACATGCCGATGAGCCTCGACCGCTCTGCGTCGGAAATTGCTTCATCGGTGGGAATGGCTTCGAGCTGTCGAAACAGGGCGCCCGCAGTCTGGGCTACACCGTCATGCAGGTCTCTGGAGACCCGGCGACGCTCTTCCTCCTGCGCATTGAAGAGATTACCGATCACATGCTCGAGGCGGCGTTCGCGCTCCTGAAGTGTGTCGAGGAGAAAATCGTTTTCCCTTTGCTTTGCCACCCGCTGGATGGACGAGGCCATGAGCTGACAGAGAAGGGAGAGGGCCTGCCTGTCTTCCTCATCGGCGAGTGTGTCGAGGCTGCCAAGCTCTGACAGTCGAAGCGTGCCCACCCGCTCATCAGTTGAACCAGGCGCGATAAGTGGAATGCCGCCGACATTTGCTTCAAACGAGACGGCCCCTTCGCGGCTTCCGGCAAAGTGGGCTGCGCGCATCGCACTGTGCTGAAGGACCGTTGAAAGCGTGTCTCCGTCTGCAGCCGACAGGTCGCGGCTGGCCTCCACGAGAAGCCGCAGGCGTGCGGCCCGGGCTTCGGCAGACCGATAGAGATCGCGAAGTTCGGCAACCGTTTCTGGTTCTGCAGACAGGGAAGAAGGCTCTTTGGACACGCGAACTATCTAAGGCAGCCCGCGGAAAACGCATAGGCCATTCGGCCTAGGCCGCCAGACCTGCTGACTGGCCGAATTCAAGCGGGGCGCGACAGGCCATTTCTTCGCCACGGGCAATGAAGCCCGCCAGATACCGGCAGTTACGGCTCTCGCCGTGCGCCGTCAGACACAAGGCGAGTAATGACCATGATCAAATCAATTTCGAAAACCGCACTTATCGCAGCTCCGCTGGCGATCGCTTTCCCTGCCTTCGCGCAGACCCAGGCCGTCAGCTCGAGCGCTTCTACGGCATCTTCCGCGCCAATCACCAAAGCCGACGTTGCCGAAGCGCAGCAGGCTTGGGGCGAAGGCATTGTGACCATCGGCAAGGCTTTCTCTGAAGGCAAAGACTATACCGAAGCAGCTGAAGAGCACATCGAACGCTTCTATGCCTACGGTTCGCACCCGGTTCTCTTCAAGCCGACGCTGGCGGCCGAGGAGCAGTTCCGCGGCGACTTTGACGGCGCGCTCTCCTATTTTGTCGGTGGTTCCATCGATGAGGACAATGGCTTCGCGATCGCGCCATACACCAATGTTCGCTGGGAGAACGAAGCCACCTTCGTCGATTCTGACAGCGCGATGGCTATGGGCAACTACTACTTCACCCGCACCACTGGTGAGGAAGTGAAAGTCGAGTACAGCTTCGGCTATGTCCGCGACAATGAAGGTGAGCTGAAGATTGTCCTTCACCACTCCTCGCTGCCCTATGCCCCACAATAACTAGCACTCCCCATCCCTGAGAACTCGGCGCGCCAGAGTGTTCCCCTCACTCGCACTCTGGCGCGCCTTTTTTGTTGAGGTCGAAAACAATCATGTCGAACATCCGTTTATTGCTGGCGCCGGGCGTCGTCGCCGCGTGCGCATTAGCCCTTTCATCCGAGGCCAATGCCCAGTCCCTGACCGGGAATGTCGGCTCCGCCGGGATCTCTGACGGCGAGCAGTCAGTTGAAACCCGTTTTGGGGTCAATGACGCTGGCGATGCCGCAGCTCGTATCCACTATGATTATGCGGCGACCGGCTGGTACCAGCTGCGCCTGATCAGTTCCTTCTCCCGTCCGGAAGATGAGGATTGGGATTTCAGCGCCTTCACTGTCGAGAACTGGTTTCAATGGAGCGAGGAAGCGCGCTCCGGCGAAGGCTTCAATGGCGGTCTTCGCCTCGCTTATGGCTTTGCCGATGGCGGCGGTCCTGACGAAGCTGAAGTAAGGCTGACCATCACTGACAAGTTTGCCGGCGCCTGGGAATGGCGCGCCAACGCAATTGGCGAAGTTGAAACCGGTTCGGGAAGCCAGGGAGGCGTGGAAATAGAGACACGCGCCCAACTCACACGCGCGATCGATACAGACATGCTTGGTTCATCCGGCGCCCGCTTCGGCGTGGAGATCTTCAGTGAATGGGGCAACAGCCGGGATATTGGTGGCCTCGATGAACAGGCCCACCAGATCGGTCCAGTCCTGAAGCTCGACTGGTCAAATGGCGTCTTCCTGCAGTCGGCTATTCGCGCCGGGCTCACAGAGGCGAGCGACGACGCAATGTTCAAGGTCTTTATCGGCCGGGAATTCTGACGCTTCGCGATGTCTGACAGCGGTTGGACATAAACCTCGAAGACAAGAAAACCGCCCGGGCTCAATGTCCGGGCGGTTCGCTTTTATGGTCCTGTCAGGCAAGATCTTAAGGCCCTGCCAGAACAGTTTGGAGACTCGGGTTCAGGCGAGGGCTTTTGAGCCATCCGTCTGCGTCGCCGGCCTGGGCTCAGCAGGCACACTCATGCGCGCGGCGAGCTTGAGGGCGATAACACCAGCGATCGCCGACAGGATCGAGCCTGCAAGGACCCCGATCCGGACCTGGTCAAGGCTATCTCTCGCGTCGAAGGCCAGCATGCCGATAAACAGGCTCATCGTGAAACCGATACCGGTCAGACATGCGACGCCGTAGATATGCGCCCAGTTGGTGCCTTCTGGCCGGCGCGCGATGCCCGCTTTGACCGCAAGGAAGGTCGCGCCGAACACGCCGATCTGTTTGCCGATGAAGAGGCCTGCGGCAACGCCAAGCGTGATGGGGGCGGCAAGATCCTCGAGCGAAAGCCCGGTGAGCGACACACCCGCATTGGCAAAGGCAAATATCGGCAGGACACCGAATGCGATCCACGGATGCAGGCCATGCTCCAGCTTGTGAAGCGGAGACTGGGCCTCCTTGGTCTTACCGTGGATCGGGATTGCGAGTGCGGTCAGGACGCCTGCAAGGGTCGCGTGGACGCCAGATTTCAGGACGCAGACCCAGATAAAGAGACCAATCAGTGCATATGGCGTGATCGTCTTTACCCCGGCGCGGTTGAGCACGACGAGCGCGGCCAGGCCAATCGCGGCCAGGCCAAGCGCCATGGTTGACAGATCGGACGTATAGAAGAGGGCGATAACCGTAATGGCGCCGAGGTCATCAATGATCGCGATCGCGAGCAGGAAGACTTTCAGCGATGTCGGCACCGACCGGCCGAGGAGCATCAGCACACCAAGCGCGAATGCGATATCGGTCGCAGCCGGGATCGCCCAGCCATTGAGCGTCTCCGGGGTCGACCAGTTTATTAGTACATAAATGATCGCAGGCCCGGCCATGCCGCCAATGGCGGCAATCAGCGGAAGGGCGGCTTTGTCGAAAGAGGAGAGCTCACCCTCGAGGATTTCTCGTTTGATCTCCAGGCCGATCAGGAAAAAGAAGACGGCCATCAGGCCATCATTTATCCAGAGCAGGAGAGGCTTTGCGATCTCAAGCGCGCCGATCTGAACGACGACCGGAGTCGTCAGAAAGCCGCCATAGAGCCCGCTCAGCATGGAGTTGCTGGCGATCAATGCCATCAATGCGGCCAGCATCAGCAAAACGCCGGCCGACGATTCCAGTTTGAGGAAGTTCTGTATCCTCGCGACGATCAGGGACATGAATCTGTTCCTTCTAGCAGAATGAGCAGCCAGGACGCGCAACAAGGCCCTGGCTGCGATTGGAATTGAAGATGGAAGGGTGGTTACCAGTCGAGGTCGTGAAACCTGTTCGCGCCGCGCTTCTTCTCGCGACGTGGCGTCTTGGGGTGGTAGGCTCGCTCGCGCGCTTCCTTGAGGCGCGATCTTCGACCGCGCTCGTGCACGTCGCTTTCACCCATCACCTTGTCGGAGAATTCAGAGAACATCTCCATAAGCCAGTTCATTTAAGTCATCCTCTTTGGTTTGAAGTGGAAATGGCAATCGCTATCGATAAGCTCAAATCGTCGTTATCTTTTGACGGCATAGTTATTTGCTATGGTAGGGTGGCTGATCGTTTCTGATGCCTCACAGCCGAACGGGGCGGCGGTGGTCATCAGGCAATCAGAGGCTATCCCGGCGGACAGGGTGCCAATGGGCAAGTGCGCTGAGGACACCCTTCACGTTCTCGATCAGCCGTGCCCGGTCCTTTATGGGACCAAAATATCGAAACTTGCACAGCCATTTTGCCTGTCCGGTCTCATCCACGACCGGTGTTGGACGCTCAAGTATCTCAACGGGTGCCCAACTGATCAGGGACTCGGCATGGAAGGCGAGGCTCTCACCGGAACGAGACCATTCCGCGAGCATCCAGAACTCATCGCCTGATCTCGGTTCATTCAGGACCGCGTTTTCAGTATCGGCGGATGTATCGTCCAGGACATAGGCGAGCCTAACGGTCCGGACCGGTGGATCTGTCTGTTTTCGGACAACGCTCATACTTGTCTCCTTCTGTTGAGAGACAAGCTAGGAAGCTCAATTCAATCTGAAAAATTGAATAAAACAGATGGCTTGATCATAAAAAGCTATGACTGGGTTTCTAGCGTCGGCCCACAAGAACCGAGACGGCCGCTGTTTTCAGCTCTTCAGCGAGCTTTAGCAGGCGATCGCGCAAAGGTGAGGTCTGGCGCCAGATCAGCGAGATTTCACGTCTCGCGAGAGGGTCATCAATCTTCCTGACGACGAGATCGGGGTCTCTCCTTGCCTCGGTAAGTGCATAAAGGCTGGGCAGAACCGCCACGCCCGCACCCATCTCCGCCATTTGGCGGACCGCGTCGAGACTGGTGCCCTCATATTCACTGCTCACATGCGCGCCTGCCGCTTCGGCGATCGTCTGGATCTTGTGATTGAAGCGGTGACCATATCCCAGGGTCAGTAGCGGTCGCTCTTTCAGATCGGCCAGCTTGATGTCGCCTGAGCTTTGCGCAATCGGATCGTCAGGCGCTGCGCATATCCAGAACTCCTCTTCGAAGAGAGGAACGTGCTCGGCATTGGCATGGTCCTCGATCGTCGAGATCACCGTATCAAAGCGGCCGTCATGGAGGTGCTCCTCGAGATCGATCGTCCGTTCTTCGCGAACGCCCAGACGGAAGTCGGGGTATTTCGCATGGAGATGCCGCGTGACGGCGGGCAGCAGGTATGGGCCAATGGTTGGCAGCACGCCCAGCCTGATGCGACCGTTGAGGGCGTCATGTTCTGATGCGAGCACGGCTTTCAGATCCTCAACGTCGCGCAGGATCAACCTGGCGCGGCGGACCGCTTCCTCGCCGAGAGGGGTGAGGAATGCACCGTGGCGCCCACGTTCGATCAGCACATTGCCGAGATATGCTTCCATATCTGCGATCTGCGCAGACAGGCTCGGCTGGCTTACATTGGTGCGCTTGGCCGCCTCGCCGAATTTCCCGGTGTCAGCAATCGCTACCAGATACTGCAATTGTCGAAGTGTCGGCCGCATTCATAATCTCCGCCTATCGTGTTGAGAGAAACTTTCAGTTGGAACTATGGACTAGCCTGTCGCAAATCAAGGGCGTCCGCCACGGAGCGGATTTACCAACGGAGAAAAATAATGAGAAATCTGCAGTCGCCCCCTCCCGCCTACGTTTCGACGAAGGCCGGTTCGCCGGCACTGCTTGCGCAGAGCCCATCCTTCCTTCGCCGTCTCTGGCGTGAACGACGGGCACGCCGCTACGCCTCATCACGGTTCTGATCTGCCCCCTGAAGATCAAGACCAATTAGCTGGGTCGGGCCTACCCACCCCCCTCCCCGCCTCGAAACCCAGCTACCGCCCGGACCAAATGTCCGGGCGGCTTTTTTTGGGGGGGAGTACGTCTTGGGGGTGCGCGCGCCGCCGGCCAGGCTGGCACTTCCTATTTCATGGCCTGAATGTCGCGCACGAAGGTCCGGCCGGAGATGAGGAAGAAAAGACCCGCGAACAGGAACAGGCCGGTCGCAGTGACACAGGCCCATTTGACCCCGTAGGCCCGGGCGTCCCGGCAGGCGGCAATCAGTTCCTGCGACAGGCTGCTATCGGTCAGGCTGCAGGATGCCGTGATCTGCCCGGCAAGACCGTTCGCATCGATCCAGCCAGACGAAGAGAGGTCTGCAACAATGCCAAGGGCAGGCGGCCCGACGCCATATCCAATCAGGTTCACGATGAACAGGAGAATGGCGACGGAGGTGGCTCTGACCCGCACGCTGACGACGGCCTGAGCAATATTGTACTGCGCGCCGAGGTAAAAATACTGAAGGACGCTGGCAACCATCAGCAAGATAAGCATCAGCGTGCTGCCGGGTACGAGAAATGCCGAAGCATAGAGCGGTGCGCAGATCAAAAAGGCGATGCCAGGAACCCAGGTTGCCGCAGTGGCGGAGCGCCTTGAGGCCTTCTCCGTCAGGAAGCCGCCCAGGAATGCTCCCAACGTACCTGCCAGTCCGACAGGGGCCATGAACATCAGCGCTGTCTGCGCGGGGGTGTAGCCATGTGTGAAGACCACATGCTGCGGTTGAAGACCCGTCAGCGCATAGCCCGAAAATGCCGCAATCGTCGCGCCCGCCGACATGATCCAGAAGGTCCGTTTGGAGACAATCTCTTTCAGCGCGTCGCGGAAGCTTGCGCGCTCAACCTTCACCGTCCCTTCCGGATCGGAATAGCCACGCGGTGGCTCCTTTACGGCGAGAAGGAAGATGATGCCGATCAGGATGCCTGGCGCACCGACAAAGATGAAGGCCTCACGCCAGGTGAAATAATCGAGGATGACGCCGCCGAAGACCTGGGCCAGTACGCCGCCCGCCGTCACACCCATCGCATAGATGCCGAGCGCCGTCGGCCGCGCCCGAGGGGCGTAGTAGTCGCTGATCATGGAGTTTGCCGGGGGCGTACACCCGGCCTCGCCAACGCCAACGAGCATGCGGGCCAACAACAGCGTTACGAAACCCGTGGTGAAGCCGCAAAGCACCGTCGCCAGCGACCAGAGAATGACGCAGATGCCGATGATCAGCTTCCGGCTAACCCGTTCAGAGAGGTTCGCGATCGGAATGCCAAGCAATGTATAGAAGAGAGCAAAGCCGATACCGGACAGGAGCCCGAACTGGAATTGGGAAAGCTCGAACTCATTGATGATGGGGACGCTGACAACGCTGATCAGGATCCGGTCGATGAAGTTGAAAGTGTAGACCACCGTCAGCGACATCAGGACGAATGATCTGTAACCAAAGGAGCCGAAGCTTCTTCCCATGGCGTCAGAGGCTGCGGACTGGAAGCTTTGCGGGCTTTGGGTTGTTTCGCTCATTCTCTTGGCGTTCCAAAAAAGAGGCTGACGTTGGCGGTTCAGGCAGCAGTTTCGAGCGCGCGACGATCAGGAGGATGAGAGCTGACGGCAAAAAGGACCGGCGCAGCCTCATCATCCACGGGTCGCGTGACCGGTTACGGTTACGGCTGCATGACTTTCCGGAACAATATGATTTTCCAACGCAATCCATAGCCCCAACCTATGAAAGCCATTGCTCGATCCCACGAAATTCAGCCGGAGTGATGTCAGTCGGGTCGGTGCTGTCCCAGAACTGGGAGCTTCTGCCGCCAACGCTTCCGAGTCGGCGGCTTAAAATAGCGGCTTCGCGGCGCTAGTTTGCCGTCGTCTCGGACAGAGTACTTTCAACGCCCTTTGTGACGAGCTTTTTCCAGAGCCATTCCTTGGGGGTCTTCGGGTGCACAAGGTCGAGGCGTTCAAACACATCTTTGTAGAGACGCTCATGATTGCGCGGAGTCCCGGACATGATCGCGGAAATTGAAAAGAACAGGGCCGGTAGCCTGTTTGCGGTTTTTGTGCTCAACAGTTCCAGAGCCGGCGCAAGTGTCTGCTCCGTCTCGCTAAGTTCTGTTCCGAACGGGAAGGCGGGCAGCTTGCCTCTGAAAGGCGATAGCGCTTCTTCGATGGCTTCAGGCGTATTGCTGCGCCACGCTTCCGGCACCTTGAAATCAGGCTTCAGCTTCTTTGCCGCGATTGCCTCTCTTACAAGGTCATCGATAAAGCGGGCGTCGGTGATAGCCAGCATACGCTTGACGCACTCCTCATCGGGCTGGCCGCGAAGATCCGCAACGCCGTATTCGGTAATGAGGATATCGCGCAGGTGCCGGGGCACGGTCACATGGCCAAAATTCCAGACAATGTTGGATTCAGCCTTACCCTTGCTCTCGCGCACCGCCTTCAGGAGGATGATGGAGCGCGCGCCTTCGAGCTCATGGGCCTGCGCGACGAAATTGTACTGGCCCCCGACGCCAGAGACGACGCGCCCATCTTCGAGGGCATCGGAGGTCACAGCGCCAAGGCAGGTCGCCTTCATGGCGATGTTGATGAAGCGGGCATCGACCCGCTCGCGCCGACGCACGGCCTCATTGCCATACAGCGCGTTCACGTCATCGACTGAGGTCATGTTGATGAGGTTCAGGATGTCGTCAGGTGCCTCACGCAGGCCGCGATAAAAGGTCTGCGGGCCGAGATAGAAGCCGCCATCAATGGTGATGTCGCGGCCTTCATGAGCCCTACGCCTGAATATCCCTGCACGCAGGATTTCGAACATGCCCTGGGTGAACATCTCCGTGCAGCCATAGAGACCTGTCTCAAACGCATCTGTGCCGCCTTCCTCCGTCGGCCCATGCGGGCCGGGCAGGGCGGCGACAGCCTGACGGAATGCGCCCGTGTTCTTATGACGTAGGCGGACAGACTGGGCCGCCCCATCTCCCAGCGAGCCAATTCCGATCTGAAGCGTGCCGCCATCCTTGACGAGGCGCGCGGCACGAAGGCCGATGGCGTGGCTGGTAAGGTCGACGCGCGGGGCAGGCGGGCCGGCAAGGTCGTAGGGGCCTGCGTCGAGCAGCATGTCGAACTCGTCGGCAGGAACTTCGGCGTCGTTCGGCATGAAAGGCAGCCGCTCATTAAGCTCTCCCACGACGATGAAGTTCTCACGCCCGACAGTGCGACGCATTAGTGGGATGAGGTCGAGGCTGAGGTCCGAATTACAGGCAAGGCTGTAGCGGCCATCGCGCCGGGAGATCATCTGGCCAAGAACGTTGACGCGCTGGGACACGATCCGGCGCATGGCATGGGTATAATTGACTGAATTGTAGTGACGCTGGGCATAGGAATTGCCGAGCAGTGTGCCGGTGGCGAGGAAAAACTCTTCCACCTCGACATTGTCCGGCAGCGCGCCGCGGAGCCGATCACGCGCATAGGTGAGGTCGGGATAGTCGCCAAACAACTTGTCGAGGACTGGCTTGCCGAAACGTGTGGCCAGGCCGGGCGGTGTCGTCGGACGGATGATGGACAGGGCCGTGTAGATTTTCAGGGATATCGACCGGTCAGCCTTCGCAATCTCATAAAGGGCGTTTGTCAGCAGGTTCGCCTTGCCGAGCCCGAGCGGCAGCGCGAGACGGATATCCTTGCCAATTGTATCGATGACCGCTTCAGCAGCCGCTTCCGGGGTCGTGTGGACGGGCAGCGGTCTCACCGTTCCCACCTCGTGATCGCCTTGCATCTATGCCTCGTTCGGCTCAGCCGGCTTTTGGGCAACCGGCGTCTTGGCTTCTGAGACTACATCTTTCTTCTGGCGAAGGGCAGTGCACGGACCGCCGCGGAAGGGCGCAAAGCCGGACCCGAAGACGGCGCCGAGATCGAGATGGTCTTCAGATGCGACGATGCCTTCGTCGAGCACCCGGCGAACCTCCTCATAGAGCGGGGCAAGCAGGCGCTCCTGCAGGTCTTCAAGGTCCGAAGCCGAAGCCTCGATCTCTTCCTTCTGGGGCTTGCCATCCTCCCAGGTGTAGAAGCCCTTGCCAGTCTTCCTGCCGAGATCGCCCGCGTCGACTTTCTTCATCAGGCGTTCTGGCGGCTCGGCAATGTGATCAAGGTCGCGTGCGAGTACGCGGCCCACTTCAAGGCAGATATCGAGACCGACCGTGTCGGCGACCTCAACCGGGCCCTGCTGCATGCCGAAGCGCTCTGCGGCCGCATCGACCTCTTCGGCCTTGTGGCCCTCATCGATGAGTTTCACCGCCTCGAGAAGGTAAGGCGTCAGGATCCGGTTCACGAGAAAGCCCGGCGCGCTTTTCACCGGCAGTGGCAGCTTGTCGATGGCCTCGACGAAAGCGAGCGCGCGGTCCCGGGTTTCATTGCTCGTCTGCTCGTCGGAGACAATCTCGACCAGAGGCATCTTCGTGACCGGGTTGAAATAGTGCAGGCCGATAAAGCGGCCGGGGTCATCAAGGCCGCCCATCAGCGTTTCCAGCCGGATGCTGGACGTGTTGGTCGCAATGATCGCGTTCGGTTTCAGTTTGCCCTTCAGACCGTCATAGATCTTCTGCTTGATTTCAGCCTTTTCCGGGCCCGCCTCGATAATGAGGTCGGCGGAGCGCACGCCGTCTCCCTTCGGATCGCCGACGAGACGGTCTTCCGGATCGCGGATGTCATCGGAATGGTCGGGCTTGCCCTCCATCCAGTCATGCGCGCGGCCAATCGCTTTCGCGATAACCTTGTTGTCAATGTCCTGAAGGGTGACGGTGAACCCGTTCATGGCCGTCCACATCGCAATGTCGGCGCCCATCGTGCCTGCGCCGATGACGTGCACGTGAGAGATGCCGTGGCCGTCCGGCCGGCGAGCTTCGCGTTTCAGGGCCTCACGGCGCAGGAACAGGCCGATAAGGTTCTGCGCGGTCTGGGTCTGGCTGAGCTCGACAAAGGATTTCGCTTCGGCCTCGAAGGCATCCTCGGTGTCGATCTCCTCCTCGAAGAGGTCGATCAGCGCGAAGGGCGCGGGGTAATGCTCCTTGCGGAAGCGCTTCTCGGTTTCCTTGCGCGCGCGGCTCGCGATGAAGCGCTTGCCGGGCCCGGAGATTTCCAGCGTGTGCTTGAGGCCATCGAGAAGGCCGCGCTTCGATTTTGTCTTGCCGGCTTTCGCGGCGGCCTCGGCGGCCGCATCGAGGTGGCGGTCCGGCACGGCGTCGCGCACCAGGCCGATGGATTTTGCCTTGCGCGCATCGATGGTCTTGCCGGTCAGCATCAGCTGGAGGGCGGTGGCGGGTTCAACGATGCGCGGGAAGCGCTCGGTTCCGCCAAGGCCGGGATGGAGGCCAAGCTGAACTTCCGGGAAGCCAAAGCGGGCGGATTGGTCAGCGATACGGTGGTCGCAGGCGAGAGCGACTTCGAGCCCGCCGCCAAGGCAGACGCCCTGGATGACGGCGACGGTCGGACAGGGCAAGGCCTCAAGGCGGGCGAGGGCCTTATGTCCCTTGTCGACCAGATCCCGCAGCGCGTCGGGACTGGCGCCTGACAGCTCCTCGATGTCGGCGCCCGCCATGAAGCCGGAGGGCTTGCCGGACCGGATGAAGAGCGCCTCGGGCGGGGATTTCTCAAGCTCGGTAAGATAGGCCTCGAAGCCGTCGAGCACTGACCGGCCAAGCGTATTCTGGGCCTGGCCGGGCACATCGAGCGTGAGCGTGGCCTTGCCGTCTGCGTGCTGGCGAAGGTGCCATGTCTTGTCAGGCTGGGTCATCAGGCGGCCTCCCCTTGCTGAGTTTCTGTGCCGGGGGCTGGCGGGGGTGTCGGTCTAGGCTGAGCCGGCGCGATGGCAGACCGCAGCAGCATGCCGCCGCCCTGGCCGCCGCCGATACATTCAGTGGCGATGCCGGTCTGTCCGCCGCGCCGCTTCATGGCGTTGAGGGCATGCAGGACGATGCGCGCGCCGCTGGTGCCCACGGGGTGGCCCATGCTGATCGCGCCGCCATCGACATTGAGCTTGTCGCGGTCGATGGTGCCGAGCGCGCCATCGAGGCCGAGTTCCTCGCGGCAGAACTCGTCGCTCTCCCAGGCCTTGAGGCAAGCGAGGACCTGATGGGCGAAGGCTTCGTTCAGCTCCCAGAGGTCGATATCGGAGAGGCCAAGCTGGTTGCGCTTCAGGATTGGCGTGACGGAATGAACGGGCCCAAGACCCATGCGGGCAGGTGAGAGGGCAGCCCAGTCGCTGTCGCAGATCTCGCCGAGCGGTTCGAGGCCGTGTTTATCGACGAAGCGCTCTGAGGCGACGATCATCCAGCAGGCGCCATCTGTCACCTGGGAGGAGTTGCCGGCGGTGACGTGACCATAGGGTTTCTCGAAGACGGGTTTGAGCGTGGAGAGCTTTTCGGTGCTGGAATCGGGGCGCACGCCGTCATCCTGTTCGTAGAGGGTGCCGTCGGGGGCGAAGACGGGGTCAATCTCATCCTTGAGCCAACCTTCGCTCTGGGCACGAGCGAGGCGCTTGTGGCTCTCGACAGCGTAGGCGTCAGCCTCGCTGCGCTTGATGTCCCATTCATGGCGCAGGATCTCCGCAGTCTGGCCCATGCCGAGGTCCACGACCGTATCCGTCAGGCCTTTCTCGACGCCGATGACCGGCTCCAGCATGGAAAAGCGGAACTTGCTGACTGCTTCGAGGCGGCCGAGCATGGATTTGGACGTGTTCATGTCGGCGAACCAGTCAACGGCGTCCTCATTGAGGAGGAGGGGGGCGTGGCTGAGGCTTTCGGTGCCGCCGACGAGGAGGCAGTCATAGTCGCCTGCCCGGATATAACGGAAGGCGGTGTCGACTGATTGCATGCCGGAGCCGCAATTGCGCTGGACGGTCCAGCCCGGCATGCCCTCGCCAAGCCCCATGCGCAGCGCCGCAACCCGCGCCGGATTGGTCGCTTCTGCGCCGGGTGAACCACAGCCAAGGATAACTTCCTGGATCTCACCGGCGATTTCAGGGTGGCGGTACATCAAGACGCGGCCCGCCTGTACGGCAAGATCGACCGCGGTGAATGGGCCGGGCTTGCCGCGGGCCTTCAGGAAGGGGGTCCGGTTTCCGTCGACGACATAGACCTTCATGCTGATTTCGCCCTTACAGGTTCTGGCTTCACTGGGATGACGCTTTCGGTGTCGAAGCGGGAGGGGTCGAAGCTGTCGACCTCTATGACTTCGCGCACGGCGCGGTGAAGATCGCCAAGCCTCGCAGCTTCCTCGGCCGTGATTACCCCGGCGTCGCGGGCCTCGTCCGGCGACGTCATGTCCTTATCCTTCATCTTCTTGCGAAGCGGCGCGCATTCAACGGTAAGCGCAAAAGCGCGTTCCAGCGCGGCGAGAGGGTCAGCGCCGGTTCCGGAATAAACACCTTCGCTCAGCCGTTTGCGGGTCGCGCTCGGTGTCTGAAGGATTTCGGACACGGCCTTGTTCATGCGGTCCGTCGGCCCGCGGCGGCGCTTGCCGCCGGTCTGGGTCAACATCTTGATCGTCCAGCCCCAGAAGCCGCTCGGGAAATTGTCGCCAACCTCTGCAAGCTTGGCATGCATCCGGGCGACACCATCAGCGAAGATCCAGTCGAGGATCGGCTTGTCGGCTTCGGGCTGGCCGTCGGCTTCGAAACGTTTGAGCGCGCCCGACAGAAGGAAAAGTTCCGCCAACACATCGCCGAGGCGGGCGGAGATGCTTTCCTTAAATTTCAGCTTGCCGCCAAGAATGCCGAGCGAGACTTCAGAAGCGACGGCGAGGTTCGCGCTGTAACGGGCAAGTTCGCGGTAATAGGGTTTGAGGGTCGTGTCCTTCGGCGTGCTGGCAAACTTGCCGCCGGTGAGGCCGTGGAACCAGCTGCGCCAGATATTCGCAACGTCATGGCCGACATGGCGCCAGAGGAGATCATCAAACTTGCGCAGCGCTTCCTTGCGGTCATCAAGGGCAACGGCCTGCATTTCTTCGAGGATGTAGGGGTGACAGCGGATCGAGCCCTGGCCGAAAATGATCAGGCTGCGCGTCAGGATGTTTGCGCCTTCTACTGTGATGCCGATGGGGATCGCGCGGTAGGGCGTCTCCAGATAGTTCTTCGGGCCGACGCAGATCGACTTGCCGCCATGCACGTCCATGGCGTGGTTGATGCTTTCGCGCATCCGCTCGGTCGCGTGATATTTCATGATACCGGAGGCGACGCCCGGATGGTGGCCATTGTCGAGGCCGATGGTAATGAACCGGCGGGCCGCTTCGAGCTGGTAGGCGGCTGCGCCAATCGGAGCGAGCTTTTCATGCACGCCTTCGAACTGGCCGATATTGATACCGAACTGTTCGCGCACTCGGGCATAGGCACCGGTCGACTGGGCCGAGACCTGGGCGGCTGCGGTGGCAAGGGAAGGAAGCGAGATGCCGCGTCCGGCGGCAAGCGCGCCCATCAGCATCTTCCAGCCCTGGCCGGTCTGCTCCTGCCCGCCGAGGATCTGTTTCAGGGGCACGAAAACATCGCGGCCCCAGCTTGGACCATTCTGGAAGGCAAGACCGGACGGAATGTGGCGGTCGCCAGTATCGACGCCGGGAAGGTCGGTGTGAACGAGGGCAACCGTGATGCCGAGGTCTTTCTTACCGCCGAGAAGGCCATCCGGATCCTGCAGCTTGAAGGCAAGGCCAATGACGGTCGCGACAGGCCCAAGCGTGGTGTAGCGCTTTTCCCAGTTGAGGCGGATGCCGAGCGTTTTCTCGCCCTCCCATTCGCCCTCGCAGATGACGCCAGTCGCGGTCATGGCGGAGGCGTCGGAGCCTGCCTCGACCCCTGTCAGGGCAAAGCACGGGATTTCCTCACCGCGGGCAAGCCGAGGCAGGTAATAGTCTTTCTGCTCATCTGTACCGTAGAGCATCAGAAGTTCACCCGGGCCGAGCGAGTTAGGCACCATGACAGTGACCGCCGCCGAGACGTTGCGGGTTGCAATGCGCTTGACGACTTCCGAATGAGCCGAGGCCGAAAAGCCGAGGCCTTCATACTCTTTCGGAATGATCATCCCGAAAAACTTGTTCTGTTTGAGATAGTCCCAAGCCTTCTCGGGCAGGTCCATACGCTCATGCTCTATCTCGAAGTCGTCGAGCATGGCGCAGAATTCGTTGACCGGGCCGTCGAGAAAGGCCTGCTCGTCCTCGGTAAACCCTTTCGACGTGAAGCTCGCAAACCGGTCCCAGTCGGGCTTGCCGGAGAAGAGGTCGGCTTCCCACCAGGTGTCACCGGCTTCCAGCGCCTGGGCCTCTGTATCTGACAGGCCCGGCAATACTGACTTGTACCAACCCATCAAAGGTTTGCTGAGAAGGGTGCGCCTTAAACTCTTCAGAGGGTTGGACATGGTCCGGCTCGCTTCCTGTCTGGCTTCGTTGCAGGAAAAGCGCATTGGCTGGCGGTGAGGTTCCTTCGCACTGCATCGTGCGGGAACACGCCAGACGAGTGTTCGTTACGCGCTGACACATCTCAGAAAGAGAAGGCGCCCTTCCATGTACCGTTCCGCACTCGCAGTTTCCCTCCTCGCCGCCACAGCCCTTGTTCCAGCTAACGCCGACAGTTTTGCGGTGAACGAGTATTCGGCTTCTGACCTTGGGCGCGCCAATACAGGCCGAGTGACGCAGACTGAGGATCCAGCGGCCGCGTTCGGCAACCCCGCGCTGATGACGCGGTTCGACCGGGCGACGGCGTCGATTGTGGCAAGCGGGATCCTCGGCAATGCGGAATATGACGACAAGGGTTCGACCGACGCGCTGGGCAATCCGCTCGGCGGGAATGCGGATGGGTTCCTAAGCAGCGAAGCCCTGCCAGCTGGACATCTGGTCTATCCGCTGAATGACCGGGTGGCGCTCGGCTTGTCCGTGACCGTGCCGTTCGGACTCTCAACCGATTATGACCCCGACTGGCCCGGACGCTATCAGGCACTGACCTCCGAGCTCCAGACCATCAATATCAACCCGAGCATCGCCTATGATGTCACCGATACATTATCGGCAGGTCTCGGCGTGAACGCGCAATATATCGACGCGCGGCTGACGAGCGCGATCGACTTTGGCGCGGTCTGCTTCAATCAGGCCGGTCCGGCCACCTGCGCGCCAGCGGGCGTCGTGCCGCAGATGGCAGATGGCAATATCGCCATTGAGGGCGATGACTGGAGCTATGGCTGGAATGCAGGGCTGGCCTGGGAGCCGCATCCGGACTGGCTTATTGGCCTGCATTACCGGTCCGGCATCGATCATGATATCGAGGGCGACGCCGACTTCACGGTTCCTGCCAATGCCGGCTTCCTCACAGCGACGGGCGCGTTTTCCGATACCGGGGGTGCAGCCGCCCTCGATCTTCCGGCGTCCACGGAACTGGGTGTGCGCTGGCAGGCCACGGCGCGCGCGACGCTTTATGCCAATGCGCAATGGACCGAATGGTCGAGCATCGAGGAATTACGGGTACAGTTCGACAATCCGGTTCAGCCGGACTCGGTCGAGGAACTCAATTACGAAGATGCCGGCCGCTACGGCTTCGGCGGCGATTACCAGCTGTCCGACGCCTGGACCCTGCGTGCGGGGTACGCCTTCGATGAGAGCCCGGCACCTGTGCAGTTCCGCACAGCTCGCATCCCGGACAATGACCGCCACATCTTCGCACTCGGCACAAGCTGGGAGCCGACCGCCGACTGGACGTTCGACGCTGCTTATAACCGCGTGAAGATCGAGGATGCTGATTTTGACCGAACAGGCGACTTCGGTGACCGGGTCGTCGGCACATTCAGCGGCCATGCCGACGTCATCTCAGTAAGCGCAACCAGGCGCTTCTAGCGCACAGGGCGAATAGGGCCGCAACTCGCGAGCTCTAGCCCGCTATGGGCCCGGGCTTCACACTGGGGGAAGTGGCGGAGAGAGAGGGATTCGAACCCTCGGAGCCCTTGCGAGCTCACTAGTTTTCGAGACTAGCCTATTCAACCACTCTAGCACCTCTCCGTAGGGGCGGGGAGATAGCGTCACATGAGAGTGCATGCAAGCCCCCGGATTCATGCAGGACGGGGTTTGACATCACCGGGCTGATAGTGTTTATCCGCGCCTTCATGTCCGGCGCCATGCGCGTGCGGACACTCAACTAATTCACCTTCCGGAAGGATGAGGCCATGTTCGCGGTCATCAAGACTGGTGGCAAACAATACAAGGTTGCCGAAGGCGACCAGATTGTTGTCGAGAAACTCGCAGCCGATGCAGGCGCTGACGTTACATTCGATGTCCTGATGCTGGGCGACGGCAACTCCGTCACGCTTGGCGCGCCTGTCGTTGATGGCGCAAGCGTCGTCGGTGAAATTGCCGCCCAGCGTAAGGGCGACAAGAAGCTGATCATGAAGAAGCGTCAGCGTAACACCTACCGCCGCAAGAAAGGCCATCGCCAGCTTGAGAGCGTTGTCACGATCACCTCGATCCTGACCGACGGCAAGAAAGCTCCGGCGAAGAAGGCTGCTGCGCCTAAGAAGGAAGAGGCTCCAAAGGCCGAAGCCAAGACCGAGGCACCTGCTGCCAAGAAGGAAGCGGCTCCCAAGAAGGAAGCTGCACCAAAGGCAGAGGCCAAGGCTGACAAGCCGCAGACGGACGAGCGCGGCCGCCTCGCAAAGGCAGAAGGCAAAGCCGACGATCTGAAAAAGATCTCTGGCGTTGGCCCGGCCATGGAGAAGAAGCTGAACGCAGCTGGCATTTTCCACTTCTGGCAGGTCGCTGACCTCAACAAGACGCAAGCCCAGGAGCTTGACGATGAAGCCGGTCTCGGCGGTCGCATCGAGCGCGACGAGTGGGTCAAGCAAGCCAAACAACTGGCAAAAGACGCCTGAAGCCTGATATAGGCTTCACTTAAGGATCAAGGAGCGCCCTCATGGCACATAAGAAATCAGGCGGCTCGTCACGTAACGGTCGCGATTCGAACCCGAAATACCTTGGCGTGAAGAAGTTTGGCGGCCAGCACGTGGTCCCAGGCAACATCATCATCCGCCAGCGCGGCACCAAGACCTATGCAGGCAAGGGCGTCGGCATGGGCAAGGATCACACGCTCTTCGCGCTCGAAGAAGGCCGCGTTGAGTTCAAGCGCACCCGTGGTGACCGTCAGTATGTGTCGGTCGTCCCGATGGCTGACGCTGCAGAATAAGCGATCGGCTGCAGGCGGCCGGGGTGCTGCCTGACAATCGAACCGCACAAGATGTGAAGGGGAGACAGGTGGCTGTCTCCCCTTTTTCTTATGCCGCTGGCCGTGAAGGGCCTGGAGAGAGACGGATGGTTCAGGAGTTGAAGACGCCAAGGCTGCGCCTTCGCCGCCCCATGGTGAGCGATGCGCCGCTTATCACCGCCTGCGTCAACGATCCGCGAATCTATGAGAAGGTCGCCAGGATTGCGCCGGGCCAGACGGTAAAAGTCACGACTGGCTGGCTGGAATCGGTCGCGCGCGGAGAGGCGAGTGACCTCGACCATGTCTTTGCGATTGAGGTGGATGGGGCTTTTGCCGGCGTTGTTGGCGCGCATCGCACGCGCAATGGCGACCCGTTCGAGATCGGCTACTGGCTCAGCCCCGGCTTCTGGGGGCAGGGCATCGTGACCGAAGCCGCTGAGGCCCTGATAGACTGGCTGGAAGAAACCGGCCGGGGCGAGCGCTTCACGTCAGGCTATTTCGCCGACAACCCGGCTTCGGGCCGGGTGCTGGAGAAGCTCGGCTTCCGTAAAACCCACAACTCCCCTGTCTTCTGCCTTGGGCGCGGGCAGGATGTTGATCATGTCTTCATGGTGCGCGAGCCAAAGACGCGCTAAGGACCACACAATGAAATTTCTCGACCAGACCAAGATCTATGTGAAAGCCGGCGATGGCGGACGGGGCAGCTCCTCGTTCCGGCGCGAAGCCTATGTCGAGTTCGGCGGCCCCGATGGCGGCGATGGCGGACGCGGCGGGCATGTCTATGCCGAAGCCGTCGAAGGGCTGAACACGCTGATCGACTTTCGCTACCAGCAGCACCACAAGGCTGAACGCGGCGGCCACGGCATGGGTAAACAGCGCCATGGACGCAGCGGCGAGGACAAGACGGTCAAGCTGCCAGTCGGCACGCAGATCTTCGAGGAAGACCAGGAAACGCTGATCGCGGATCTTACCGAAGTCGGCCAGCGCGTGCTTCTGGCGCGCGGCGGCAATGGCGGCTGGGGCAACCTCCACTTCAAGACGTCGACGAACCGCGCCCCGCGCCGCGCCAATCCCGGCGAAGAGGGCGAAGAGCGCACAGTCTGGCTGCGCCTGAAGCTGATCGCGGATGCGGGTCTTCTTGGTCTGCCGAATGCGGGCAAGTCCACCTTCATGCGCGCGGCAACAGCGGCAAAGCCGAAAGTCGCCGACTATCCCTTCACCACGCTCCACCCCGGACTTGGTGTGGTCGATCTCGGGCCCGGCACGCGTTTCGTGCTGGCGGATATTCCCGGGCTTATCGAAGGTGCGGCAGAAGGCGCTGGCCTTGGCCACCGTTTCCTCGGTCATGTGGAACGCTGCAAGGTTCTACTTCACCTGATCGACTGTACGCAGGACGATCCGGGCGGCGCGTGGCGCACCATCCGCAAGGAACTTGAGGACTATCAGCCAGAGATGGCGAACAAGCCTGAAATCGTCGCGCTGACCAAGATCGACGCCCTCACCGAAGAGCTGGTCGATGCGCAGGCTGCAGAACTGGAAGCCGCCTGTGGGCACAAGCCGATGCGCCTCTCCTCGGTTGCCCGGACGAATGTGCGTGAGGCGCTGATGGCGCTCGCCCGTCATCTTGGCGATCTTCACATTGCAGAGATCGAGGCCTCCGGTGAGGAAGAAGAGGAATGGCGCCCCTGATGGGGTCTCCGCTCGATAGGGCTCGCCGGATTGTCATCAAGACCGGCTCTGCGCTGATCGCCGCAAAGGGCGCGCCGCGCCGCGACTGGATTGGCGGGCTTGCCGCTGACATCGCCGCCCTGCGCGCGGCTGGCAAGGAAGTTGTCTGGGTCTCGTCCGGCGCTGTTGCGCTTGGTCGCCCGCATCTCGGCAAGGGCAGCCAGAAGAAACTCGAAGAGAAACAGGCTGCCGCCGCACTCGGCCAGCCGCTGCTCATGTCGGCCATTGCCGACGCGCTCGCCCCGCATGGCATCAAGGCGGCGCAAGCGCTGCTGACACTCGAAGATACTGAGCGCCGCCGCCGTTGGCTGAATGCGCGCGCAACGCTGGATACGCTTCTGGCCGCTGGCGCGGTGCCGATCATCAATGAGAATGACACCGTCGCGACCGAGGAAATCCGGTATGGCGACAATGACAGGCTCGCCGCCCGCGTCGCCCAGATGCTGAGCGCGGACGTGCTGGTGCTCCTCTCTGACATTGACGGGCTCTACACCGCTGACCCGCGCAAGGACCCGGAAGCCACCCACATTGCCGAAGTGCTGGAGCTGACAGAGGCGCATGACGCCATGGCTGGAAGTGCGAACGCCGATTCAGGCGTCGGCTCGGGCGGCATGGCGACCAAGATCGCTGCGGCGAAAATCGCCTTTGGTGCTGGCTGCGCAACCGCCATCACGCTCGGCGACCGGCCACACCCGATTGAAGCCCTCGGGTCAGGTGAGCGCGCGACATGGATCACGCCTTCGGTCTCGCCAGATACCGCCCGCAAGGCCTGGCTCAAGGGGCACCTGACGCCGGAAGGCGCGGTTCTGGTTGATACGGGTGCGATGGGCGCGCTTCTGAAGGGCTCCAGCCTTCTTGCTGTCGGGGTCACCGGTGTCGAAGGCCGGTTTGAGAAGGGGGCTGCCGTCGCCATCAAGGGGCCAGACGGGGACATTATTGCGAAGGGTGTCACGGCCTATGACGCCGCCGATGTGCAGCGTCTCGCCGGGGCCCATAGCGACGACATCGAAGCGCGGCTCGGCTATCGCGGCCGGCCAGCCATCATCCACCGCGATGATCTTGTCCTGGGCAGCTGACCACCGCAAAGCTTGACGAAGCGGGCGCTCCCTGACCAGTGTCGACGCGAAACGTCTTTGAGGGAGGACGCCCATTTCACCGAAGATCATCGGATTCTGGCTAGGCCCGCTCCTGGCTGTCGGTATGGCACTGGCCGGACCGCCCGAAGGGCTCGACTGGGCTGCGTGGGGCACGGGCTGCCTGCTGGCCTGGATGGCTGTCTGGTGGATGACAGAGCCGATCCCGATTCCGGCGACATCGCTCCTGCCGCTTGTGGTGCTCCCGCTGGTGGGGGCGGGCAATCCGACCGTCGTTGGCGGAGACTACTTCAATCATATCGTTGTGCTCCTGCTTGGCGGTTTCATCGTCGCCATGGGCATCGAGCGCTGGGACCTTCACAAGCGGATCGCGCTTAATGTCGTAGTCCGTGTCGGCACTGAACCGCGCGCGCTGATCTTCGGCTTCATGGCCGCCACGGCGCTCCTGTCCATGTGGATCTCGAATACGGCGACGACGATCATGATGGTGCCGATTGCGCTTTCTGCCGCAGCGGCCCTGCCTGGCGACACGAAGATGTTCAAGACGGCCCTGCTACTCGGGGTCTGCTATGCAGCCTCGATTGGCGGTGTCGGCACACCTATTGGTACGCCGACAAACCTCATCGCGATGGACTGGCTTCAGAACAATGCGGATGCGCAAATCGGCTTTCCACAATGGATGGCTTTTGGTGTTCCTGCGGCCTGTTTGCTGGTCCCGGCTGCCTGGTGGTCAGTGACGCGTGGCCTCGCCGCCCGTCGCAGCACTGAAGACGTGGCTGATGAGATCAAAGGCCAGCTGAGCGCGCTCGGGGCCATCACCAAGCCCGAGGCCCGGGCCGCAACGGTGTTCGCGATCGTCGCAACCCTCTGGGTTCTCCAGCTGCCGCTGCTGGCCTTGGCCGAACGTGCCGGTCTTGATCTCCTCGTGTCCTACAAGGGCGCCCGTATGGACATGATCACCGCCATCTTCGGCGCCGTGCTGATGTTCATCGTGCCGGCAGGCAGCGGGCAGAAACGCGCGCTTCTCAACTGGGAAGAGGCCGAGAAACTGCCTTGGGGCGTGCTGATCCTGTTTGGCGGCGGTATCGCGCTTGGTAAGGCGATTTCGCGCACGGGCCTGTCTGAGTGGATCGGCAATCAGCTGACCGTCCTGTCTGTGCTGCCATCGTTCGTCTTCATCATCGCGGTCGTGGCGCTGGTCATCTTCCTGACGGAGCTCACTTCCAACGTCGCGACCATGACAACGCTCGCGCCCATCTTGGGCTCGCTCGCGCTTGCCATCGGCGCTGCGCCTGAAAGCCTGCTTGCACCAGCAGCTGTGGCGGCGTCCTGCGCCTTCATGCTGCCCGTGGCGACCGCGCCTAACGCGATCATTTATGCGACGGGTGAGGTGTCGGTGGCGCAGATGATGAAACGCGGCCTGCGGGTCAACCTGATCGGCGTGGTGGTGATCAGCGCGATTGGCTATTGGCTCGCGCCGATCTTCCTCTAGGCGCTACGCCTAGTCGTCATCGTCATTCTCGCCGAAGCCATCTTCGATCATCGCGCAGACAGCATCGACAGATGGGCCCGCATCCGGCCCGCTCGCGCGGACCTCAACTTCGCTGCCCTGATGGGCGGCGAGCATCAACAAGTCCATGATGGAGTGGGCGTTCGCGGTCTCTCCGTTGCGCACAACGAAGACCTGCGCAGGCAGGGTCATGGCAAGCCGCGCCAGCTTGGCCGACGCGCGCGCATGCAGTCCCTTGCGGTTCACGATCTGAACGCGGCGCTCGACCAGGCTTTCCCCGTCAGCGCTCATGCGGTCTTGTCCATGACTTCAGAGGCGATGCGGATATAGGACTGCCCCGCATCGCGGGCGGCCTTGACCGCATCGGCCAGCTTGGCCTCGCCGCGCACTTCGACCAGCTTGATCAGCATGGGCAGGTTCACGCCTGCGATCACGTCGATCCTGGCATCTGGCATGACGGAAATGGCGAGGTTGGAGGGCGTGCCGCCAAACATGTCGGTGACGATAATGACGCCCTTGCCAGTGTTGCAGGCGGCGACCGTCTCGCGGATCTGCTCACGGCGGGCGTCGATATCGTCTTCGGCCTCAATGGAGATCGAGCGGAAATACTCCTGCTCCCCCACGACATGCTCAGTCGCCCTGACAAGCTCCCTTGCCAGCTTCCCATGGCTGACGACAACAATTCCGATCATCAGATAGTCTAGTCCGTATTCCCTCTCATTAAGGATGCTGACAGGGTTTGGGAGAAGGTCAAGCTTTAGCTATGTCGAGCGGCTTCAGCTTGCTGGCAATTCGACCACAAAACGCGCGCCGCCGGTCTCCCGGTTCTCGGCCCACACCTTGCCAAGGTGTGTCGCCGCGATCTGCTGCACGATGGAGAGGCCGAGGCCAGAGTTCCGCCCGAAGGCAGAGCCTGCGGGCCGGTCGGTATAGAAGCGGTCGAAAATCTTCTCCAGCTTGTCGTCCGGAATGCCGGGGCCGGTATCTTCCACGACGATCCGCGCGGTCGTCTGAGGGCCGATCCGGTCCTGTTCAACGCGTACAGTGACAGTGCCATCGACCGGGGAGAAAGAGAGCGCATTGTCGATCAGGTTGCGGATCACCTGTCCAAGCGGCCCTTCACGCCCACGCACGCGCAGTCCCGCGCCCATTGTGGCGTCATCAAAGCTCACCGTCGGGCCAGCCTCATCGAGTTTGAGGTGCTCATAAGTCGAGACAATGTCCTGCACGAAGCGGGCGATATTCATCGTCTCTGTCGGCACGCGGGTGATCTCTGCCTCAAGGCGAGAAGCGTTGGAGATATCGGTGATCAGCCGGTCGAGACGGCCGACATCATGCGCGATCACCTTGTGAAGCTTGGCCATCGCTTCGGGATTGTCCTTCACCCGCTCAGCGGTTTCGACGGCAGAGCGGATGGAGGTCAGCGGGTTCTTGATCTCATGGGCGACATCAGCGGCGAATTGCTCGTTCGCGCTGATCCGCTCGAACAGCGCATCGGTCATCGACTCCATCGAATTGGCGAGCGCACCGATCTCATCGCGGCGCTTCGTAATGCGCGGCAGGTCCAGCCTCTGCGTGGAGCCAGAGCGCACATCATCGGCAGCGGCCGAGAGCCTCCGCAGTGGCCGCGCGATACCGATGGTGAGAAGGGTAGACGTGATCAGCGCGACAAGTACCGCCACGCCAATAAAAGGGATAAGCGCGGCGCGCTCTGCCCGGATGATCTCATCAATGTCATTGGATTCCACCGTCAGCACACCGACCACGGCTGACACGTGCTGGACGGGGACCGAGACGGAAATGATGCGCTGGCCGCGGTCATTGAAGCGCTGGCTGGCCGCTTCCGCGCCAGAGGCTGCGACGGCAAACTCATCCTCAAAGGTCTGCGTGCGGACCGCATCGCCGCCGCGGTCGGGCACGATGGCGCCAAAGGTCGACACCGCCCATTCAGACAGGGAACGCCCCCAGCGCGACAGGCGGCTCGGCTCCTGCAGCGGTGGCAGCGACGAGACCACCACACGGTCAGACAGGAAATAGCTGTCGCCGATCAGCCCGCCTTCAGGCCCATAGACCTTGCCGCGTATTGAAACAGGCAGTGACAGGTCCGCCATGGTCGCTCGCGCGAGGTCTTCGTCCAGAACCGGCTGGGGCTGGCCGAATGTCGCGCCTTCTGCGAGCAGGTTCGAGAAGACCTGCGCCTGGCCGACAAGGTCCTGCTTCTTGGCGACCACAAAGCTTGCGCGCATCTCGTTGAGCACCATGGCGCCCAGAATGAGAATGGCGAGACCGGCAAGGTTCGATGCAAAGATGAGCCGCGCAATGCGCGAGGAAAGCGGGTTTGCGCCTTTCAGGTCAGGCAGCCGCCATTTTCGCTTGGGCTCGTCCATCTGTTCCCTGCCGGGCCTCGATAGTTAAATGGCTGATCAGGCGTCAGCTTCGACTTTCAGCGACTTGATGGAGTCCGGCTCGCGAACTGGCTCGCCGCGCTTCAGCTGGTCGATGTTTTCCATGCCTTCGACAACCTTGCCCCAGACCGTGTACTGCTTGTCGAGGAAGCGGGCATCGTCGAACACGATGAAGAATTGCGAATTGGCCGAGTGTGGCTGGTTCGTGCGGGCCATGGAGCAGATGCCGCGCACATGCGGCTCGTCATTGAACTCTGCCTTCAGGTCCGGCTTGTCAGAGCCGCCGGTGCCGGTGCCGTTCGGGCAGCCAGCCTGCGCCATGAAGCCGTCGATCACGCGGTGGAAGACGATGCCGTCATAGAAACCTTCGCGGGCGAGTTCCTTGATGCGGGCAACGTGATTGGGGGCAAGGTCAGGGCGAAGCTCGATCTTCACCGGGCCCTTGGTCGTCTCCATCAGGAGCGTGTTTTCTGCGTCTGCCATGATGTGTCTCCGTGTTTCATCTGGTTGCAGCTGGCATAAGCCTGACAGGCCTGCCGGGCAAACCCCCTTCGCACTCTCTTGCTACGGCCTACATTGATCTGTAGCCATCTCGCAGAGCTGCAATCACGCAAGGAGCCCTGCCAATGAGCCTCTCACTTTACGAAGCTGTCGTCGTCCCCATGCAACAGATACTCGGCTCGGTGCAGGGTGTACTGGAAAAAGGCGCCCAGCACTACGAAGCCCGCGGCCTGAGCCCCGACGAGCTGCTGGGTGAGACTATCCATTCGGACATGGCGCCGCTGCCTTTCCAGCTCCATTCGGTCATGCACCATTCGCTCGGCGCGCTCGAAGGTGTGCGTCGCGGGGAATTCGGCCCGCCAAAGAACCTTGAGGCGCTCGACTTTGCAGGGTTTCAGGCAAAGCTCGCAGAGACCGCGCAGACCCTGTCAGCTATGAAAGCCGAGCAGGTCAATGAATGGGCCGGCAAGGATGTCGTCTTCAAGCTTGGAGAGATGTCGATGCCGTTCACGGCTGAAGGCTTTCTCTTCTCCTTCTCCAAGCCGAACCTCTATTTCCACGCCACGACCGCCTATGACATCCTTCGAATGAAGGCAGTTCCCATCGGCAAGCGCGACTTCCTCGGTCAGCTGCAGCTGAAAGGCTAGTCGCCAAGGGCGGCGAGCTCGTCTTCGGTAAAGACACGCGAGCGGGTGAGAAATCGCCGCTCGCGGCCATTATCCAGAGAGAACATGCCGCCGCGCCCGGGCACGACGTCGAGGATGAGCTGGGTGTGCTTCCAGGCTTCGAACTGGCTGCCCGAAATATAGACTGGCACACCGGCGACCTCACCCAGCTTCACATCCCGCTCGCCGAGCTTGAAGTCGCCCACCGGGTAGCACATCGGGCTGGACCCGTCGCAGCATCCGCCTGACTGGTGAAACAGGATGTCGGGGTAATCGGCCCGTATCTCTTCGATCAGTGAAGCGGCGGCCTCTGTGGCCAGCACGCGCGGCGGCGTCTCATTTCGTCCTGGCATATTGAACACCTTTACGGGCCAGCAAGAACATTGCCCCGGCCAGCTGCTTCTTCGGGGGAAAGAGGTCGCAGCGGCCGGGGCTCTGGGAGGAAACGCGTACTAGAAGAAGCCGAGTTTCTGCGGGGCGTAGCTGACCAGCATGTTCTTGGTTTGCTGGTAGTGATCCAGCATCATGCTGTGGTTTTCACGCCCGATGCCGGACTGTTTGTACCCGCCAAAAGCGGCGTGGGCCGGATAGGCATGGTAGCAATTGGTCCAGACGCGGCCCGCCTTGATGGCGCGGCCAAAGCGGTAGCAGGTGTTCGCTTCACGCGACCACACACCGGCGCCAAGGCCGTAAAGCGTGTCATTGGCGATGGATAGGGCTTCGTCATTGTCCTTGAAGGTCGTGACCGAAACGACAGGACCGAAGATCTCTTCCTGGAAGACACGCATCTTGTTGTGTCCCTTGAACACGGTCGGTTTCACATAGAACCCGCCCTCAAGGTCACCCGGCAGGGTCAGGCTCTCACCGCCGATCAGGACTTCTGCGCCTTCCTGGCGGCCAATATCGAAGTAGGAGAGGATTTTCTCTCGCTGCTCGGAAGAGGCCTGCGCGCCAACCATCGTGTCGCTGTCCAGCGGGTTGCCCTGCTTTATCGCAGCGACGCGTTTCAGGGCGCGTTCCATGAACTGGTCATAGATCGACTCATGGATGATGGCGCGTGACGGGCAGGTGCAGACTTCGCCCTGGTTCAGGGCGAACATCACAAAGCCCTCAATGGCCTTGTCGAAATAGTCGTCATCCTCACGGCAGACGTCCGGGAAGAAGATGTTTGGCGACTTGCCGCCAAGCTCCAGCGTCACTGGAATGAGGTTTTCCGACGCGTATTGCATGATGAGGCGGCCAGTGGTCGTCTCGCCGGTGAAAGCGATCTTCGCAATCCGGTTCGACGAGGCGAGCGGCTTGCCCGCCTCAAGGCCAAACCCCTGCACCACGTTGAGGACGCCCGGTGGCAACAGGTCGCCGATCAGCTCCAGCAGGACGCAGATGGAGGCTGGCGTCTGCTCTGCCGGTTTCATCACCACACAGTTGCCTGCGGCCAGCGCCGGTGCGAGCTTCCAGGTCGCCATCAGGAGCGGGAAGTTCCAGGGGATGATCTGCCCGACAACGCCAAGCGGCTCATGGAAGTGATAGGCGACGGTGTCGTGATCGATCTCGCTGATGCTGCCTTCCTGTCCCCGGATGGCGCCAGCAAAGTAACGGAAATGGTCAATGGCGAGCGGCAGGTCGGCGGCCATCGTCTCGCGCACGGGTTTGCCATTGTCCCAGGTTTCGGCGATGGCGAGCGCTTCAAGGTTCTCTTCCATCCGGTCAGCGATCCGGTTCAGGATAAGCGCGCGCTCGGCAACAGATGTCTTGCCCCAGCTATCTGCGGCCGCATGGGCTGCATCAAGCGCTGCTTCGATGTCTGCCGCGTCCGAGCGGGCAATCTGGCAGATGATCCGTCCGTTGACGGGTGAGATATTGTCGAAGTAGCGGCCGGCTTTCGGCGCGGTCCATTTGCCGCCAATGAAATTGTCGTAGCGCGATTTGTAGGGGGCCTTCATCTGGCCGTGCCCAAGCGTTTGCGTGTCCATGTCTGTCTCCCTGATGTTGTCGCCGCCCTCTCTGTTGGACGGCCTGGAAGGGAGTATTCATCGGGGTGCTGGGCGCGTCACGAGCGCCGGTCGATAGCCCGGTGGTGACATGTCTCACCTCTGAGACAACGGGCCTCTAATTCAGGCGGTCGAGGTCGATGCCGAGCCGGTTCATGCGCCGGTACAGGGTTGCGCGGCCAACGCCGAGGGCGCGTGCGGCCTCTGACATATTGCCATTGGCCCGCAGAATGGCGCGGCGCAGCTCGGCGCGTTCGGCGGCGGCAAGATCACTCTGGGCCGGTGTGCCTGAAAGGACATCAGCCGCCGGGCGGGGTTCAAGCGAGGGCGCATCGCCAAGTCCGAACTCAATTCGGGCCGCACGGGTCGCGCCAATCACGACATCGTCGCTGTCGATAGCCAGCAGCACGGCGCCAGCGCGGCCATGACGTTCGCCCATGACAATGCGAGCTCCTTCGAAATGGGCCCGGAAATTATCGCTCTCGATCCGGCGCGCGGTGTCTGACACGGTCGCGGCGATCAGTTGAGAGAAAGCCCCGGTGAGGTCAGCCCGGCAGGATGAGACGTCGAGCGCAGCCGCCAGCATGCCCTGATGGTCATAGATCGGCGCGTCGATGCAGCTCATCGCTGTGTTGCGGCTATGGAAATGCTGGTCCTGGTGAATGGTGACGGGCCGCTTCTCGGCAAGGCAGGTGCCGATGCCATTCGTGCCTTCGCGCGCCTCCGACCAGTCCGCCCCTTCCCACAGGCCCCATGAGCGAAACGCTGCGTCGTCGCCAGCCATGCCGCGCCGCTCGACGATGACCCCGTCTGCATTGGTCATCAGCACGCAGCAGCCTGCCTCCCCGACAGAGCCGAACAGGCGGTCCAGCGACGGTGAGGCAACACGCAGCAACTGCTCCATGGGCAGGCGCGCATCCTTGAGCGACTGCTGGGTCATCAGGTCGGGTGCGCGGCGCGTGTCTGGCTCAAGGCCGTAGCGCTTCAGAGAGCGGCGCCAGGAGGCAACAAGAGCTGAGGCCGCCGCGCCGCTACGGGACTCGGCAGCTTCGCGCACGCGGTCAGCATGCGCGGCTGGGGCAGGGTGGCTGTTTTGTGCCATCTATCGTTTCCTCAGCCCCGACCATAGCAGATCGCGGCGGAAAGCGAATGACTTCTTTGCAAGGCGCTGGGGGCCAGCCTGTCCGGGCTCAGCTTTCGTTGTAGCGGTAGCCGACGCCGTAAAGGGTTTCGATGGCATCGAATTCGCCGTCGACCTCGCGGAATTTCTTACGCAGACGCTTGATGTGGCTGTCGATGGTGCGATCATCGACATAGATCTGGTCGTCATAGGCCGCATCCATCAGCTGGTCGCGGCTTTTGACATAGCCGGGGCGCTGGGCCAGCGACTGCAGGATCAGGAATTCGGTGACTGTCAGGCGGACCGGCTCGCCATCCCATGAACAGGCATGGCGGTTCGGGTCCAGTGTCAGGCGGCCGCGAACGATCGGCTTCTGGTCGCCATCTTCAACCTGGCCTTCGGTCGTGCGCGAGCGGCGCAGAACGGCCTTCACGCGCTCTGACAGGAGGCGGTTCGAGCAGGGTTTACGGACAAAATCGTCGGCGCCGATATTGAAGCCGATCACCTCGTCGATCTCTTCATCCTTGGAGGTCAGGAAGATCACCGGCAGCTCTGAGTTCTGGCGCAGGCGCCGCAGGAGCTCCATGCCATCCATCTTGGGCATCTTCACATCGAGGATGGCGAGGTCCGGCGGCGTTTCGGTCAGCCCGGACAGGGCAGACAGGCCGTCATGATAGGTTTTGACGTCGTAGCCCTCGGCTTCGAAGAACATTTTAAGCGAGGCGACAATGTTTTCGTCGTCGTCCACCAATGCCAGCGTTGTCATCTTAGCCTCCTCTCAACCCATTCCGGCTATACGTTTTGTGAAGCCGAGGATTTCTGTCCGGCGTTGAACCACGGTTCGCGCCATCGAGGAAGCCCCCGGCCCGGCACCAAGAGACCCCCAGCCTGTGGCAAGGCTTGGAAGGCTCTGGGGCAATTTGGGGGCATGTGGCGGCAGGGGCTGCCACAATTCGGGACGGCATATCCTGAAAAGTGAGCACGAAACTTGCAACTCGCCTGACAGGCTAGTCTTGAGGGACCGAAAATGACCAAGAACCGCATTGATTGGGTCGATTACGGCAAGGGTATCTGCATCATCCTCGTGGTGATGATGCATTCGACGCTGAATTATGGCGAAATGGTCGGGGCCACCGGCTGGATGCACGACGTCGTTGCCTTCGCCAAGCCGTTCAGAATGCCGGACTTTTTCCTGATTGCGGGTCTTTTCCTGTCGCGTTCCATCAATGGGCCGCTGGTCGACTATATTGACCGGAAGGTCGTTCATTTTGCCTATTTCTACCTGCTCTGGCTGGGCCTTCAGACCGTCGCTTTCGAGGCTGATCTTCTTCTGTCAGACCCGGCCGGCGTCGCCCTTATCTTTTTGAAACAGCTGATTTTCCCAGCCTCCAGCCTCTGGTTCATTCACCAGCTTCTCTTCTTCTACGTGGTCACCCGCCTCATCGCCCGCGTGCCTGTGCTGGCTGTCTTTGCGGTCGCTGCGCTGGCCCATGTCGCCTTCTATGCAGGCTGGATCGCGCCTTCCTGGTCGGTGACCGAGCGGTTCGCCAACTGGTATGTCTTCTTCTTCGCGGGCTATGCCTTTGCCCCGCTTGTCTTCCGCCTCGCAGATGCTGTGCGCGGACATGGCATGGTGGCCGTCTCGGCGCTCGCTGTCTGGGCGATCTGGAACGCGCAGCTTGTCAGCGTCGGCCTTGGCGACGCGCCAGTGATCAGCCTTATCCTTGGTTTTGCAGGCGCTTTTGCCATTGTCAGCGTCGCTTCTCTGCTCGCCCGCTTCGATGTCGGCAATGCGATCCGCTATGCGGGCAAGCACTCGATCGTCATCTATCTGACCTTCTTCATTCCGATGAAGGTGGCCCAGAAGGGGCTCGCCATGACCGGGCTTATCCCCGATGTGGGCTGGGCCTCGCTGTCGATCCTGGTCTTCGCGCTGGCTGCGCCGCTTGCCTTCCACTTCGTGATCCGCAAGACGCCGCTCGCCTTCCTCTATGAGCGCCCGGCCATGTTCCGGATAAACAAGGCGAAGGCGGCGCGCCCGGCAAAGGAAACCATCGGGCCGGTGGAAGCCTGAGGGAAACCGCCGCGCCATACCGTCGGATCGTGGGGTCTCCATCCTGCAAAACCCATGGTGCAGTGACGGTGTACTGGCGGTGTTTCTGGAAGGTATTCTGAAGCGACCGCGAACAGTTTCTGTGGAAATATGAGGTGACGCCCTAACGCAGCGATAGCTGACGTGGGCGTCACCTTTGCTTCGCCAGAGACTTGCTATACCTCTCGCCCGGCATGGGTGCTTCACCTCCTCCTTCGTCCGGGCAGACGCCCGAGACACCAGACGCAGCCGCCCCGGCTGAGCGTCGTCTCTCCTCAACAGAGCTGCTTCTCCTGACGCTGGCTTCGGCGGTGGTGACAGCCAATGCCTATTACATTCACCCGATCATTTCAGAGGTCGCGCGCGGCTTTGAGGTGAGAGACGCGGTGATCGGCATTGTGCCGGGCGCCAACCAGCTCGCCCTGGCGCTGGGCGTGTTTCTGCTTCTGCCGCTTGGTGACCGGGTCTCTAACCGCAAGCTCGTGACCATCACGGTGGCCGGGCAATTCCTGTCGATCACGGGCATGGCCTTCGCGACCGATTTCCGGCTGTTCACGCTCGCCTCGACCATTCTCGGCTTCTTCACCATCGCGCCGTACCTGCTGCCGGCCTATGCCTCAAAACGGGTCGATCCGGCTCAGCTTGGCGCGGTGACGGCGATGCTGACGACCGGCGTCATTGGCGGCATTCTCGTTGCGCGGGCCGGGGCGGGCATTGTGGCTGAAACCTTTGGCTGGCGCACTGTCTATTATATCGCGTCCAGCTTCATGCTGATCGTCTCGATCCTGCTTCCCTTCATCATGGATGAGCGCGAGGCGGGCAGCGATGACGCGCCAAAGCAGAGCTATCTCAGCCTTCTCTTCTCCATGTTTGCGCTGGTGAAGCGCTATCCGGAGATCATCATCTCCGGCGCCATGCAGGGGCTTGGCTTTGGCGTCTTCCTGTCAGTCTGGATGGGCCTTGGCCTGCACCTGCCGGACATGGGCTATGGCGTCGATGTGGTGGGTTATCTCGCGGCCTTTGCGGGCTTCAACCTGTTCACGACGCCGGCGCTCGGGCGATGGGCCGACCGGGTGGGGCCCTACAAGGCACGGATCGTCGCGGCGGCCGTCAATTTCGTCGCCGTCTGCCTGCTCTGGCCGCTTGGCTACAATCTCTGGCTGCTCATCATTCCCGTCGTGCTGATGACGCTTCTGGGCCCGCTGGTCGATATCTGTAACCGGATGACATTCCTCTCTCTCGAGAAAAATATCCGCACCCGTCTCATGACCATCTATATTGTGATGATGTTCATTGGCGGCGGCATTTCGAGCTCTGCAGGCACGGCTGTCTATGACTATGCAGGCTGGGCGGGGAACGCGATCCTCGCCATGTGCATGTCGGGCGGGCTGTTCACGCTGGCCATCATTTCGTGGCGTGTGTTCGGGCGGAAGATCGCGCAGGAAATCAATTAGGCCTGGCGCTGGAAGACGCCTGCGGCGCACATCTTGCTATGGAGTGAGAATACGGGCCAATTTCGCCCAGAAGCTCTTGGGGGTATCGTAATGAAGTCGATCTCAGCGGCAGCCTTGCTGGCAGCGGTTTTCCTTTCTGGCTGCCAGACCCTGCCGCCTGAAATTTCTACGATCGAGCACGCCGAAATCGAAGCGGCGTCTGCCGCATGGGTAGAGGCCTACAATGCGAATGATTGGGAAGCGCTGGCGGAACTGTTCACCGAAGACGCGATCCTGATGCCGCCAAATGACCCGGCGGTGGTTGGTCGCGAAGCCATCGCGGCCTGGGAGGCCGAGAATGAAACGGGCTTCCGCATCGTACTCGATATTGAGAATATCAGCGGTAGCGGCGACACGGCCTACGTCCGCGGACGCTCATGCCTCTTCATACCGCAAGCTGACGGCTCGTATGGCGTGGACGCCGGTAAGTTCCTTGAAGTGCGCAAGCTTCAGGAGAACGGCGATTGGCTACTAGATGTCGACATCTTCAATAGCAATGCGCCGGCTGGGTCGGAGTTGCTTGATGCGTGCCCCTTTGCCGAGAGCTGGGAGTAAGCGGCAACGCTCCCTGATTCGAAACTGACCCATTTCAGGAAATGGACCAGCCAATTCCTACTGGGAAATTTCCGTGTTCAGGCGATTTTTCACGCCAAAGTTAGTAAAATTCTGAAGCCTGTATTCTGTCGCAAGTGCTACAGGATAGGCGCTGATTGCCTGTCTTCATTACAGGTTTGACGAGCCATTTTGTCCTGTCATTGCTGACGTTTTATAGTGAATGTGATAGAGGTTTCCCGCTGGCGCGGACATTGCGTGTGGAGGATGTACGCGAGACGCCAGAATGGGGACGTGCAAATAATGAAACATTTTCTTCTATCACTGATTATGGGAGCCTTTGCAGGTATTGCTGCTTGCCAAAGCCTCCCGCCAGAGATCGACGAGCGCGACCGCGTTCAATTGCAAGCAGCGTCAGGCGGGATCGTCGCCGCGTACAATCAGACAGAACTTGAACGGTTCGCTTCCGTTTTTACGGCTGATGCGATCATCATGCCGCCCAACGGGCCTGCCGTGAACGGCCGGGAAGCGATTATGGCCTGGAAAGCAGACCACCGTCCCGGCTTGCGCCTGGCATCACGGCTCGACCATATCGGCGGCAGCGGCGACACGGCTTACATGCGTGGCCAGTTCTGCTTGTTTCAGCTCAAGGAAGACGGCACCTACACGGTGAACCCCGGCAAGTTCCTTGAGACGCTCAAGCTTCAAAATGATGGCAAATGGCTGGTCGACGTTCAGATCTTCAATTCTGACCTCGATGAGGATGCGCCTCGGCTGGACGCCTGTCCATTTGCGGATGGGTGGGAGTAGGGCGGACCAAGTTCGCTAGGTCGCGGGCAGCCGCGTCTTTTGCAAGATACCATAACTTTAGGGGCCGTCACGCTCGATGGGCGTTAGCCCATCTGGGTGTCCATCTCCGGATGGTGAAGCAGGCGCGCAGGGTGACGGCAGGAGCTGGACCCTCAGAGGGCTGCGCCGTCGAGGGTGACGGCTGAACTCGACGATTTGCCCTAAACCCCCGTCACAAAAGTCGAAATCACCTTCTTCAGGCCGACATTCTTGAAGTTGACCTGTAGCTTGGTGCCATCGGCAGCGAGGACTTGTCCATAGCCGAATTTTTCGTGGTGGACGCGCTGGCCGATCTTGAAGCCGGATTTCCCTGACGAGGTCGCAATCAGTTCGGCCTTGCCGTCGATGACGGGGCCGGTCTTTGAGCCTTTGCCGGCATTCTCCTTGAGGCGGCGCCAGCCCGGGGAGGTGTAGTTGGAGCGCTCTCCCAGATCCTCAATCGTGCCCTGGAAGCCCTGATCGGCGCCGGGCATGGTGGAATAGCCGGTTTCGCTGCTCGCCTCGACATTGTCGTGTGGCAATTCATCGACAAAGCGCGATGGCAGGACGGACTGCCAGCGCCCGAAGATCATGCGGTTGGCGACAAAGCTGATCGCGCATTTTTCGCGGGCCCGGGTGATGCCGACATAGGCAAGGCGGCGTTCTTCCTCGAGGCCCTTCATGCCGGACTCGTCCAGCGAGCGCCGGGACGGGAACACTTCCTCTTCCCAGCCAGGCAGGAAGACCATTGGCCATTCAAGCCCCTTGGCGGCGTGGAGGGTGAGGATCTGCACTTCATTGCCTGAAGATTGCCCACCAACATCCATGACGAGTTCGACATGCTCGAGGAAGCCGGCGAGGCTGTCGAACTGGCCGAGGGCGTGGATCAGTTCCTTGAGGTTATCGAGGCGTGTCTGCGACTGCGGGGAGCGGTCCTTCTGCAGCATGTCGGTATAGCCACTCTCGTCCAGAATGACCTGCGCGAGTTCATGATGCGGCATGCCGTTATTGAGGCGGTCGCGCCAGAGATTGATCTGGTCGATGAAGGTGGTGAGGCCGCGCTTGGCGGGGCCTTTGACCTCATCGGTCTGCAGCACCATCGGCACGAGGGTGAAAAGCGAGCGGCCATCCGCGCGGGCAAAGGTCTGCAGCTTCTGGATCGTGGTCGCACCGACGCCGCGCTTTGGCTGGTTCACGACACGCTCAAAGGCGAGGTCGTCATCGGGGCTGCGCACGAGGCGGAGATAGGCGAGGGCGTCACGGATCTCGGCGCGCTCGAAGAAGCGCGGGCCACCGATCACGCGGTAGGGAATGCCCAGCATGATGAGGCGTTCTTCGAAGAGCCGCATCTGCCATGAGGCACGAACGAGGATGGCGCAGTCTTCATACTGGCCGCCCTTGTTGATGTAGCTTTCGATGTCGTCGCAGATGAGGCGGGCTTCGGCCTCGCCGTCCCAGAGGCCGCGCACCTGGACCTTTTCTGCGTCCGGATTGCCCTGTTCACCGTCACCTACATAGAGCGTCTTGCCGAGGCGGCCCTTGTTGAAGTCGATAACGGAAGAGGCGGCGGCAAGGATATGCTTCGTGGAGCGGTAATTACGCTCCAGCCGGATGACCTTGGCGCCCGGGAAGTCCTTCTCGAAGCGCAGGATGTTATCCACCTCAGCGCCGCGCCAGCCATAGATGGACTGGTCGTCATCGCCGACGCAGCAGATATTGTTCGAGCCGCGCGCAAGCAGGCGAAGCCAGAGATACTGGGCGACGTTCGTGTCCTGATACTCGTCCACCAGGATGTATTTGAAGCGCTGGTGATAGTCCGCCAGCAGGTCCGGATTTTCCTGGAAGATGGTGATGTTGTGGATCAGCAGGTCGCCGAAATCGCAGGCGTTCAGGACTTTGAGCCGGTTCTGATAGGTCTCATAAAGCTGGATCGCCTTGCCGTCGGCAAACTGCCAGGCTTCGTCCTTAGGAACCTTGGCCGGGGTGAGCGCGCGGTTCTTCCAGCTATCGATTAAGCTGGAGAGGTGGCGCGGGGTCCACCGCTTTGTGTCGATATTCTCGGCCTCGATCACCTGTTTGCAGAGGCGGATGACGTCGTCTATATCGAGAATGGTGAAGCTCGATTTGAGACCGGCAAGCTCTGCGTGGCGGCGGAGGATCTGCGCGCTGATCGAGTGGAACGTGCCGAGCCAGCGAAGGCCTTCGCCTGCATCGCCGATCAGCTTCAGCGCGCGCTCACGCATCTCGCGGGCGGCCTTGTTAGTGAAGGTCACTGTCAGCGTCTGGCTGGGCCAGGCAAGTTTGGAGGCGATGATATGCGCCAGGCGGGTTGTCAGCACGCGCGTCTTGCCGGTGCCGGCGCCTGCGAGCACGAGGAGCGGGCCCTCTGTCGTTTCGACCGCATCGCGCTGTTCGGGGTTCAGGCCATCGAGATAATTGGCGTTCGTGTCCGGCACGGGCGCGCGGGCGGCGGCCATTTCCGAGATAGATGGGCGGCGATTCGGGCTGGAACTCATGGAGAACATATAGCAGGGATTGGCCCCAATGGCAGGGGCCGACTGTGCCCTTTGCTGAGCGACATCCGAGCGAAATCGGCAGGCTGTCTGCGAACCCGTGCCTGCGCGGCGCGTTAGGGGCTCATGAAGTCCGGACTCATACGATCCTTCAAGATTACCGGGTGGGTGATTGGCATCGCTCTACTCGCCTTCCTGCTTTTCCTGCTCGCGCTGACGCAGCCGCGCTTCGGTACGCCTGTCGCGAATGCATTGCTGGGCGCGTTTGGGCCGGACGGATCGCGCGTCGAAACTGCACATACGCGGTTTCCGGCAGTGCTGGTGGTTGAGGGCGAAGGCCTAGTCGTGCCCGGCCGGGTGAGCGCCGAGCGGATCGAGGCGCAGGTCAATCTGTTTGGCTTTCTGCCCTTTGTCAGCTGGCTGTCCTATCTCGAGGCCGAGAATGGCTCTGTCCGGATCGAGGATAATGGCGAAAGCGATGGCGATGGGCCGGGGCTGAAATCTGCGCGCCGGATCGTCGACAAGGTGTCGCTGACATCTGTGACCATGCAGGTGGTGCGCCCCGATGAGACGCGCGAGGTCGAGATCGAGACGGCGCGCGGGTCGCTGCGGTCTGGCGCGTTCATCCTGGAGGCGCGGGGCGCGGGCTCTCGCCTCAGCTTTGATGGGCGCACGTCTGACGCGTTCAGCAAGCTGGATGGCGGGCTGAGGCTGCGCGGCGAGAACTTCTCTGATGTGGCAGACCTTGTCGGGCTCGCCGCGCCGGATACGCCGCCTTACGATATGCGTCTCACCGTCGATATCGGGCCGGAGCGCTGGACGCTGAACGTCGACCCGGAAACGCGGATCGGCGATAGCGACCTTTATGGTGAGATCAATGTGATGCCGGGCGGCGAGGTGCCTTTGGTGAATGCAGAGCTCACCTCTGCCGCGCTCGATGCCGATGACCTCGCCATCGTGTTCGGCATCCCGATTGGTGTTGGTGAAGGCGAGACGACGGGTGAGCGCGCCCAGCGAGCCCGCACCGCCTACGAGCAGAGCGGGCGGCTTATCCCGGATGTCGAAATCGACTTTGCGAGGCTGGATGCTGTCGATGGCAGCGTCAGCTATACGGCCGAAACGGTGACAGACTCCCTGTTCGACATTGAGGGGCTTGGCCTCGACTTCGAGATCGAGGGCAGGCTGGTGCGGGCGCCGCGCATCTATCTCGATTTCGCACAAGGCGAGTTTCGCGGCTATGCGACGCTCGATGGTACGCAGTCGCCTGCCCACACCGATGCACGCGGCACGCTGTCGAACGTTGCCTTCGATAACCTCTCACTCTCGCCATACCTTCGCGGCGGCGCCGATGGTGAGTTTGAAGTGACCACGGACGGCAATGGTTTCCGCGATGCCGCGGCGACGATGAATGGCACGGTTTCGATCTGGTCGACGGATGCGGACATATTGGCGCTGGCGGCCGAAGGGGCGGCGCTCGACCTTGGTGAGGTAATTACGTTGCTGGGTGAGGCGCCGGAGGACCGGACATATGTTGATGCACGGTGCGCCGCGATCGTGGCGAACTTTGAGAACGGCGTCGGCACGCTGTCACCGGCCGTGGTGGATACCGATGACAGCCTTGTCGTCGTGCGCGGTGATGTGAACCTTTCCAATGAAGCCCTACGCCTGAGTGTGCGGTCCGAGGCCAAGGATGCCTCGCTTGGCACGCTGATCGGCGATGTCGCGATTGGCGGTACGTTGCGTGACCCGTCGATCCAGCCTTTCAGCGCCGGGACGGTGGCCCAGTTCGGGATTGCGGGCATTCTTGCGTCCGTGAGCGGCGGGCTTGCGGCCCTGCCATTCATCGAGCCCGGCATGGCGCAGGACGCCCCATGCGGCGACCTTCTGGCCCGGGCGCAGAACGCGTCGGCGGAGGCCAAATAGCCCCTTTGAACTGACTTAACGCCTTCTGAATTCCGGCACGGAAATTGCGGATGCCTTTTCTTTGTGCTGACAGAATGGGGCAAGTCATGGCGAAACCAGAACGGATCGTTTTCGAATATGGGTATGGGGCGCGGATCGCCTCTGTATTCGTGGCACTTCTGATGTGGGCGCTTGTGCTCGCGTCGCTTGCCGGTGCGATCTATCTTCTGGTTCAGGGCGATGCGCTTGCCGCGACCATCGCCTGCGCGATCGGCCTCGTCCTCGCGCCGCTGACCATCGGCCATCAGCATATGATGCGCCTGAAGCATAAGTGGCATCTGTCGCTGCGCCCCGGCCATGTCATGCTGGTGCTGCCAGCCCACCGCGCCGCCCATCACAAGACTGAAGGCTTCGAAGGCGAGATCAACTATCGCAGCATCAAGGGCATCTGCCGCCGCCGTGAGACCCACAGCGTGCTCGGCCTGCGCATGACGGTAATGGCCTACTGGCTGGAACTGCAGGATGGCCGGATGATGCTTCTCGGTGAGGACCGTAACCCGGGCGACCATGAGAATGGCCGCAAGACCGTGGTGGCCCGCGCCAGCGAAGCTGTCAGCCGCACTTCGGGCCTGCCGCTCCGCCGGGCTGAGCCTGCAAATACGGACCGCCGCTTCTTCGGCCTGATCGGCAGCGGTGCCCCGTCCTGGACGCAGGACGCCTAATCTGGTTTGCGGAATGCGATGGTGACTTCGCCGATACGCAAGCCAAAACGCGTGACATAGGCGCGGTTCAGCAGAACCCCATCCTGCAGCAGATACATCCAGTCATCAAAGCCGACATTCCAGGTGCCATCGCCGACCTTGAGGTCGACCCGGTAGGTCCAGTTGAAGGCATTGCCGACGGCCTGGCCCTGCGCGGTGTTCGGCACATCATTGGCTGTGCCGCGATAGCGCCCATCGCCGAGGATTTCGATGGTCCAGGTACGCGTGTCCTGTTCGCCGTCGCTATAGTCAAATTCCTCTACCAGGGTTAGCGTGTTGCCCTCGACAGTGCCGGTAATATCGACCTTGAATTGACGCCTGATCTTGCCGAAGCGGTCCTCGAAAATGCCGTAGGCGGTGGTCTCGCCCAAGAAGTAGTCTTCAAGCCGCAGCGTCTGCTCGGCGCTGGAGAAGTCTTCAAGTGAGTTTGAGACGCATCCAGTGACAGCGACACTGGCGGCCAAAACGGCTGGGGCGAGGCGGGCTTTGAGGCGCATGGCAGATTTCCTTTCAGAGCGGTCTACGCAATCACGTGCCCGGTAGATCATAGGTCAGCGCCCCGCCGCGCTTGACAGTTTCCCATAATAAGGTCTGATAACCTTAACGTTCATGCAGGCTATGGGTGGGGGGAGCACGCTATAGCCGGTCGCCGGGCCTGACTGTTCCGGGCGCGCGAGAACGGACCTTCATTCCTGAAAAAGCGAAATCCAGAAACAACTTGACCATCGTCAAAACATGTAATTATGTAATTACATGATTACTAATGATGATATGTCGGCGGTCTTCCACGCGCTCTCTCATGAGAGCAGGCGCAAGATGCTGGATATCCTCAAGGCAAAGCCCGGCGCTTCTGTCGGGGAGTTGGCAAAGGCTTTCGATGTGAGCCGCATCGCCGTGATGAACCACCTTTCGGTGCTCGAGAAGGCAGGCCTTGTCATTAGCGAGAAGCGTGGGCGCACGCGTCATCTCTATCTGAATGCTGTCCCCATCCGGATGATCCAGGACCGGTGGCTGGACGCCTATAGCGAGCCGTTTGCAGGACGGGTCACATCCATCAAGGCCATGGCCGAAGCGGCCGCGAAAGGGAGGGGGGAAACCAATGAGTGAGGCAGGAATAGAAGGCGCAGGGACCGGCCATGACCGTCAGGTCTACAAGGTGATGATCGATGCGCCGATCGAAGTGGTATGGAATACGCTAGTAAAGACTGACGAGGTTCTGCCCTTCTTCTTTGGCGCGGTCTGCGAGGCAGAGGATGGGGCCCTGAAGCCGGGTAAACGCATGCGCATGGTCACCCCGAACCGCAAATATGCGAGCGTCGTGGGCGAGGTATTGGAGTTTTCCCCGCCCCACCGCTACGCCCATACTTTCAAGTTCACCCAATGGGACGATGACTATTGCACCGTCACTTATGAGCTGAGGGAGACGCCTGAAGGCGTTGAATTCTCGCTCATCACGACCGGCGTTCCGGCAGGGACGAAGACAGCACAGTCCATGCAGCAGGGTGGAAGCTTCATCACGCAGAACCTGAAATCACTGGTCGAAACGGGCAAGCCCGGCTTTAGCGGCAAGATGGTGATGATGCTGGGTCCGGTGATGGGTTTCATGACGCCGGCCAAATGCCGGATCGGGAACTGGCCGCTCAAGGGCCAATAGGGAGGAGAAAGAAATGGCAAAGACGCAGGAAGAGATGCTCGCGGCGCATATTGCGGGCATGGAGGCCAAGACCGGAAAGCCGCTGGCGCACTGGGTGAAGGTCGTCCAGTCGAGCGGGCTCGAAAAGCATGGTGACCAGGTCAAGATGCTGAAGGAACAGCACGGCTTTGGCCACGGCCACGCCAATATGGTGTGTCAGGCCGCCAAGGGCAGGTTCGACGCCGATGAAGGCGACATACTTTCGGGTCAGTATGAGGGCAAGGAGAACCTGCGGCCGATCTACGATGCGCTGGAAGCCTATGCGAAGACGCTGGGCGATGATGTCGAAATCTCGCCGAAGAAAACCTCCGTCGCGTTCCGCCGCTCAAAGAATTTTGCCGTCGTCACTCCGGCCACCAAGTCACGCGTGGACCTTGGCCTGAACCTCAAAGGAGAGGACGGCACGTTGCGTCTTGCCGAAGAAAAGCCAGGCAGCATGTGCACGCACAAGATGAAGATCCAGGCGATCGAAGAGGTCGATGACGAGCTCAAGGCCTGGATGAAAGCGGCTTACGAGCGGGCTTAGCGGCCCCACCCCGACCCTCCCCGGAGGGGAGGGGGCGATGATCGTTAGCGCACCGAGAACCGACCCTGTGGTTCGGCTCCGCTCACCATGCGGGTCTTGGGTGGACGGTAGAAGAACCCGCATGGTGAGCGTCCTTCGACAAGCTCAGGATGAGGGCTGGGAGGGAGGGCGATCGTTGCGGAAGTGGCACTCCCTCTCCTCCGGGGAGGGTCGGGGTGGCGCTCGCTGATCTAGTCGATCTTCGCCTGTGCCTTGTGGCGCGCGGCCTTGAAGTCCGGGGCGCGTTTTTCGGCGAAGGCGGCGACGGCTTCCTTGTGCTCTGGCAGGGTGTAGCAGACCTCGAGGCTTTCATGTTCGCGGGCCTGGATGCGGGCTGTGTCGGTGTCGCAGCTATTGGCGCTGAGGAGCTGTTTGGTCATGCGCAGCATGGGCGAGGGATTGGCGGCCATCTGGCCAGCCAGTTCGAGCGCGTCGTCGAGCAGGGTTTCAGGTTCTGAGAGGCGGTCAGCGAGGCCAAGCTCGACGGCTTCTGCGCCTGATACGGGCCGCGCGGTGAGCAGCAGGTCATGTGCCTTGCCCCAGCCGACGCGCTGGACGAGGAAATGCGAGCTGGCGAGTTCCGGCACGATGCCGACGCGCACGAAGACGAGGCCGAACTTCGAGATGGTCGAGGCGACGATCATGTCGAAAGGCAGGATCTGCGTCACGCCGATGCCGAATGCCGGGCCGTTGACCGCGGCGATGCAGGGCTTGGACGAGCGGATGAGGGAGATCCAGTCGATGCCGCCATCGCGCTTGTGGGCCTTTGTCTCCGACGCATCGATATTGTTCTGGAAGTAGGACATGTCTGCGCCCGCGCAGAAGCCGCGTCCTTCACCGGTCATCACAATGGCGCCGATGTCTTCATCCTCGTTCGCGGCGGTGATCGCCTTGCCGAGCTCACGGCTCATATCCGGGGTCCAGGCGTTCAGCTTGTCGGGGCGGTTGAGGGTGATGAGGCAGATATTGCCGCGCGTCTCTACCTTGATCTGTTCGTAACTCATGGCGTTCTCCCTGATTTCTTTTTTGTCAGGGTGAGGGGACTGCCGCTGGGGTAGTCACGCGAATTTTTTACGTGTGGGTCTTCAACGGGTTGAGCCGGAAAATGGTTCGGCTTCGGAACGGCGGCGGGAGGCGGCGCGTTGCAAACATGTACAAAACGAAAGAATTATCGATGTCACTTCTACAGATCATCTTGTCTGTCATCCTCCCGCCCGTCGCCGTCTTCCTCAAGGCAGGTGTCGGCGCACAGCTCCTCATCAATATCGTGCTGTGCTTCTTCTTCTGGCTGCCGGCCGTGATCCACGCCCTGTGGGTCAGCGCCAAGGGCGAGGCCCAGCCGGTCTAATCGGGCAGGAACTGATGCAATAAAAAAGGGCGGACCTTTCACGAGGTCCGCCCTTTCTGCATTCAGGGTGCTGGCGCGTCTAGTAGAGCGTCGCCATCGCCTTGGCGTCATAGTCTGCCAGCTCTTCGGTGCGGCCGTCCTTGACCTTGGTGGCCCATTCCGGGTCCTGCAGTAGGGCGCGGCCAACGGCGACGAGGTCAAACTCGCCTTTCTCGAGGCGTTCAACGACATCGGTGATCGGGCGCGTCTTGGAGCCTTCGCCGCGCATTGCGCCGGTGAATTCTGACGAGAGGCCGACAGAGCCGACCGTGATGGTTGGAAGGCCGGTGAGCTTCTTCGCCCAGCCTGCGGTGTTGAGTCCATTCTCACCATCGACTTCAGGAAATTCTGCTTCCCAGAAGCGGCGCTGGCTGGCGTGCAGAATATCGACACCGGCATCGACGAAGACTTTCAGGAAGGCTTCAAACTCCTGCGGGGTCTCAGCGAGGCGGGCGGCATAGTCCTGCTGTTTCCATTGCGAGAAGCGCAGGATGATCGGCATGTCGGGGCCGACGGCCTTGCGGATTTCAGAGATGATCTCACCGGCAAAGCGGGCGCGTTCCGGCAGGCCGCCGCCATACTTGTCCTCGCGCTTGTTCATCACGTCCCAGAAGAACTGGTCTATGAGATAGCCGTGGGCGCCGTGGATTTCGAGCGTGTCGAAGCCGAGGTCTTTCGCGCTTTTCGCGGCGTCGGCATAGGCGGCGACCATGTCGGCGACTTCCTCATCGGATGGCTCGTCGAAGATCTGCTTGCCCTTATGGGTGACGCCGGACGGGCTGTCGGATGGGGCGTCAGGATAGTGGCCGGTGCCGGATTTGCGCAGGAGGCCCTGATGCCAGATTTGCGGGCCCATCTTGCCGCCTTCGGCGTGAACGGCGTCGATGACTTTCTGCCAGCCAGCAAGAGCGGCATCCGTGTGGAAGAGGGGATAATTCGCATTGTCGGACGCGCCCTTGCGGCGCACCAGCGTGCCTTCGGACAGGATGAGGCCGACATCGGCAGCGGCGCGGCGGGCATAATAGGCGGCGACATCATCGGTCGGCACGCCGTTCGGGCTGAAGCCGCGGGTCATTGGTGCCATGACGATCCGGTTCGGAAGCTCCAGCGATTTCAGTTTGAAGGGTTCAAACAGCGGGGCGGCTGAGGACATGGCGAATTCTCCCAATGCAAAAGACTGGTCACGCAGATGGCGTATGGGCGGGAGAGGTTCAATGTTTTTCTTCGCACCAAAGTATTCAGGGCGGGTTCACTTGATGGCTGCGAACAGTGATGTCACTCTCGACAGAACAAAGGGGGGAGTTGAAATGAAAACTGCATATCTTCTGGTGGCCGTGGCGGGACTTGCTGCGTGTGCAACGCCTGGCATCGACTATTCGGCGCGGCTTGTTCCCCCGAACACTGCGGCGGTCGAGACCCGCACGGTGGATGTCGGCCGTTTCAACGGGCCTGCCGGTAACTGGTATGCCGATGAGTTCGAGGCCATGCTGGCCAGCGCGACCTTTGACGGCATGCCCTGGTTCAGCATTGCGCGCTATAGCGACGGCTATGTCCCGGACGGCCAGCGCGCCGGCATCTATGAGGGCAGCATCGATATCGACAGCTATGAAGCTGAAGAGTACTCGACCAGCCAGACCGAGTGCGTCGAATGGGATGGCCCGTTCGATTGTGAGCGCCGGGCCGAAGTCGAGAAGATCTGCCTGCGTGAGACGGTGGATGTGTCCGTGCGCCCGCGCCTGATGGAGTATGGCACCGGGCGTATGATCTATCAGGATACGTTCTTTGGCAGCTCATCGGCAGAGAGCTGCGAGGAGGTCTATATTTCCGGGCGGCGCGGCCGCCGGGGCTATGGCGGCGGCTGGACCTATGGGCTGGCGGCAGGCATGCAGCCCCCGCCGGGACTGGTGCGCGACGCGCTGGTGACGACGCTGGGCGATATCCGCAATGAGATTGCGCCGCGCAATGCGGTCATGCGGGCGGTGTTCGTGAAGGATGCGATGGATCCGATTGTGGCGGCTGATCCGCGCTTTGAGATGGCTGTCGATGCAGGGAACCGGACGCCGGATGCATCGTGCGCGGTCTGGCAGGACCTGCACGCGCAATACCCGTCGGCGCCTGCGGTGACGCACAATCTGGCGGCCTGTTACGAGTCTGCGGCGAATTTCGAGGAGGCGCATGCGCTTTATGCGGAAGCTGCGCAGCAGGCCCGCGCCTCAGGCATGCCGGTGGACCGCCAGTATAATGAGTCCCTGTCGCGCCTGTCGGCCTATCGCAACGGGCTGCAGGTGCTGGACCGGCTGACGGACTATTCGCCGATCATCAATTAGGCGGGGTGGGCGTCGTTCAGGCGGCGCCCATCAGGAAGCCGATCATGGTCGCCAGCAGAAAGCTGACCGAGACAACGCTAGTGGTAAGCAGGATGCGGGACATGGGCGGGTGTTCCTTTCTGGAAGTTAACGACCAGAATTGAACGCTAATTTGTCCGCTACTGTTCCCGCTTTGCGCCGTCGAGGCCCTTACTGGCGCGTTCTTTCTCTGATTTCTGGGCCGTTTTCTCAGCCTTGGTGCGGCCGAATTTCACGCGGTTTTCAGCGGCTTTCTTCTCGGCGTCGGCGCGCTGTTTCTGCTTGCGCGCCTTGTTGAGATTGATGGGTGTCGTCATGGCGCCTTGCCTCCATTTGCGAGCCGCGCGTCTAGTCTTTCACGCACGGCTGGCCATTCCTCTGCGAGGATCGAGAAGACGACGGTATTGCGCAGGAAGCCGTCCGGCAGGATGCGATTGTGGCGGAGGATCCCTTCCTGCGTCGCGCCAAGTTTCAGCACGGCGCGGCGTGAGCGCGTGTTGCGCTCATCGACATGAAAATAGACCCGGATCGCGCCAGCGTCGAAGGCATTGGCGAGCAGAAGCCGCTTGCAGGCAGGATTGACGACGCCGCCCTGAAACTCTGGCGCATAGATCGTCATGCCGACCTCGACATTGCGCCAGTCTGCATTCGGGTTGAGGTAGGCCGTCATCCCGGCGAAGCGCCCATCTGGCATGAGGACCGCAAACGGCCTCAGCGTGCCAGCTTCGGTGCGCTGGCGGATCGTCTTCGTCCAGGGCGTGATCCAGTCGCCCGGCGGGTTGTAGAAAGGCCAGGTGGCAAGGCGCTCACCGGAGCGCTCCGCCATGTCACGCAGCTGGCTCGCATGCACATCAAGATCGAACGGGACGAGCCGGACGAAGTCGTTGGAGTAGGGTGCCTGCGGTAGCTGCACCGGACTAGTCCTGGTGCTGATCGCGCCACTGTTCCATGGCCAGCGAGATGGCAAAGGTCTCACGGTATTTCGGGCTGGACGCCGGGCGCGGCGCGCGGGCCGAGGTAAGCGCCATGATCTCTGCAAGCTTGTTGTGGGCGGCGCCGGCCTGGCCTGCGCCAATATAGGCATGCAGTTCGACCAGAGCTGAGGACAGCGGGTCATTCGCACGGATCACGAAGTAGGGCTCGTCCTCACCAAGCTTGGACAGGACGTCAAATTCGGACGGGTTGGCTTTGGAGCCGACAGGAGCTTTCGACATGGTCAGGCGGGCCTTCTTCGTGATTCGGATTGAAGTCTAATCCAGCATATCCCATCGCGCGGGGCACGCCCAAGATGTCAGGCCGGGCTTACCAGTCTCAGCTTTTTGAGCATCACACCGATATTGTTGTGGGTGACGATCCCCTCAACGCGTTCGCCGCCTTTGAGACGTGTTCCTTCCTCGAGCAGGGAGTTGTCGAGGAGGGCGAGGACAGAAGTGTAGTTCTCATACCCGTCCACGATTTCGACCAGGCAGGCACGGCGCGACAGCACCCGGCGCACGAACCCCTGGCATGGCTTTTCGCGGACGCAGACAAGGTAGGCGGGTTCCTCTTTGCCCGGTGCGACAGTGCGCTTGCTGGAGCTCATGAAGAGGAGGTCTTCGCCAGTTTCGGGGAAGCCCTCACTGGAGAGGCTCACACGGTTAAAGTAAAAGCGCTGACCTTCTTCGCTGAGATTGGATGAGGCGTTTGCGACCCGTTCGACAATGAACCCGAAGCGGCCGTCTATGGATTTTTCCACGACCCCGATTTGCCACGCACGCTGTTTTTTGCCGTCGCTGATGCCTTTGGCAAAGACGGTTGGCATCTTCGTGCGAGGCGGATTGAGGAAGGTGCTGAACCTGTCATTGGTCGCATGTGTCTGGGCTTCCTCAGCATCATTATCAAGTTGAGCGTCGGTTTTGGTGCTGACATTCAGGCTACGGCGTTTGCTGAGTGTCTTTTCCTGAAGGCGGACGATTTCGGCGCGTCGCCGCTCTTCCCACTGGTCCCAGTTGGCGAAGGTGCGCGTCCAGAGCCATCGGTGAAGAAGAGCTGCGAGGGCGATGAGCGCGAAGATGATGGCCCCTGCAAGGGCCATATCCTCGAATGTGACGCCGAAAAGGGCGATGCCCTGAAGGGGCCCATATGTCCTTAGCCAACCAAGTGCGCTGGCCAGGATTGAGAAGAGCGAGAAGACCGCGAACTTCTGGTCAAGCAGGGACGCATGCAGCTGCGGGGAGTCGTGGATCTTGCGCTTGGCGTCATAGTCCGCCTGAAGCGCGGCGATCCGTGCGGGGCGGGTCCGTTCCTGCCAGCGCCTGACATAGATCGTGGCTATAAAGCCTGCGACGATGACGAGCGCAGCGCCGCCGAGATAGGCGGCCGCCGATGGGTAAGCCTCAACGAGACGGCTGACCTGCCCGGCGAGCGAGCTGATCACATTCCACATCTGCTGCATGAAATCGTTCACGCATGCCCCCCGCTAACCCCGGCGCGTGGCTACCTGCTTAAGGGTTAGGGGCGCGAAACCCAAAGTAAATTCAGGTCTGAGGGGAAAAGTCCCCCTCCTGCTCGCGTGAGGGGGAGTGAGGGTGATACCGCCTAGTGGCCGCTGCCGAACGCGCCGGTGCGAACGCCATAGTCCACGGCGACGGCATAGTCTGGATCATCATCGCTATCGACCATGAGCTGGCCGGCACGTTTCAGGAGCTTGTGGCAGTCGCGTGAAAGGTGGCGCAGGCGAAGGGTCTTGCCGTGAGCTTCATACTTGGCGGCGAGGTCTTCGATGGCCTGGAGGGCAGACTGGTCCACCACGCGAGACCGCATGAAGTCGACGATGACGACGTCCGGGTCGGTTTCCGGATGGAAGAGCTCAGCAAAGCCATCGGTCGAGCCGAAGAAGAGTGGGCCTTCAATCTCATAGACATGGGCACCTGGCGTGCGCACCGAATCGCGCTCGATGATGCGAATGCGGCGTGCATTATTCCAGGCATAGGCAAGCGCCGAGACGATCACGCCAACAACCACCGCCGTGGCGAGGTCATAGAAAACGGTGACGGTCGTGACGAGCACGATGACGATTGCGTCCGTCAGGGGGATGCGGGTCATGATCCGCAGGCTGTTCCAGGCAAAAGTACCGATGACGACCATGAACATGACACCGACGAGGGCGGCGAGGGGAATCTGCTCAATCAGGGCAGAGCCGACAAGGATGAAGGCGAGCAGGAAGAGGGCCGCAGAAAGACCAGAGAGGCGCGTGCGGCCTCCAGATTTCACGTTGATCATGGACTGGCCAATCATGGCGCAGCCGCCCATGCCGCCAAAGAAACCAGTGACGAGGTTTGCTGCGCCCTGGGCGACACATTCCTGGCTGGCACCGCCGCGCTTATTGGTCATTTCGCCGACGAGGTTGAGCGTCAGCAGGCTCTCGATAAGGCCGATCGCTGCGAGGATCACAGCATAGGGGAGAATGATTTCGAGCGTTTCGAGGTTCAGCGGCACAGCTGGGATGTGGAAGGCAGGCAGGCCGCCCTCGATTGAGGCCATATCGCCGACGCGCGGCACGTCGAGACCGAAGACGATAACGATGGCGGCGACAATGCCGATGCCGGCGAGCGGAGCCGGGATGACCTTGGTGAACTTGGGCAGGCCCCAGATGATTGCCATCGTCACGCCGACGAGGATCAGCATAAGCGCCAGCGGCCAGCCGCTCATCCATTCTCCGCCAGCCATGCCATGACCGGAGACCTCAGCTGTGCCCGGCACCTGAAACTGGGTCAGCTGGGCAAGGAAGATTACGATGGCGAGGCCATTCACGAAACCGAGCATCACAGGATGCGGCACCAGCCGGATGAATTTGCCGAGTTTGAGGATGCCTGCGCCAAGCTGGAGGATACCCATCAGCACGACGGTCGCGAAGAGATACTCCACGCCGTGCTGGGCGACGAGGGCGACCATCACAACCGCAAGCGCGCCGGTCGCGCCCGAGATCATGCCCGGCCGTCCGCCAATGCAGGCCGTGATGAGGCCGACAATGAAGGCCGCATAAAGGCCGACGAGCGGATGCACACCAGCGACAAAGGCGAAGGCGACGGCTTCCGGCACCAAAGCGAGTGCTACGGTCAGGCCTGAAAGAAGCTCAATCTTGATCCGGTTCGGCGTGAACTTGGCGAGGTTTTCCTGAGAAAAATTCTGCGCGCCGAGGCGATCTGCGAAAGCAGCGAATGGGGATTTGCTGGTCACGGGCTGGCTCAGTCTGTTGGCGTTTAACGTCTGGCGTCCGTATGACGGTCTTTATATTGCGGCGCAACATGCAGGCCGTCATCGGAGCTGACTTTGGTGCTGCGTGCCGGCTAGCTCGACGAGACGATGCCGCCGTCGCATGGGATGGTGTGACCTGAGATGTAGGCGCCAGCGCGTGAGGAGAGGAACATGGCGAGGCCTGCAATGTCCTGCGGCGTGCCGACACGGCCGGATGGGTTGCGATCCCCAATGGGCTGCCAGTTGACGCCTTCAGTCTCACCGCCATAGCCGACACCGGTGGAGAGCATCCATGTCGGGAAGGGGCCAGGTGCGATACCGTTGACGAGAATATGCTCACCGGCGTGAGCCGCGCCCATGAAGCGGGTGAGGTGGATGACGGCAGCTTTGGACGTGCCATAGGCATAGCCACTCATCGGCGAGGTGTGCATGCCATCAATGGAGGCGATGTTGATGACCCGCGCCGGGTCTTCGGCGCTGGCGGATTTTCTCAGAAGCGGTGCCAGCTTTTGCGTGAGGAAGAAGATGCCCTTCACATTCACGTCCATAACCTTGTCCCAGCCGCTCTCCGGGAAGTCCTCGAACTTCGCCCCCCAGGCGACGCCTGCATTGTTGATGAGGACATCGACCTTGTCTTCGCGCTTGGCGATCTCGTCAGCGAGGTGCTGGATGCCGACCATCTGGCCGACATCGGAGGGGATGGCGTAGATCTCGCCGCCATACTGGTCCTTCAGGCGTTTCACTGTTTCTTCACAGGCATCGGCCTTGCGCGAGGAGATGATGACCTTGGCGCCATTGGCGAGATAGCCCGCCGCAAGCATCTCACCGATGCCGCGCGAACCACCGGTGATGACCACCGTCTTGCCCTTCACCGAGAAGAGATTGCTGAAATCATTGCTCATGGCGTGTCCTCCGCTTCGTTTGCTTCCTGCGGTTTGGAGGAGGCGTGCCGCGCTGGCAAGAGCAGTGGGCGTCAGTTGCCCGAGAAGAGACGCGAAAGCGCCCGCTGGATTTCATAGTCATAAGACAGCAGCGACCCGACCTCATTCCTGAGGGCGGCTTTGCGTATGCTCGCCATCAAATGAACACCCAAAAGATACGCCTTCCCGTTCAGCTCAACGCGAGGCGTAATGACGTCGATGGGTTTTGCTGCCTCGACCGGGTAGAGGGGCGCGGCAAGGACAAAGTCGCCAGTGTCGATCCCGGGGTATTGAAGAATTACGATGGGCGGGCGCCCATCGCCAACGTCGAAAACGGCAAGGTGCTGCATGCTTCAGAACGCTCGCAAGCCATCCGACCAGAGGCCTTCGCGTTCGACAAGGTCATTCCAGCTTTCGATGGCTTCGCGATTTTCTTCCGAAAAGCGCTTCAAGCGCTCTGTTTTCACGGCGCGCTCAATAGCTTTGTGTGCGATTTCGGATGGGTCGAGGCCGTAAGAGGCGGCTTCCTCGAGCAAGGCTGGATGAAGGTCAAATGCGCTACGCTCGAACACTGTTCGGTCTTCGGCCAACCCCGGCATCTTGTCGGAAAGCGCCGCTTCAACTGCTGCATGAGCAGAGGCTCTCAAGCTGCCAGTGGCCCCGGACACGAAGCTGTAAAGTGTCGTTGGAGCGATGCCCGCACGCTCCGCCAGCGCTGAAACCGGTTGTCTGGATTGGCTTATCGCTTTCCTGAGTTCGTCGGGATGCATCATCTACGGAAATTACGAATTTCCGTAGATGATGTCAAACCAAGATCAGCCCGGCGAGATCATCTTGGACGGGTCGACGATGGCGTCGAAGTCGTCTTCGGGGATGCCGTCCTTGATGGCTTCTTCTTTCAGGGTGGTGCCGTTCTTGTGGGCGTTCTTGGCGATGGCCGCGGCGCGGTCATAGCCATACTTTTCCTTGAGCGGGGTCACCAGCATCAGCGAGTTCTTCAGTCCGCGCTCGATATTGTCGAGGCGTGGCTCAATGCCGACGACGCAGTTCTCGGTGAAGGACACGGCTGCGTCTGCCAGAAGGCGGACCGACTGGAGGAAGTTGTAGGCCATCATCGGGTTGAAGACGTTGAGCTCAAAATGGCCCTGGCTGCCTGCGAAATTGATGGCGGCATTGTTGCCGTGGATGTGGGCGCAGACCTGGGTGAGGGCTTCGCACTGGGTCGGGTTGACCTTCCCCGGCATGATGGAGCTGCCAGGCTCATTCTCTGGCAGGGCAAGCTCGCCAAGGCCGGAACGCGGGCCAGAGCCGAGGAAGCGGATGTCGTTGGCGATCTTGAAGCAGGACATGGCGACCGTGTTGATCGCGCCATGCGTGAAGACCATCGCGTCGTGGGCCGCGAGCGCTTCGAACTTGTTCGGGGCGGTGCGGAAATTGAGGCCGGTGATCTGTGCGATCTTGTCGGCGACCATCGTGTCAAAGCCTTTGGGGGAGGCGAGACCCGTGCCGACAGCGGTACCGCCCTGCGCAAGCTCCATCAGCTTTGGCAGCGTCATCTCGATCCGCTCAATGCCGTTGGCGAGCTGCTGGGCGTAGCCGGAGAATTCCTGGCCGAGCGTGACCGGGGTCGCGTCCTGGGTGTGGGTGCGGCCGATCTTGATGATGTCGGCCCAGGCCTTTGCCTTGTCGTTCAACGCATTGTGAAGCTGTTGTAGCGCCGGAATGAGGCGGTGGGTGACTTCCTCGGCGCAGGCGATGTGCATGGCGGTCGGGAAAGTGTCGTTCGAGGACTGCGACATGTTGCAGTGGTCGTTCGGGTGCACAGGCGACTTGGAACCCATCTCGCCGCCAAGGATCTCGATCGCACGGTTCGAAATGACTTCATTGGCGTTCATGTTGGACTGGGTGCCCGACCCGGTCTGCCAGACGACGAGCGGGAAATGCTCATCGAGCTTGCCTTCGATGACTTCGTCGGCGGCCTGAACGATGGCCTTGCCCAGTTTCTCGTCCAGCTTGCCGAGTGCCATATTGGTTTCGGCGGCGGCCTTCTTCACGATGCCGAGGGCGCGGACGATCGGCGCAGGCTGCTTTTCCCAGCCGATCTTGAAGTTGCCGAGGCTGCGTTCTGCCTGCGCGCCCCAATACTTGTCGCCCGGGACTTCGACCGGTCCCATCGTGTCGCTTTCAGTACGTGGTTTCGGCTGCTTGTCGCCAAAGATGCCCATCGGGTCGGCTCCTGTTCGTGTGTCGGTTGAATCTTCAAAGTCCCGGGCGCTTTAGCATGGCGACGGGGAAGCGCAAAAGCGCGTTTGCGCGCGCATGTCGCAGTGTGTGGGCTTGTCGCCCGGCCAGCTGCCCTATCTATGATGCCATGAGACGCGGAGGGGTATCCGATGGCTGAGACAGACACATTGCTTGCAGGCAAGCCGCCGCACGCGCCGGAGGGACATCCGAGCGTTACGCAGGGCAGGACTGGCTTGCTGCTGGTCAATCTCGGCACGCCTGATGGCACTGACTACAAGTCGATGCGTCGTTACCTGTCTGAGTTCCTGTCAGACCGGCGGATCATCGAGGTGAGTCCGTTGATCTGGCAGCCGATCCTGCAAGGGCCGATCCTGACCTTCCGGCCGAAGAAGTCCGGTGAGGCCTACAAGAAGATCTGGACCGATGAGGGTTCGCCACTGCTGGTCTATACCAAGCGGCAGGCCGAAAAGCTGAATGCGCGGATTGGCAGTGAGCGATTGGTCGTCGATTTTGCCATGACCTATGGCAATCCGTCGATCGCCTCGAAGATTGCCGACATGAAGTCAAAGGGCTGTGACCGGATCGCGGTGATGGCGCTCTATCCGCAATATTCCGCCACGACGTCGGCCAGTGTGTATGACCGCAGCTTTGATGCGCTGAAAGAGATGCGTTGGCAGCCGGCAGTGCGAACGGCGTCGCCTTTTCATGACCACCCCGCCTATATCGAGGCGCTGGCGGCATCGATATCCGAGCATATTGCGGGCCTCGATTTTGAGCCGGAGCGCGTGCTGATGAGCTATCATGGCATTCCGAAAGCCTATTTCGAGAAGGGCGACCCGTATCACTGCCACTGTCACAAGACGACGCGTCTGGTGGCTGAAAAGCTTGGCTGGGCGGACGGGTTTGCGATGACCACGTTCCAGAGCCGTTTCGGGCCGACCGAATGGCTGCAGCCCTATACCGACAAGACCCTGGAGGCGCTGCCGGAGCAGGGCGTGAAGAAGGTGGTGGCGGTGTCGCCAGCCTTCATTTCCGATTGTCTCGAGACGCTCGAAGAGATCGCCATGGAAGGCCGTGACAGCTTCATGGAAGCAGGCGGGACGCATTTCTCAGTGGCGCCGTGCCTCAACGACTCAGAGCGGGCGATTGACCTGCTTGAGACGCTGGCCGCGCGCGAGCTCGCAGGCTGGATCTAGCGCAAAGAAAAAGGGCGCGCCTTGCGACGCGCCCTTTCATGATTTTCTGAGCCCGAAGCCTAGAAAGACTTGCGGATGCGCGCGCCGTAGAAGGTCGGCGTGCCTGCGATGAAGGTCGGGATGCCGAAACCGTCGCCGGTATTGCCAGCGTCGATGATGTAGTCTTCGCCGGTGAGGTTGTTGACGTACGCCTCGACGCCGAAGCCGTTCTCAAGGTCGAGCTGGACGTTGAGGTTTACGAGGCCATAGGCTTCCTGGCTGATCAGTTCGCGCTCTGTGTTGTCGAAATAGACCTGCGACTGCCAAGTGTAGCTCGGCACAATGCTGAGCGTGCCGAAGCCTGCATCCATCAGGAAGATACGCGCGGCGAGGCTGGCCTTGTGGTCTGGCGAGAGGCGCAGCTTGTTGCCGCCGAACGGGGCACCCGGCTCATCATCGAAGCGGGCATGGTTGTAGCCATAGCTTGCGATGATGTTGAGCGCGTCGGAGAGATACCAGTTGGCCTGTGCCTCAAAGCCTTCAGCCGTCGCGTCGCCAGCATTGATCGGCTCGATCAGCCCCTGTGCGTTGATCTGCGTCGACTGGAAGTTGTTGTACTCATAATAGAAGGCGGACGCTTCGAGGCTGAGATCGCCGCCGAGAAGCGAGCTTTTCGCGCCGACTTCATAGGCGTCGACAATCTCTGCATCGAGGATGGCAAAGCCAGCTGCCGGTGCAGATGCCGAGGCCGTGATGACTTCCGGGCGGCGGCCACGGGCATAGTTGGCGAAGAGGTTGACCGTGTCGGTCAGTTCGAACTTCGCCGCGGCGCGCCAGGTGAGGTCGTCGAAGGTTTCGCTGCGGGCGATGCGGCCACCCGAAGGCTGGACAAAGAGACCAGCACCGGTCAGCGCGCTTGGGCCGTTGAGCAGCTCAACCAGCAGGCCGCTTTCCTTGTCTTCGGTGGTGTAGCGAAGGCCGCCTGTGAGCTGCAGGCGGTCGGTCACGTCGACGGTGGCGTCGGCGAAGACTTCGAAGGCCTGAGTTTCACCATCATTGACGAAGCGCTCATTGTGGATCGGCTTCAGGGGGACAATGACGGTGCCGCCCGACTGCTGGAAGACCGTCAGGTTAATGCCCGGGAAGGCGCTTGCCGGCGGTGCGTTTGGCGGGGTCAGGAAGCCGCCAAGCAGGGCCTGGACAGCGCGTTCGTCGAAGGTGAGCGGGACATTCTGCTTGCCGCTCTCATCGAAGTAGCTCGCGCCAACAAAGCCGCGGACCCGGCCGCCAGCATCATAGTTCGCGCGCAATTCCTGGCTGAACTGCTCGCCCGATGCGTCCTCGCCAAAGATGAGGAGGTCGAGGCCGAACCCGTCTGGGTCGAACACTTCGAGGCTGTCGAACTCGCGGTAGCCGGTGATCGAGGAGAGCGTGATGTTGTCGGAAACCTGCCAGTCGCCGAGAAGGGTGACGCTGGTCACCTCGCGCTCAAGACCAAGTGGTTTGCCACCGAGGAAGTTGCCGAACGTGTTGAGGTTGGCCGGGTCCCATGGCGCGGCTGAGCCGTTCGGTTCAGGCAGGAAAGCCATGGACTTGAAGCTGGTGCCCGATGGGCTGTCTTCCTGATAGTTGGCGATGAGGTCGAAGCGCAGGTCTGCAGTCGGCGTGAAGGCGAGCGACGCGCGCACGGCTGACATGTCCTGGCTGTTGAAGTCTTCTTCGTCCGGATTGACGCTTTCGACATAGCCATCGCGCTCACGAAGGCGGCCTGCGATGCGGAAGGCGAGCGTGTCTTCGACGATCGGGCCGGTGACGTAGCCGTCGAGATAGACCTCATCATAGTTGCCGATACCCGCGGTTGCCTGACCGGAGAACTCGAACTCCGGCTTGGCCTGAATGACGTTCACGCCGCCGATGAGCGCGCCGCGTCCGAACAGGGTCGGTTGCGGACCCTTGGCGACCTCGACGCGCTCAAGATCGAAGAGTTCAACGACAGAGCCACGCGAGCGCGAGATTGAAACGCCGTCCTGAAAGATCGCGATGCGAGGTTCGATATTCGATTCGCCGCTATCGGAGGTGATGCCGCGGATCACAAAGCCCGGATTGTTCGGGCTTTGCTCCTGAACCTCAAAGCCCGGCACGAAGCGGGCGACGTCTGAGAATTCATCAAGGCCGAGATCATCGAGAAGTTCGCTGTCTACGGCGGACACGGCGACCGGCACGTCACGCAGGTTTTCGGCGCGCTTCTGGACGGTGACGGTCACTGTCGTCTGGCGCAGTTCATCTTCGCTCGTTTCCTGCGCGAGGGCAGGGGCGGCGAAAGACGCGGCGAGGGCAAGCGTCGTTGTTGTGAGGAGGAAGTTTTTCATGGGAGGCTCCGCAATGCAGTTTTCTGCTGGCGAGCCTCCTATTGGTGCATTGCAACAACCGTACGACGGTTCTCGCGAACTTGCCCCATATTTCAAAATTGTTGCCTGTCGAGCACGCCTACAGGTTTGGCTACCCGGCCATCGCGACGGAGACGGGGGCCAGGGTGGGCTTGCAGACAGTGCGATTGCGGCCGGTCTTCTTGGCTTCATACAATGCCCGATCAGCTTCGCGGAGCGCTGCGTGAAGGGATGAAGACGCGTTGAAAGTCGTAATGCCGAAGCTGGCAGAGACCGACAGGCCAGGGGCGACGTCATCGAAGGATGCGTCTTCAATCACGCCTCGCAGACGCTCCACCACAGAATAGGCCTGATCGAGGGTGACTGAGGTCAAAAGGATCGCAAACTCTTCGCCGCCCCAGCGGGCAAGGGCGTCGACAGGCTGGCGCAACACGCTTCCCGCGAGACCGGCGATCGTCTTCAGGACTTCGTCGCCTGCAGAGTGGCCGAAATTGTCGTTGATCGACTTGAACCAGTCGAGGTCGAAAAGAATGAGCGCGGCGCCGTTACCGGTTTTGTCCATCCTGATGCGCTCTTTTTCAACGACGCGTTCGAATGTCCGGCGATTCATGATTCCGGTGAGGGCATCCGTAGAGGCGAGCTCACGCAGCATTTCCTGATGCGCGGCGATCTGCACTTCCCGGCGGTAGTGAATGATACCTGCGGGGATGCCGACCGAGCACGAAATGATCACCGCGCTTGCGATGAACAGCGCGCCATTGTGGTTCAGCTCAAGCGCGACCGTCACCGACGCGCAAAGCGTGGCCAGTGTAATCGCCGTGCCGGTGACCATAATGGGAAGGCGGGTCGGCTTTCGATCGACGAAATCCGAGAGAAGAGAGATGAATCTACGCATGCGGGGGCTTGTCGCAGATTAAGTATGACGTTCCGTCTCCTGATCCTGTAAAATTTTGTATATCAACTACAAAATAAATACGGCGCTGGTCGGCGGCCCGAATGGCTGGCGCGATGGGCAGGACCGCTCTAGGTGTCTGTTCATGGATGACTGGATCAAGTCTGGGAAAGTGCGTGCGCGCATTACTGACGAGGGCGCGCTCGAAGTGCGCTGTTTCGGCCTGACGACGCAGGCAAAATACTACAAGCCGCTACTAAAGGAGTTTTTCCGGAAGGACTTCACCCGGCTGCGCCCGGGACACGGCGATTATGCGGTCCATATCGTCATGGAATATACAGGTGACCCGCCCTGGATGGACCTCGATAATCTGGCAAAGGCGCTGCTCGACAGCGTGTCAGGCAACGCGTTTGCGGATGACCATCAGGTCGCGCGCCTTCTGGTCGAGCGCCGGGTGGGCGACCGGGAAGGCATCTATATGCGCGTTGAGGCGATGGATTGAAGGGCCGCGCGTGGCGGCCCTTGAACGGTCCTAGTTTGCGGCTTTTGCTGTATCGACGGCCATCAGGAAGTCAGCCGGAAGCTGGCGTCCTAGCGGGCTGATCGAGGCCATCATATTTTCTGCCGTCGTGTCGAACTCGCGATAGTCGCAGGTCAGCTCCACGCCTGCCGGGATGTCGAAGAGGGCATAGCCCGCATCGATGGAGGAGAAGTCAGTGTTTGGCTGCTCGCTATGGTTCATATAGCGGCCTTCATCGCCGTCCAGGATACAGACCTGGCGGTCGTAAGGCGGGACGTAGGTGTAGCGTTTCAGAAAGTCTGAAAGGCGCTCATCGGCGTCGGTGAAACTGTCGAGGGAGATCATCCGGTCAACGCGTGGATCGAAGCGCCAGATCAGCTGGCCGCGCCGGATCGGCTCACGGGAGAAAACACCAAGACCTTCAATGTCAGAGGCAGCAAGATAGCAGGGGACCAGCATCATGGACTGGCAAGCTCCTGAAAGGCCGGGTCGCCGCCCGGAAACGGAATCAGGGTTTTGCCCGCGCTGGCGTCGCGCAATTGCTGTAGATGCCCGCAGCGTAGAAATATTCAAGTTAAATTATTGAGCAGTTTTGGAGGGCGCGGGGCGCGTGCTCAGAAACGCTTGAAGGCACGCGGTGCAGCCGTCGCTGTTGCGGTTGCCACAAGCTTTCCAGCGGGGTCGAAACAGCTCGCCTCAGAGAAGCAGACTGACTTGCCGAATTTGAGGATCTTCGCCTCGACTTTTGCCGGGCCGACAAAGAGAGGGGCGAGGTAGGACACCTTCATTTCCAGCGTCGGCGCCGTCATCGTGACGTTTGAGGCGATGATGATATTGGTGGAAATCGCCTCGTCCAGCATGGCCGCGATGAAGCCGCCCTGTATGGCGCCGGTCGGGTTGGCAAAGCTCTCGTGGGCGGTGAAGTTCACGACGACCCGCATCTCGTCCTGATGGACCTCGGCGAGATCCATGCCGAGCGTATCCGAGCAGGCCGGGCGCTTTTTCGAGTTGCGAAAGCGCGCCAGCATATCGGCGTCGCTGAGGCGCGGCTTTTCAGTCTGATCGGTCAAGATCTATTTCCGGCGGAAAGCGTCGATGCTCACGACAGTCGAGCCGCTCTTGTGGCCCGAAGCTTTTGCTGCAGGCTTTGGCGCCTGCTCGGCTGCTTCTGCAGGCGTTTCGCTGGCCGGGGTGATGATCTCGGGCTCGCCCTTGGTCATTTCCTTCTCGAAGGAAAGGCCGAAATTCACAGCTGGATCAACGAAGCGCGTCATGGCGGCATAAGGGATCGAGAGGTGCTGCGGCACGCCGCTGAATTTCAGGATCAGCTCGAAAAAGCTGTCATGCACTTCGAGGTCCCAGAACTGGTGCTGGATGACGATCGTCATTTCATCAGGGAAACGCTCAACAAGGTGATCGGCCATTTTTACGCCGGGCGCCTTCGTGCGAAACGTGATGTAGAAATGATGTTCACCCGGCGCCGCACCGTTTTCTGCGGTCTGGCGAAGGGTTTCTCTCACCACGCCGCGCATGGCAGCCTGAGTGAGCGCTTCATAGCCGATATAGTCGGTCATCCAAAAATCCTTCCAAGAGTTTTGGTTGTACCGGTAACAGCGGCCGGTTCAACATGCTTCATCCATGAGGCGAAGCGCGTAACAGCGTTTCGCCCCTACTGTTGGCGACGAATTCGTCACAAACGAGGCAAAACGCTGCGGTTTGAACGGGCGCGAGGGGGGGGACTAGTTACTCGGTTCGCCTTCGGTGGCAGGTGTTTCGTCCTTGCGGCGGGTATTGGTAACGGCCGTGATCAGGCCAAGCCCGGCAATGATGACGGCGCCGATGGCGACCCACTGGCCGGGAACACCAAGGGCGACGGCTGCCCAGATCAGCCCGCCAAGAAAGATCATGAAGCCGATAGTATAGATCGCGAATGAAGACATCTGTTCTCTCCTATTGATGAGAGCCAAACGCGGCTTGCCACCGTCGCGTTCCAAGCGGGCATTGGAGTGTCATGTCAGGGGATAAGGTGGAGGCTTCTGTTGCCAGGCGCCTCCGGGCCCCGCCTAAGGCGCTGAAGCCCTAGGAGTTAAGTTCGGTAAACCGAGCGCAGACTAGGCTGCGAGCAGTTCGCCTTCAGCAAAGTTGTCATTTGCAACTATTGTTGAGTGAGCTTCTAACGGAGCTCATCCGGGCGAAGGCATCGTCTTTACACGTCCGTCGATCCTGTTTCGCCCCCAAAGCCGTCCCGCTGAAGGAAGGGAATTTGGTGGAGGCGCCGGGTACCGCCCCCGGGTCCGAACCGCTTATTGCACGCGCGTTTATCGCCATAGTCCCCGAGGGGACAAACTGAATATAGGCCGCAGCTTGCGCCGATGAAAGGGGTCAGAGTGTGATCCGCAGGTCAGAAATCGAACTTGCGATGGACTGGTAGGCGTCCTGCAGCTGCTGGCCGTTCTCTGGCCGGAAGAAAAACTCCGAGCCGCTGGAGCAGTATTGAAGCACTTCGCGGCCCGCTTCGGGCGCCTGAAACGCGACTGAGTAGATGCGGATGCCCGCAGCCTTTGCCTGGTCGCAGAGCTGTTTGGCCTGCCAGGTGGAGCTGCCGTTTGAGCTGTCGCCAACCGTGTTGAAAGCCCCGTCCGTCATCAGGATAAGGGCCTTGGCGCTGTCTGGTTCATCATAGGCAAGCGGGGCAGAGCTTTCTGGAAATACCGAACTCCATGCCGGCGAAATCATGTACCAGCCCCAGGCGACCCCGAGATGGCCTGCCGTGTTACCTTCAGGGTCGAGCGCAGTGATATAATCGTAGAGCGGTTGGCGCGAACTGGTCAGCGCGAGGGGTTCTGCCTCGCCGCAATCACTGCGGCGGTAGACGTCGGCGGCGACGATATACTGGCCGGGGCCCGGTGCGGCTGCCGTAAATGCCTGGCTACCTTCGCGTTCGAACACACAGGTCGAGGTGTAATTGAAGGTGTAGTAGCTGCCGTAATAATAATAGCCGACGCTCTGGTTCGGGGAGCGCCCGGTTGCGGCCTCAAAATAGTCGCCTGCGTTGAACGCGCCATTATAGGCGACCATCGAGATGCGGATATCATCCTCGTGACCGGGCTTTGGCTCCTCGACCAGAAGCGTGTCGACGGCATCCCGGGCGGCGACTTTGAGGTCAGCGATGCGCTGGCCATCCATGGAGCCTGAAACGTCGAAGACAAAAGATACATCGACCTTGCCGATGCCGTAGGTGGTTGCCGTATCGATATCGAACTCGAACGTGTCGATATCGGCGATTTTCGCGAGGAAGGTCTCCATCGTGCAACTGGTGGTCGCCTCGACATCGGTTTCGTCGATGACGACGGCCGGGAGCGTGCAGGTCAGCGGAAAGGGACCGTTGGAGATGAGCGCGCTGAAATAGGTGCGCACGGTCTGCTGGACTTCCGCTTCGGTGGCGCCTTCCTGATAGGCGCGCGTCCCCGCGATGACGGCAGAATCGATGCTGCTCTGCGCTTTGGTCTTGTTCGTGGTCAGGACCTGAAAGTCGATGGCAAAGCCGGCAATCAGCGCGATAGGAAACAGAGACAGCGCGAACAGGATGGCCATCTGGCCATCGCTGTTTTGCTTAAAGGTCTTTCGTGTGAGTTGCCGCATAGGCGGAGGCCCTGATTTCAAGCGTCCGCCCATCATGCCGCGAGCCCGTTTCGGGAGGCCTGCGGATCGATGGCAAATTGAGAGGCTCCGGGTAGGCCACACTTAACCAAGACTGGTGTCCGGTCAGGTTTTGATACGCAGGTCTGTTATTGTCAGCGCAATGGCCTCATAGCTCTGGATGAGTTCGACGCCTGTCGATGCTGTGAACGCAAACTCATTTCCTGACGCGCAATAACTCATGATCTCTTCGCCCGCTGTCGGGGCCTGAAATGCGATCGTGTAGATCAGAATCCCTTCTGCCTTGATGTTGTCGCAGAGGGTCTTTGCCTGATCGGCGGAGCTTCCTTGCCCGCTGTAGAGCTGATGGATGAACTCGCCATCCGTCATCAGGATGATCGCCTTTTTGACCTCCGGGTCGTCATAAGGTTGCGGTGTCGCAGTTCCGTCGAAGACGCCGCTCCATGTCGGCGAGATCAGCTGCCAGCCCCAGGACAGGCCCTGATGTCCGGCCGTGCCGCCATCAGCGTTAAGCGTCTGAATATAGAGCGTGGCATCGAGCGTGCTGGACGTAAGCTCCATTGGTTTCACGCTCCGGCAGTCTGTGCCGTAAGTGGTCCAGGTGCGGTTGGTGTAGTTGAATTCAGCATAGGCAGTTGAGAAAAAACCGTCGGCGTTCGAGGCGTCCGTTGTGGCCCGCTTCTGGCCCGATGGGAGCGTCTTTACCAGCTGGCTTGACGTTCGCTGGGTCGGTTGGAAGTCATCGAAAGCATGTGTGCCGTCGCGTTCGTACACGCAGGTGGAGCTGACCGATTTCGTCGAGGTGAAGAGTTTCTGGACCCAGTTGCACTGGTAAACATAGACCAGGCAGAGTGAGCCGATGGAAAGGCCGCACACCCATTTACACTCCTGCACCGTGTCGGTGTAGTTGGCCGAATAGGTCCGATTGCGGTCCATGCCAGTGACGTTTTCGAAATAGCTGCCAGCATCGACCATGTGATTGTAGCCAACCATGGCGACACGCACATCGCCTACACTGGAAGACCCCGCAACCGGCATGATCATGTTCACTGCAGACGTGGCGGCGAGCTTCAGGTCAACCAGCCGCCCGAATGAGTTCATCGACCCAGAGATGTCGAAAACGAAAGCGACGTCGAGCTTGTCGGCTCCGAATATGGATGTTGCGGAAACGTCGAACGGGAGGTTTGAGCGACCTACGATGCCGCTCATGATGGTTTCCTGATAGCAGCGAACGTCCGTCTTGACTTCATTGTCTGTCGGGAATGACACGACGAGCGGGTCGCAAGTAAGCCCTGCATTGCTGCTTACAAGTGAACTGAAATAGGTCGCGGCATGTTCGCGCGCTTCAGTCTCTGAATGCGTCGTCTGGTACATCCGTCCGCCGGCGAGCGCGGCAGAGTCGATTGCCTGCTGGACGCGTTCTTTTCTGCTGGTCGCCATTTGCGTATCAAGCGCAAGGCCGACGACGGCAATTATCGGAAGTAGTGCAAAAGCCCAGATCGCGGCGACGGTGCCATATTCGTTGGCCAGTCGCCCGAAGCCTAAACGTCGGATCATGTACTCGAATTCCATAAACACATGAAAATATAAAATTTTTATGCTTCAGGAATTCCTTTCCCTCGACGAGATGGGCATATGACGGAATCGTGAAAAGTCAGTTATACTTGCATTTGAAATTGAATTCTTGCTACGCCACGGTCGGCCACGAAAGCCTGAGTCCTCGCCTAGCTCTTGATGCGAAGATCCGAGATGGATGTGGCGATCGACTGGTAGCTTGCCTTCAGCTCCGCGCCATTTGAGGCCTTGAAGGCATGCTCGGTGCTCGAAGCGCAATAGCTGAGAACGTCTTCGCCGGACTCCGGGGCCTGGAAAGCGATCGTGAAGATCACGACGCCTTTCTCCTTGATGCTGTCACAAAGCGCGCGGGCCTGCTCGGTTGAGTTACCCTGACTTCCATAGAGGTGGTTGTTGAACTCGCCATCGGTCATGATGATCATGGCCTTGGTCGTATCAGGCTCGTTGTACGGCAGCGGCTTGGCATTGCTGTCAAAAATGTCGTCCCATTCCGGCGATATCAGATACCAGCCCCAGGCAATGCCCTGATGGCCTGCCGTCCCGCCGCTGGCATAGAGGCTCTGGATGTAAAGCGCGATCTGGACGGCATTATCGTTCAGCTCCATTGGCTTAACGTTGAGGCAGTCATCGCCGAGGACGTTCCAGGAGTCGTTGGAGGAATTGTACTGGGCGTAAGCGGCTGAAAGGTAGCCGTCTACATTCTCAGCATCCGTCGTCGCGCGGCGCTGGCCCGATGGCAGGGTATCAACGAGGTCAGATGTGCGCAGAACTGTCGGCTGTTCATCATCGAAATTGTGATCGCCGTCGCGCTCATAAACGCAGGTAGAATCGACGACTTTCGTACGTGTGGTGGCTTGTTCCACCCATTCGCATTCATTCCGCCAGCTCAGGCAATAGGGGCCAATGGCAAAGCGACAAACCCATTCGCACTCTTGTACGTTTTCCATACGGGTGGCCGTATAGGTGCGCCGTTCTTTCAGGCCGGTCACGTCTTCGAAGTAAGGCCCTGCGTCGACCATGCCATTATAGGAGGCCATCGCGATGCGCACATCGCCAGCGCCCGACGCACCGGGAAGTGGCAGGAGCGTGGTGACGGCATCGGTTGCGGCGACCTTGAGGTCTGCGAGGCGGCCATAGGAGTTCATGGAGCCAGAAATGTCGAAAACAAAAGCGACATCGAGCTTGCCGACGCCATAGGTCGCCGTCGAGGAAACGTTGAACTCAAGCTGGGAGCGCCCCATGATGCCGCTGAGCGTCGTGTCCTGAAAACAGCGGACATCCGCGCGGATTTCCTCTTCTTCAGGATATGAAATCTGCACCGGCTCGCAGGTGAGGCCGGCCGTGTCGATCACGAGGGAGTCGAAATAGTCTTCAGAGTGCTTGCGCCCCTTACCCTTGGAGTTTGAGGATTGAAGCATTCTGGCGCCTGCCAGAACAGCTGAATCCAGGGCGAGCTGGACGCGGTCTTTTTTACTGAACGCGATGTGCGTATCGAGCGTGAGGCCAATGACCGCCATTATGGGCAGGAGAGCAAATGCCCAGATGACAGCCACGTTTCCGCGTCTGTCCTTAAACAGGGTTTGCTTTTGATGTGCTGACATAAGACTGCGTCCCGGCTCGGCCTGATCTTTCACAATTTAGCTTTTTACGAAGTCAGGATTAGGATGACGCTTCCGTCACCCTTCGAGTTTGCGTGCGGCCGTAAAGGTTGCGTTAAAGGTTTGGACTCCGGCAGCGACGTCGCCGATTTTTGCGAACAAGTGCCGGGCCCCTCTGGACTCACGCCGACGAGTCGTCATTGCTACGCTCATGCGCCAGTATCATGACCTGCTTACCGACGTTCTGGAGAACGGTGTCGCGCGCGGTGACCGCACCGGCACAGGGACTCTCGGCGTATTCGGACGCCAGCTCCGCTTCGACCTCGAGAACAGCTTTCCGCTGCTGACGACGAAAAAGCTGCATTTGCGCTCCATCATCATCGAGCTGCTCTGGTTTCTGAAGGGCGATACAAATATCAGGTATCTCAAGGATAATGGCGTCTCGATCTGGGATGAATGGGCCGACGAGAATGGCGATCTCGGCCCCGTCTATGGCAAGCAATGGCGCTCATGGGCCGCGCCTGATGGCCGGACCATTGACCAGATCGAATGGGTGCTGAACGAGATCAAGACCAATCCGAACTCTCGCCGGCTTGTTGTGTCTGCCTGGAACCCGGCAGACGTGAACGAGATGGCGCTGCCGCCATGTCACTGCCTGTTCCAGTTCAACGTCATGGACGGCAAGCTGAACTGCCAGCTCTATCAGCGTTCGGCCGACATCTTCCTTGGCGTGCCGTTCAACATCGCGTCCTATGCGCTGTTGACCATGATGATGGCGCGCGCGACCGGCCTCAAAGCCGGTGAGTTTGTCCACACGCTCGGCGATGCGCATCTCTATTCAAACCATATCGAGCAGGCCAAGCTTCAGCTGACGCGTGAGCCTTATGCGCCGCCGAAGATGGTTCTCAACCCCGACAAGGCTGACCTCTTCGGCTGGGAGTATGAGGATTTCGAGCTGGTGGGCTATCAGGCGCACAAGCATATCAAGGCGCCTGTAGCCGTTTGATTGAATCTAATCTGCGGTCTGCTGCCAGGCCGTCCATGTGTCGGCGGCATACATCAGGGATGGCCCGCCGCCCATATAGACGCTGACCCCGAGCATTTCGGAAACTTCCTCGTCAGTCGCGCCAAGCTTGCGAAGCGCCTGCGTGTGAAAGCCGATGCAGGCATCGCACTGTTTTGCTACACCGATGGCGAGCGCGATCAGTTCTTTTGTCTTCTTGTCGAGGGCGCCGTCCGTCATGGCGGCTTTCGATAGACCGCCAAAAGCCTTCAGCACCTCGCCGCCATGCTCGCGCAGGCCGCCGATCCCGTCATTCACCGATGAAGTGATCGCTCTGTAGTCCTTGGGTCCGCCTGCCATGTCTTGCTCCTTCTAGCTGGATTTCCAGCTTACATCGGATCGGACATGGCAGGCAGCGATAAGGAAGAATACTAGGGGCCCGGCCCCTAGCGAGGCGCCATGCGGATTGCGCCGTCGAGACGGAAATTATGGCCGTTGAGATAGGTGTTGCGAGCGATCTCAACCGCAAGAGAGCCGAACTCGTCCGGATTGCCGAGGCGTTTCGGGAAGGGCACGGAGGCGGCAAGGCTGTTGAGAACCTTGTCCGGCGCGCCCAGCATGAGCGGCGTTGCGAAGATGCCCGGCATGATGGAGTTCACGCGCACGCCCGCATCCATCATGTCGCGTGCCATTGGCAGGACGAGCCCGTTCACGCCAGCTTTGCACGAGCCATAGATGACCTGGCCGATCTGGGCGTCCTGGGCGGCGACCGACGCCGTCAGGGTGATGGAGCCGCGCTCGCCATCTTCATTTAGCGGCTCGGCATTGGCCATGCCTTCAGCGGACATGGACGCGATGCGATAGGACGAGACGAGAATACCTTGCGCGCCGCGGTCATACTGGTCCGTCGGCGTGCGCTTGTACTTCATCGTCTCCTTGTCGAAGGCCAGCGTCTTGCCGCGGCCAGACGTCATGGCGCAGTGGACGGTGATGCGTTCCTGGCCGTGTGCCTCGCGCGCCTTTGCGAAACCGGCCTCGCAGGAGGCTTCGTCAAGGATGTTCACATTGCAGAAAATGCCGCCAATGGCTTTGGCGACTTCCTCGCCTTTCTCTTCCTGAATGTCGAAGATGGCGACTTTGACGCCTTGCGCTGCGAGCGCCTCTGCGGTTGCGCGCCCGAGGCCGGATGCGCCGCCGGTCACCACGGCGGGTGTGTTGCTGCCTAGTTTCATGAGGACCTCCCTTTGGTCTGACTGTTCTGGTGCGACCATAGCGAAGCAGGAGGCGGTGAAAACAGTGTCGTGAGGTCAGGCCCCGGCAGGCTTGCTCTCCGGTGTGAAGCCGTCATCGTCATAAGGGTCGATCAGGCCCTGCTTTTCTCGCTGGCGGATATAGTAGGAGATAACCGCCGCGCCGGTCATCTTGCCAATGATGAAGACAATCCAGTTGGCGAGATGGAGCATGTTGCCGGGCTCATCTCCGAGCTGCATCTGGCGGGCGAGGTCTGCGCCATAAAGGAAGATGGTCGTATCGACTGGGGCGGCCACGGCGCTGGAGAGAAGAATGCGCGTCGACAACCGATACTTTGTGAAGGTGAAGATGAGCCAGTCGGTCAGCTCGGAAACCGCAAAGGCAATGCCTGAGGCGAGCGCAATCACTGGCCAGGCGTAGAAGAAGGACCAAGCGATGGCGAGGGCCATCACGATAAGGACCTTGTGGCCCATGCGGCGCTGCACGAAGTCACGGAAAACGAAGACGAGCCCGGTCACCACGGTGAGGGGGTGAAGCTCAATGCCGCGTGAGAAGGTTGCGCCCGGAGCTGCGATCTCAATGCTGTCGACCACGCCGAACGACCAGTTCAGGAAGGGAATCGTTGCGAAATATACGAACGCCCAGAACCGGCCATTTGCGAACCAGATAATTGCAGATGTCAGAACGAGGCCGACAAAAACCGGAAATAGTAATGACGGTTGCGAATTGGTCAGCGCCGCAACCAAGCCGTCCCAAAAAGTCGTCATGAAAAGAGCAGCTCCTTTGGCAGACCCGGCATTGAAGGTTTACGCGGTCGGCGTAAAGACGGCTCGCTGGTGCGAAGGAAGTCGCAAAGAAACGCCAGCTGCAAGAGATATTTTATGCCCATCTCACAGAATGTGAAGCTTGCCCTTATCGTTGCGCGCGACCGCAATGGCGCCATTGGAAAGAATGGGACGCTTCCGTGGTCGCTGCCCGACGACCTGCAACTGTTCAAGAAGATCACTCTGGACAAGCCTATCATCATGGGTCGCAAGACATGGGAAAGCCTGCCACGCAAGCCGCTGCCCGGACGCCAGAATGTCGTTCTGACACGCCACTGGAATTACGCCGCGCCGGGCGCGAGGGTTTATTCCAATATGAATGCAGCGCTCGCGGCTGCGCGCGCCATGGCTGAAAAAGCGGGTGTCGACGAAATCTTCGTGATCGGCGGCGAGAGCCTGTTTGAGAAGGCAATGCCGCTGGCAGACCGGCTCTACATCACAGACGTCGACGCCGACGTCGATGGCGATGTCTTCTTCTCCATCGATGAGCTGGATAAGTTTAGCCAGACGCACGAAGAGCATTTTTCCGCAGACGATCGCAATCAGTATGCCTTTACGCACCGCGTCTATGAGCGCGAAGCCGAAGAGGCCGTTCGCCCGGGCGAGTAGCCTCGCAACAGCCGCCTAAATTCCAAGCTTCCGCGACGGTCCGTCTTGATGCGTCCCGCGCCCCGCGACACTGTCTGCTACACAGATAGAATGCGGGAGAAGCGCCATGGATTATGAAGTGATTGCAGAGGGCCTCCGTTTTCCGGAAGGCCCGGTCGTGATGTCCGACGGCTCGGTCATCGTCGTCGAGATTGAGAGCAAGAAGATCACGCGCTGCTGGCCAGACGGCAAGCGCGAGACGGTGGCAGAGCCGGGCGGTGGACCGAATGGTCTCGCTATCGGCCCTGATGGCAAGCTCTGGTGCACCAATAATGGTGGCTTCATCTATCATGAGCGCGACGGGCTGCTGATCCCGGGCCATTGCCCGCCAGACTATTCAGGTGGCCGGATCGAGCGCATCGATCTTGAGACCGGCAAGGTAGAGGTCGTCGCAACCGAATGCGAAGGCCGCCCGCTCAAGGGGCCGAATGACCTCGTCTTCGACAAGGCGGGCAATCTCTATTTCACCGACCTTGGCAAGTCCTATCCGACACACCGCGACACGGGCGGGCTGTATTATCTGGCCGCGGGGTCCGACAAGGTGCAGGAACTCGATTACAACCACATCTCGCCCAATGGCATTGGTCTCTCACCTGATGAGAAGACGGTCTACTTTGCAGATACGATGTCGGCGCGCGTCTGGGCCTATGACCTTGAGAGCCCCGGTGTGGCAAAGCAGGCCTCACCTTTCTCAAAGGGGCGGGTCGTCGCTGGCATGCCGGACCTTCGCTACTTCGACAGCCTTGCTATCTCGGCGGCTGGTAATGTCTGCGTCGCGACCATCCTGCAGGGCGGCATCACGACGGTGAAGCCGGACGGCAACCACTCCCACATTGCTTTCCCGGACCCATTCGTGACGAACATCGCCTTTGGCGGCGACGATATGAAAGACGCCTACATCACGCTTTCGGGAACAGGCCAGCTGATCAAGTGCCGCTGGCCAGAGGCGGGGCTGAAGCTGAACTTCAACGCCTGAGTTCAGGTGCTACGGCAGGCGACTATTCGTCTGCCGTGCAGTCACCGATGCGGCGTCCATATAGGTAGAACGTCGTCATCGCTTCGATGCCGTCATAGTCTTCGACGCGTGTAGAAAGTGTCGCGCGGGCACCGAAGGCGTCGCCGTCATTGAAGATCCGAGTGTCTATGTGGCCGTCGAGCGGTGTGCCGTCGGCATAGCAGGTCATCATGGCCGAGGCGCCTGTTTCATCCGCGAGGACGCCTTGTATTGTGCATTGGCCGGGCGCCAGCTCCTGAATGAAGAAGCTCGCCTCTTCTTCCGTGTCGATGCAATCTTGCGTCGTGTCTTCGATATTGAGGTCGTAGCCTTCACCCGACAGCGTGATGAGTGTGGTCTCAATCTCCCAGAGGCCAAGATTATGTGTGATCGCGGTTTGCGCGTGCATGGCAGGGGCCGACAGGCCAGCAATCATCAGCATTGAGAAAAGACGGGACATCGCACCCTCCAGGTTTCGTTTCATCGAATCCTAGCCGGCGCGCCAGAGCTTTGTAAGCCTAGTCCTCAAAGATGATTTTCGGTGGGGCCTTGGTCTGCAGACTATCGAGGTTAAGCGCGACGGATCTGGACAACTCGTGGAAGAGTGTCGCCGAGGTCCCGTCGCCAGTTGCGGCGGGTTTGCCCGTATCGCCGCCTTCGCGGATCTCGTTGAGGATGGGCAGCTGAGCGAGAAGCGGCAGGCCAAGCGCATCGGCGATCGCCTTGCCGCCGCCTTCGCCCATGAGGTGGTGACGATTGCCGGCAGGGTCTTCGAACCAGCTCATCGTCTCAACGATGCCAAGAACGGGGACCGCCGTCTTGGCGAACATGGCCGCGCCCCGGCGAACATCGGCGAGGGCGACTTCCTGCGGTGTAGTGACGAGAACTGCGGCGGTGACCGGAACTTTCTGGGCGATGGCAAGCTGCGCGTCGCCGGTGCCGGGTGGGGTGTCGATGATGAGGAGATCGAGCGGATCCTCAGGAGTGCCCCATGCTGCGTCATTCAGCATTTGCGTGATGGCCGACATCACGATCGGGCCACGCCAGATCATTGGTGCATCGGGGTCTGACAGATAGCCTATGGAGAGCGAATGGATGCCATGCGCCTCAACCGGGATGAGCTTGCCTGCTGCGTCCGTCTCAGGCGAAGCCTCGCCCGTGCCGAGCATGGTCGGCGCGCTCGGCCCGTAAATGTCGGCATCGAGCAGGCCGGTCTTGAGGCCGAGTTTTGCGAAGGCGGCGGCAAGGTTCACCGCCACTGTGGACTTGCCTACGCCGCCCTTGGCGCTGGCTACGACGAGGATGCGCGATATGCCTGGGATGCGGTCCGTCGTCGGCTGGCCAGGCTGTCCCTGAGTGATGGCTTCGTCGGATAGCCGTGCACCTTTCGACACCCGGCGCTGACCGGGCTTTGGTGCGTTTGGCGTAGGAGAGGAGTGAGCATGTGCGGCCGGGGCAGCAGCCTGCGGTGCGCTTCCGGCCGGGCGTTCCGCCGTCAGCATGGCGCGAACCTCTGTGACATCGGCGACATTCATGGCGCGGGCCTCTGCCTCGATACGGCGGGCTTCGGAGCCTTCAAGGTCGCCGGGGTCGCCTTCGAGGATCAAGGTTACGCGCCCACCATCCTGTACTCGGACGCCCTGAAGCCAGTCCGGTGCGCCAAGCGCGGCGCGGACTCGCTCTTCGAGACTGCCAGATTGTCGCTGTTTACGCCGAAACATGCGGGCTACTCCTTGATGCACGCGATCTGGGGTGCACATATTCTCTCAGTGCCTATATGGCCATAGACGGACAGTCGTGAAGGAGGGGCGATGCCCTGGAATGATAATAAGGACGGAGAGGGTTCGTCCAAAGGCAGCAGCCCGTGGGGTTCCCAGGGCAAGAAGTCTGATTCGCCCTGGTCCCGCCCTGGCGGTTCTGGCGGTGGCAATGGGTCTGGAGGCGGCGGCGGAAACAATCGCCCCGATCTGGAAGAACAGATGCGCCGCATGCAGGAACGCTTTCGCCGCGGACGCGGCGGCAATGGCGGCGGTGGACGCCGCGGCGGGGGCCAGAGTTTCGGCCCGTTCGGCTTTCTCGTCCTTGGTTTTGTCGCGCTATTGGCCTGGCTTTTCTCCGGCGTTGTTGTCGTAGACGAAGGTGAGACGGCTGCGGTCTTTCGTTTTGGCCAGTGGCAAAAGAATTTCGGGCCAGGTCTTCACGTTCACCTGCCAACGCCGATTGAGACGCATGAAATCATGCCGTCGCAGCAACAGCAGGTCACGCAGATTGGTGCCAGCGATGAAGAACGCCTGATGCTGACCGGCGACGAGAACATCGTCGACGTCCAGTACCGCGTCTTCTGGTACTATGATCAGGAAGACCCGGAAAACTTCATCCTCAACGTCGAGGATGGCGAGGACCTCGTGAAAGCGGCTGCTGAAAGTGTCATGCGTGAAGTCGTCGGCAAGTCGAACCTCGATGATGTCATCACGACAGGCCGTAACGAACTGCAGACGCAGGTGCGCGAACAGCTTCAGGCGCTGCTGCAGGACTATCGCGCCGGTGCGCAGATCCTGAACGTCGAGATCCAGGAAGCCCAAGCGCCAGCTGAAGTGCGTGCTGCTTTCATTGACGTGGTCAATGCTGGTCAGGACGCAGAGCGTGCAGTGCAGGTCGCTAACCGCTATGCGAATGACATTATCCCGCGTGCCCGTGGTGAAGCCCAGCAGATCCTGCAGGATGCCGAAGCCTATCGCGATCAGGTGATTGCGGATGCGACCGGTCAGGCCAACCGCTTCACGCAAATCCTGACCGAGTATCAGCAGGCGCCGCAGGTGACCCGCGAACGCATGTACCTTGAAACGATGGAGCGCGTCCTCAACCGCAGTGACAAGCTCATCCTCGATAATGACGCCGGTGCAGTGCCTTACCTGCCGCTCGACAGCGTCAATCGCAGAAATTCGGAGAACTAGGCCATGAAATCGATCGGTATTCTCGGGATCGTAGCGGCCGTCCTGGCAGCGATTGTCCTGTTCAATTCCTTCTTCATCGTCGACCAGCGCAAGCAGGCGCTTCTCCTGCAGGTTGGCCGCGCTGTTGAAGCGTATAACGAGCCTGGCTCTGATGAGGCTGGTCTCAAGCTGAAAATCCCGCTGCTTCAGAACGTCGTCATGTATGACCGCCGCAACCTTGGGCTCAACGTGCCGGGTATCGAGGCTTATGCGTCGAACCAGGAGCAGCTCATCGTAGACGCGTTCGTGCGCTGGCAGATCTCTGATCCGCTGGCCTTCTATCAGCGCCTCAACAATGAGCGTGATGCGCGCAGTCAGCTTCGCAACTTTACCGATGCGGCAATCCGTAACGCGCTGGCCTCGCGCCTTCCGGAGGAGATCATCTCCGGTCAGCGTTCCGAGCTGATGGATGAGATCCGCACAAACCTCGCAGGCAACATTGCAGGCCGCGGCATCGAGATCATCGATGTGCGTATCCGCCGCGCTGACCTGCCTGATGACGTGTCCGAGCGCGTCTTCCAGCGCATGGAAGCCACGCGTGAACAGGAAGCCGAGGAAATCCGCGCTGAAGGCGACGAACGGGCACAACTTGTTCGCGCAACGGCCGAGCGTGAGCGTACGGTTATCCTGGCCGAAGCGCGCCAGCAGGCTGAAGAGATCCGCGGTGAGGGCGATGCCCGCCGGAATGAAATCTACGCCAACGCTTATGAGCGTGATGCAGAATTCTTCCGCTTCTACCGCTCTCTGATCGCGTGTGAGGAAGCCTTCACCGAGGGCACCCGGATTGTCGTCGGACCAAACCAGCTTGGACTTTGCAATGACTTCATCGACCAGGCCCGCCAGAGCGGTTCACGCCGCTAGCGCGTTCGCCTGCACACCAGCACATAAACGGGACCTGTTATGAGCTGGCAGGTCCTTGTTGCTGCGGTGGGGTTATGGTTCGCGCTGGAAGGCATTCTCTATGCTGCAGCGCCAGAGACGATGCGCCGGATGGCAGCCTGGCTGTCGGCCCTGCCGCTGGACGCGGTCCGCAGCGGCGGCATCTGGTCTGCGATACTGGGCCTGATCCTGTTCTATTGCGCGGTGCGGTTTGGATGACGCGTTGCGTTCTGCCTGCGAACGGCCATAGTTCTGAAGTAACAAGAATGCGTGTGTGATGGAGTACAGAGTATGAGACGTTTTGCGATGTCGGCCCTGGCCGGGCTTGCTGGCGCTGCCTTGCTGGCGGGTCCAGCAGGTGCGCAGCGATCGCAAGGCGGGGATCGTGGCTCTCTCTCCGACACTGTCAGCGTTATCGACCAGCAGCGCGCGCCGGACTCCTTCTCGGCTCTCGCACGCCGCCTGATGCCATCGGTCGTCAATATAACGACCAGCCAGACTGTTGCGCCAAATGGGATGCCGGAATTCCCGGACGGATCTCCGCTCGAGCGGTTTAATGAGTTCTTTGGCCGCGATCCTGAGGGCTTTCGGCGCGAAGGCTCGCTTGGGTCCGGTTTCGTCGTATCGGCTGATGGTGTCATCATCACCAACAATCACGTCATCGAGAATGCCGACGAGATCAATGTCATCTTCGCCTCTGGCCGCACGCTGCAGGCCGAACTGATCGGTACCGATGTCGAGACGGATATCGCCGTGCTGAAAGTCGAGAGCGAGACGCCGCTGCCTTTCGTCGAGTTTGCCGATAGCGACGCAGCAGAAGTCGGCGACTGGGTCATGGCCATCGGTAACCCGTTCGGCTTTGGCGGCTCGGTGTCGGCAGGCATCATCTCTGCACGCAACCGCGATATCCAGTCAGGTCGCTATGACGATTTCATCCAGACCGATGCGGCCATTAACCGGGGCAATTCGGGCGGTCCGCTCTTCAATCTGAACGGCGAAGTCGTGGGCGTGAACACGGCCATCATCTCGCCAACGGGCGGGTCGGTCGGTCTTGGTTTCTCCATCCCGGCCAATCTGGTCGAGCAGGTTTCTGCGCAGATCATTGAGTATGGCAAACCGCGCCGCGGCTGGTTTGGCGTCAATGTGCAGGGCATCGATGAAGGTCTCGCCGACGCCTATGGCCTCGACAGTGCCGATGGTGTGATCATCACGAATATCGAGGATGAAGGACCAGCTGCGACCGCTGATTTCGAAGTCGGCGACCTGCTTCTTACCTTTGATGGCAAGATGATCGAGAACGTCCGCGGCCTCACCCGCATCGTGGCTGAAACAGAAATCGGCAAGCGCGTGCGTGTGGATCTCATCCGTGACCGCAAACGCCGTACGGTCACCTTCGAAGTGGGTGAGCTTGCCTCCAATAATGAGTCCGAGACGCGTGAGCCGCTGCCGGAGAATGCGCTGGCGCAGAACCCGATTGGCGCCGAGCTGAAGACCATCGATGACGATGCCCGGCGCCGCTATGGCATAGCGCGCGGTGTTGACGGGGTTCTTGTGAACTCGGTGGCCGCCAATGGGCCGAGCTTCGGCAAGCTGCGCAAGGGCGACGTGATCACAGAGATGGGCTTCAAGCGTGTCGCCAATCTCGAAGACGCCTATGACGCGCTATCGCCGACGAACGCACCACCGGGCGCGCCGCTTCTGCTGCGTGTGAATCGTTCCGGCCAGAACATGTTCTTTACCATCGATACTGAGCGCTAAGACCTGTCTGAATTGATCGCCCAGTGCTTGCTTTACGCCGCCCGCAAATCACACTCCTATGTCGATGGAGGGGGCATGGCGGTCAGTCGATCAGGAGCGTGAATGCATGGCGATGAGCGAAAGAGAAGCCCTCAATCTGTGGCGCCGTGCGCTGTCGTCCTATGTGCGCACGTCTGACGGTGACCTGACCGCACGCCAGCAGGCGATCCTCATGACAGTTGCCCTGTCGGCTGGCCCGCATACGGTCCGCGGCCTTGCGACAGACCTCGAACTGGCAAAGCCCGCCGTTACGCGCGCCGTGGATGCGCTTGAAAAGCTCGGCTTCGTACGCCGCCGCCGTGATGAGCATGACCTTCGCAGCGTCATAATCGAACGCACCGTCGAGGGCATGACCTGGCTGCGTGAATTTGCAGAACTGGTCATTGCTGCAGAGGCAGGCGAGGAGCGCAAATCGCCGGCGGGCTCTAAACCACTGGACAAGAATGTCGCGGCCTGATTGAGGTGGCGCTGTGCCGTATTTTTCTGATCCTAGACTGACGCCGCCCAGACGCGGCCGTGGCCTGCGTATGCAGGTATCGGCAGGTGTTGCCGCGCTTCGTGATGCCCCGCGCCCCGACGCAGAGATGGTGACGCAGGCACTTCATGGAGAGACGCTCACCCTGTTCGGCGAAGAGGGCGAGTTTGGCTTCGTGCAGATGGAGCGCGACCGCTATGTCGGCTGGACACTTATGGATGCGCTCTCGGCACCCGTATCAGAGCCAACCCATCGGGTCAGCGCCTTGCGGACCTATGCCTACTCACAGCCACACCTGAAGTCGGCGCCCTTCGGACTGATCTCCATGGGGAGCGCGGTTACGGTGACGGGCGAAGAGAATGGCTTCTTCAAGACGACGCGGGGCGGCTGGCTGACGAAAGGGCATGTGCAGCCAATCGACAGCTTTGTGAGCGACCCTGCCGACGTGGCGCTCCGCTTCCTTCATTCGCCCTACCTATGGGGGGGTTGCGAGAGCCTGGGTCTCGATTGTACGGGGCTGACGCGGGCGGCATTTCTTGCCTGCGGGATCACCTTGCCGCGCGACAGCGATATGCAGTTTGCCTGGTGCGGAGAGGCTGTTGCTGACTGGAATGCGCCGGGCGCGCTGAAGCGCAACGACCTGGTGTTCTGGAAGGGACATGTCGGCATCATGCTGGACGACAAGATGTTGCTTCACGCCAATGGCTATCACATGGCCGTGGCGACCGAGCCGCTTCTCATGGCAGTTCCGCGGATCGCAAAAGAATACGGCGAGCCCAAAGGGGCTCGCCGCATTGATATCTCAAAGGAACGGGGCGAGGTGCCAGACTGGCTGGCTACTAACTAGCCCCGAAGAAAGCCTACTCTTCGGTTTCGCTTTCCGCTTCAGCGTCTTCGGCTTCTGGTGCCAGTTCGACTTCGCTGACATTGCCCTCAGCGACAGAGTCCTGATCGTCAACAACGTCCTGGGTTTCGATCTCGCCGGTGGCTTGCGTTGGTGCGTCTTCGACGGCCTCTGCGTCCAGCGTTGCGTCGACAGCATCGCCCTCAGTTGCTTCGCCCTCTGCAGGTGCTTCGCCTTCAGCACCTTCTTCCTCTTCAGGAAGTGGCTCCGGGAATGCCGGGGCACCTGGCGTGTTCTGAGCAAGGTAGGCAATTACGTCAGCGCGTTCATCATCACGGCGAAGACCTGCGAAGGCCATAGAGGTGCCGCGGATGTAGGACGACGGGTTCTCGAGCCAGGCGTCAATGTTCTCATAATTCCAGACTTCGCCAGAGGTTGCTTCCATGGCTGAAGAATAACCGAAGCCGGCGGCGTGGGCGTGGCTCGCGCCGATGATGGCGTACAGGTTCGGACCGGTGCCGTTGCTGCCGCCTTGGTCGATCGTGTGGCAGGTGGAGCATTTTGCCTTGAAAGAGCGCTCGCCCGAAGTCGGGTCTGCTGCTGCGAGAAGCGCGCCGAGGTCATAAACCTCTTCCTCAACTTCGCCGCCGCCGCCTGTCTCGGCAATTTCGGTGTAATAGGCAAAACGGCTTTGCGCCCATTCATTCAGGCTGTGGGCTTCCTCACCGTGATGGCCGCCTTCGCCGGAGGAGAAGACCATGCCTGACAGCGTCTGCAGGCCCATCACCACGAGCACAACAGCCAGTAGTGCACCAAATACCTTGTTCCAGAAGAGATCGCCCATCGGGATCATCCTTGTATCTTTGCCAGTCTTTGCGCGCCTTCTGGCACGCTATCGAGTCGCTGGCAATATAACCGGATGTGTTGCGGAATGCGTAGGCAAATACAGCGGCGAATAGGCGCAGGGTGCCGCTTGAGCCGCCACGCCTGTTGAAGGTGTGGGGCTTGCAAATTGCTTGCACCTCCCGCATGGCAGGCCGCTCTTTCCGACAAGAGTTGGAAAACTGGACGAGGAACAGGCAATGGACACGCGGCAAGGGCGAATAGCCTATCAGGGCGAACCGGGCGCAAACTCCCATATCGCTTGCAACGAAACCTATCCCGGCATGGAGCCGGTGGCCTGCAAGACGTTCGAGGACGTGCTGTCTCTGGTTGAGCGCGGTGACGCCGACCTCGCCATGATCCCTGTCGAGAACACGATTGCCGGGCGCGTCGGTGACATTCACCACCTGCTGCCGGGTACGACGCTCCATATTGTCGCCGAGCATTTCATGCCGATCCGATTCCAGCTGATGGCGCTGCCAGGTGTGGAGCTGTCAGAGGTGAAGCAGGCGCATTCCCATATCATGGCGCTGGGCCAGTGCCGCGCTTTCATGCGCGCACACGGGATCGAACCCATTGTCGCCGCAGACACGGCGGGTGCGGCGCGGATCGTGAAGGAGCTGGGTGAGCGGACGACGGCGGCGATCGCGCCGGAGCTTGCGGCAGACGTCTATGGCCTCAACATTCTCGCCCGCGACATCGAAGATGCCGAGCACAACACGACCCGCTTCGTGATCATGGCGCCAGAGCCGCTCGAGCATGACGATGTCGGTGAGGATGCGGTGACGTCTTTCCTCTTCCAGGTGCGCAACATTCCGGCTGCGCTCTACAAGGCGATGGGCGGATTCGCGACCAATGGCGTGAACATGACCAAGCTTGAGAGCTACCAGATCGACGGCTCATTCACGGCAACGCAGTTCTATGCCGAGATTGAAGGCCACCCCGATGAGCGCCGCGTACAGCTCGCCCTCGAAGAGCTCGGCTTCTTCTCCACCTCGCTGAAGATCATGGGCGTGTTTCCGGCCAGCGCTGCGCGTTACGCAAATCGCTAGGGCCGGCGCCTCGCCCTAGTGCTTCCAGACGATTTCGCTGTCGGTGTAGCCCTGAAAATAGAGGGCAGCGGTCAGATCCGTGACGGCAATGCTGCAATCTGAGGCGGCAGCGACCACCGGCTTTGCGCGATAGGCTATGCCGAGGCCTGCGGCTTCAATCATGGCGAGGTCATTCGCGCCGTCGCCCATGGCAAGCGTTTCTGATGCTGAAATGCCAAGCGCGGCGGCCTGCTCATTCAGCGTGGCGAGCTTTGCCTCACGCCCGAGGATCGGCTCGGCCACCTTGCCTGTTAGCGCATTGCCATCATCGAGCAGCGTATTGCCGCGATGGGTGTCGAAGCCTGCCGCCTCGCCGATGCGCGAGGTGAAGTAGGTGAACCCACCAGAGACGAGCATGGCATGCGCGCCCTTAGCCTTCATGGTCGCGACCAGCGTCTTCGCGCCCGGCATCAGCGTGATACGCTCACGGTAGCATTGGTCCAGCTTTGACAGGTCGAGCCCGGCCAGTTTGCCGACGCGCTCACGCAGTGCGCCTTCAAACTCAAGCTCGCCGCGCATCGCCCGCTCGGTGATCGCTGAGATCTCTGCCTTCAGGCCCGCAAAGTCAGCCAGCTCGTCGAGGCACTCCTGCTGGATGATGGTCGAGTCCATATCGCAGATAAGCAGCTTCTTGCGCCGGTCTTTTGTACTGGTCACACAGATATCGGCGTCGTCTTTGAAGGCTGCTTCGAGCGCCTCGCGCACCTTCCGGGCATCTGCAAAATTTCCCGCCTGTTCGACCGCCGTAAACTCACGCTCGCCGCTCAGCATGCGGACGGGTGCCTTTTCGCCCTGATCGGCCGCTGCCAACGCCTTTTCCAGCCTGTCGCCAATCTGCTGCAAGCTCTTGTCGGCGCGGGCGACAACAACCGCGACATGACTAAAATCCGTGGTTTTTCTGTCCATAGGCGCGGTCCTTACTTAACGTTCACGTCCAAAGTCCTTACGTCTAAACGCATGAAACCCGCTATCTTGATCCATGGACCGACTGCAAGTGGAAAAACGGCGCTCTCCATCGCCGTTGCTCGCAAGTATGATGGTGAGATCGTCAATGCCGATTCAATGCAGGTTTATGATCGTCTGAATGTGATTTCGGCGCGTCCGACAGAAGAAGAAATGGAAGGTGTTCCCCACCATCTGTTCGGGCATGTGCCGGTGGCAACCCGTTATTCCACCGGGGAGTGGCTGGAACAGGCACGCAAGGTCATCGAGGACATACAGAAGCGCGGCAAGACGGCTGTCGTGGTTGGCGGGACGGGGCTGTACCTTCTTTCGCTGATTGAAGGGCTGTCGGACATTCCGCCCGTTCCCGAAGATGTCCGCCACGAAGTGCTGGAGATTGCAAAGGCAGATGGGCTGCGCGGCCTCAAGATCCGCCTTCAGGTCGTCGATCCGGATGCGGCCAACCGCATCGACGACAATGACCGCCAGCGCCTGACCCGCGCGTATGAGGTGTGGCTCGCGACGGGCCGTTCGCTCACCAGCTTCCAGAACAACAAGACCAATGCCGTCCTCAACCCGGATGAGTGGCTGGGCGTAGCCCTGACGCCGCCGCGCGCAAAGCTCTATGCGCGGATCGACCGCAGGTTCGAAGGCATGCTTATGGAAGGCGCCATGGAAGAGGCACGAGAGCTGGACCGTCTTGGCCTCAACCCGGAGCTGCCTGCCATGAAGGCGCATGGCATGCCCTGGCTGACGGCCTTCATTCGCGGCGAAATCGATTCTGCGACAGCGGCTGAAAATGCAAAGCGCGATACGCGCCGTTATGCCAAGCGCCAGTTCACCTGGATCGGCCGACAGTTCCCATTCTGGCCGCGTATTCCCTCTACGGAAATCGCGACGCGCATTAGGGTGATTTCTGCCCTCTATAGAGAGGTTGACCGCTAGGCTGAGGCACGTTATTGCGGCATTACCAATTTAAGGAAACAGTTTTGCGCAATCAGGACGTCGTCGTACTTATCAGCCCGTGACCGGCATCATCAGATGTCGGCGCGGGTGCGCATGGAAGGGTCTCCAAGGAGGCCCTTTTCTTTTGCGCCCCGGGCAGAGCAGGTAGGATCGACCAAAGAGAACGCAGGACAGGCAGACAGGAACAGGTAAATGGACACGCACACACTCAGCGACCAGACCCAGTCTTCCCTTGATGGGGCGCGCATGACCGGCGCCGAAATGGTGATCACCGCGCTCCGGGAGCAGGGCGTCGACACCATGTTCGGATATCCGGGCGGCGCCGTTCTGCCGATCTATGACGCGCTCTATTCCGAGCCGTCCATCCAGCACATCCTTGTGCGTCATGAACAGGGCGCGGGTCATGCCGCCGAAGGCTATGCCCGCTCGACTGGCAAGTGCGGTGTTGCGCTAGCAACGTCCGGTCCGGGCGCCACGAACATGGTCACGCCGATCACGGACGCGATGATGGACTCCATCCCGATGGTCGTCATCACAGGCCAGGTGCCGACCCACCTCATCGGCACGGATGCGTTCCAGGAATGCGATACGGTTGGCATCACGCGCTGCTGCGCCAAGCACAATTATCTCGTCACGGATGTGGATGATCTTGCCCGCACGCTGCATGAGGCTTTCCTTATCGCCACATCCGGCCGTCCCGGCCCTGTCGTGATCGACATTCCGAAGGATGTGCAGTTTGCGACCGGCACTTATGTCGGCAAGGCGGGCGTCTATAAGCCAACCTACCAGCCAAAAACCGAACCGTCCGAACACGCCATTCGCGACGCGCTCGACATGATGGCGACCGCGCGGCGGCCTGTCTTCTATACCGGCGGCGGTGTCATCAATTCCGGCACCGAAGCGTCAAAGCTTCTGCGAGAGCTTCAGGCCGCAACCGGCTTTCCGGTTACCTCCACGCTGATGGGCCTTGGCGCTTTTCCGGCCAGCCATGAGGATTGGCTGGGCATGGTCGGCATGCACGGCGCCTATGAGGCCAACAATGCCATGCACGACTGCGATCTGATGATCTGCGTCGGTGCGCGTTTTGATGACCGGGTGACCGGCAAGATCTCGGCCTTCTCGCCGGGCTCAAGAAAGATCCACATCGATATCGACCCGTCCTCGATCAACAAGATCATCCGCGTGGATGTGCCGATCATTGCAGACAGCAAGGCGGCGCTGAAGGCGCTGCTCGAGGGGTGGAAGGCTCGCCGCCTGCCAAAGCCTGACCTCTCCGACTGGAAAGAGCAGATCGAAAAATGGCGTGCAGTGGACTGTTTTGCCTATCCGGAAAATGATGGCGCGATCCGCCCGCAATATGCGGTTGAGCGGCTCTATGAACTCACCAAGGACCGCGACACCTATATCTCGACCGAGGTCGGCCAGCACCAGATGTGGGCCGCCCAGCACTATCATTTCGAAGAGCCGAACCGCTGGATGACGAGCGGTGGCCTCGGCACGATGGGCTATGGCCTGCCAGCGGCCGTCGGCATTCAGGCGGCGCACCGCGATAGCCTCGTCATCGACATTGCGGGCGAAGCCTCGGTCCAGATGGTGATGCAGGAAGTCTCGACTGCTGTTCAGCATAAGCTGCCGATCAAGGTCTTCATTCTCAATAATGAGTGGATGGGCATGGTGCGCCAGTGGCAGGAGCTGCTGCATGGAGAGCGCTATTCGCACTCATACTCTGAAAGCCTGCCGGACTTTGTGAAGCTGGCCGAAGCCTACGGCGCGCACGGCATCCGCTGTGATGACCCGGCAGAGCTCGACGCAAAAATCATGGAAATGATCGACCATGACGGGCCGGTGATCTTTGACTGCATGGTAGAGAAGGCGGAAAACTGCCTGCCGATGATCCCGTCGGGCGCGCCGCACAATGAAATGATCCTAGGCAAGATCTCCGGCGATGAGATCGACGAAGCCGGCCGGAAAATGGTGTGACGGTGATGGAGTTTCGTTTCCCGCCACTCTCAGCTAAACGCGACCTCATCCTGAGCCTGTCGAAGGATGAAGCCGCGCAGAACGACACCGCAGGAGCCCGCGCATGAGCAAGGAACCGATCCCCGCCAGCGCCTATGACATGGACCACGCCGAAGAGGTCGAAGAGCGCCGCACGCTCGCCGTCCTCGTCGACAACGAGCCGGGCGTGCTTGGCCGCGTTGTCGGGTTGTTCTCTGCGCGCGGCTATAACATCGAAAGCCTGACCGTCGCCGAAGTGGACCGCGGCAAGCACCGCTCCCGCATCACCATCGTGACGACCGGCACGGCGCACATGCTCGAACAGATCGAGGCGCAGCTCCTGCGGCTCGTGCCCGTGGCGGCGGTGATCGACATCACCAAATCCAAACGCGGCATCGAGCGTGAGCTTGCGCTCGTGAAAGTGGCAGGGCAGGGCGATCCCCGCGTCGAGGCGCTGCGCATCGCTGAAATCTTCCGCGCGCGCGTCATCGATACGACGAATGAGAGCTTCATCTTCGAGATCACCGGCGCATCGGAAAAGATCGACCAGTTCTGCGAATTGATGGAGCCACTCGGCCTCGTCGAAGTGAGCCGCACAGGCGTCCTATCCATCCGCCGCGGCAAGGATGCGGGATGATGGCGGTGGCGGCGTATTCGTTTTTGGCGCTCACATGCGCGCCGCTGGCGCTAATGGCGGCTGGTCAATCGAATGCGGCACCGACCGTCTATGAGAAATCGGCTCTTATTCAGAGGGAGCTCGACGCTCTAAGCGCTGATCGCACTGTTCAATACCTGCTGCCAGAAAGCGGTGACGCTGACGTGTCGTTAGAGCTCGTCTTCGACCGGCATGAGCATTGGGATACGAGGACGCCGGCGACCGTTTTCAGATTCGCGCGAGACTATACAGGCTTGTGGAAGGGGCGGCGTGTCGATGGACAAATTCCTATCGGCAATAAAGGCTACTGGGCAATTGATACGCTGTCGGATGATAGGCCGGGATTTGTCTGCATCGATGACGCGTTCACGGTTTCCAGTGACGCTGCCCTGGCGCTGAATGCGCTGGTCGAACTCGATTGGGAAGCTGTTCCTCAATTTTTTGAACGCGACAGCAGCCACCCAACTATCACCGGTGTTCGCTTACATGACGACGAGCGGTTTGAGGCTAGATATCTGGAATATTTTATCTCGCTCGCTGACGTGCGTTCATCGAAGGCATCTCCCGAAATGATCGCCGATTTCGAGGCGCAATATGATGTTTTCGAGCGCCATATTGTTGCTTTAACGACCGAGCTTTTTTCCAGTCGCATCGACTGCGACCGGTCCACCAGCGTCCGCGAAGTTCCCCCCGAGCCGACGCTCGATGCGAAACATGCCGAGCAATTCGAGGATATCAGGGCGCGATTGGTCAGCGTTTCTGAAGAGATCACTAGTTTAAGAAATTCAAAGGAGTAGCAAGAATTGAAAGCTCTCATGCTCTCATTGGCGTTCTCTGCCATCATCGCTCCGGCGGCTTACTCTGATGTTCAGTTTGATGAGTATCTCGAGACTCGCATCAGCTTGGCGCAAGATATTCAACAACACTTCTGGCCGCAGCTGAACCAACAGCTCGGACCCGATGGCTTCTCGATCGTCCACGAATTCTACGGTGCCCATAGCGCGTGGGGGAGTTCCCTTTGGAAATTTACGCGCGAGGGCGACGCTTGGAGTGCCGCCTATCGGATCTTGGAACTTCCAACCAGCTCGGCGGAGGCTCTGCGCGAGAACAGTATTTGTAGCGTGGGCGAGACAGCGCTTACAGACCAAGAGTCGGGTTTGGCGGTATCGTTGTCTCAGCTCGACATGAGTGATCAAAAGCTCCCGCAGGAAGAATATGTGCTCGATGATAAAGGGGCACTGTTCACGAAGAGTGAGGACGGCGCCGCCCTTTCGACCTTCTTTCCGGATACGAGTTGGGTGATCTTTGATGATAGGCACCCGGCGGACTTCGGAATGACTTCTGCCTTCTCTTACGACCTTCAGAAATTGCTGGCCTCAATTTCGCAGCGCATCAGCGCGGACGAATTTAGCTGCGCCAATGCGCGCCCTTACCCACCCATGGCCGCAATCAGAAAATACTTCCGATTGCGGACGAATTCAAACAGTCAGGAGTAACACGCTGTGAAAGTCTATTACGAGCAGGACGCCGATCTCGGCCTCATCACCAAGAAGAAAGTTGCCGTCATTGGGTATGGCAGCCAGGGCCATGCGCATGCGCTCAACGCCCGTGACAGCGGCGTCGCTGACATCGTCGTCGGTCTTCAGGAAGGCTCCGCCAGCCGCAAGAAGGCCGAGGCTGAAGGCCTGAGAGTGATGACCCCGGCAGAGGCGACCAAGTGGGCCGATGTCGTGATGATCCTCATCCCGGACGAGAAGCAGGCTGTCCTCTGGGCAAACGAGATCGAGCCGCATGTCCGCGACGGCCAGCACATCATGTTCGGCCACGGCTTCAACATTCACTACAATCTCATCCGCCCATCCGCGAATGTCGATATTTCGCTGTCGGCGCCAAAGGGCCCTGGCCACACGCTGCGTGACCAGTATCAGCGCGGCTTCGGCCTGCCGGGCCTGATCGCGATCCATCAGGACGCGACCGGCACCGCAAAAGACGTGGCGCTCTCATACTCCAAAGCCATCGGCAATACCCGCGCGGGCGTCATCGAGACCAGCTTCCGCGAAGAGACCGAGACGGACCTCTTCGGTGAGCAGGCCGTGCTCTGCGGCGGTATCGTCGAGCTGATCAAGGCAGGCTTCGAAACGCTGGTCGAGGCAGGCTATGCGCCGGAAATGGCCTATTTTGAATGCCTCCACGAGACGAAGCTGATCGTCGACCTCATCTATGAGGGCGGCATCGCCAACATGAACTACTCGATCTCCAATACGGCCGAATTCGGTGAGTATGTCTCCGGCCCGCGCGTCATCACGTCCAAGACCAAGGCCGAGATGAAGAAGATCCTGACCGACATCCAGGACGGCACGTTCGCGCGCAACTGGGTGCTGGAAAACCAGGCTGGTGCACCGGGCTTCCACGCCAAACGCGCCCGCATGAACGATCACCTCATCGAGGAAGTCGGCGAGAAGCTGCGCGGCATGATGCAGTGGGCGCAGAATGACCGCCTTGTCGACAAGTCGCGTAACTAGGCTTGGATGAGCAATTCCTGATTGCCCTCGCAAAGCTGCCCACTGGCTATAGCCGTGGCAGCTATTGCGGGGGCAGTTGGGGTGTCACGGTCGAGCGGTCTGCGGACGGCAGGCGTGTGAAACTCTACGGCGAAGCGCTTGGCGGCGATGACCACGTCAGCTTCAACCTATACCGCGTGGCAGGTGAGCCCCGGCTGAAGCCGTGTGAGATGCCCGCTGCGAAAGTCATCGACTTTGTTCTGCGGTTTGAGCCAGCCCTGAATGATGGCTGAACACCAGATTAAATCACTTTATCTTGCCGCCCGTCGCGGGCAGGCGCATCTTCAGCGCGTAGAAAACCGACGCTGCTGAGAGGCTTCCATGACCCTTCGTATGTCCCTCCTGGCGCTTGCCTCTATTGCTGCTGCGGCGACGGCCCCGGCCTATGCCCAGTCCAACGTGGCTGAGGGTCTTTGGTCCTATCAGGCGCGCTACATGATCGGCCCCATCCCGGCAGGCGACCGCGGCCAGTATTGTGTTGGTCCGGACATGTCGCAAAGCTCCTTCGACCAGCTCTTCAACGACATCAATTCACGCTGCCGCATTACCGACAGCGAGCTGACGCCCGGTGGCTATGATTTCACGCTGCAATGCGCCGGTGGTCCTGATGGAGAGCTGGAAGGCCGTCTTCAGGTTGGCGCCGACACGGCCGTGCTCAACGCAACTGGCTGGACCGGTACAGCGAGCGAGAACGTGCCCGTCATGCTGACCGCAACGGCAGAGCGCGTGTCTTCAAGCTGCTAGCACGGGTGCAAGGAGGGGCGACACCGAAGCCGACTATTCGGGCAGGTCGCTTGCGGGCATCCTTGCGCCGCGCCGTGTCCGGAAGCGGCTTTCAAAGGCGACCAGAAGACAGCTTCCGATGATGATGACTGCGCCGATCCAGAGCGCCGGGCCCGGCCATTCATCGAAGAAGAAAAGCCCGAGCAGGGCGCTCCACACCAGTGCGGTATACTCCAATGGCGCCAGCACCTGCGCTTCGGCCTGCGCATAGGCCAGCGTCATCAGGTACCAGACCGAATAGCCAAGCAGCCCCAGCAGCAGGAAGAAGGGGATGTAGGAAAGTGATGGCCAGCCAAACAGGCCAAGCGTGACCGGCAGGAGCGCGATGGCCGGCACGATATTGGTGAAGAGGGCGATCGTCGTCGCGTCTTCATGGCGCGCCCGCATCCGCAGGAAGACCAGGACGAAGGCGTAACCGATGGTGGAGCTGAACAACGCAACATAGCCAAGCGTGCGTTCCCCGGGGGCTGTGCTCCCTTCCGGATTGGAGCCGAATACGGCGAGCGCCACACCCCCAAATCCGATCAGGGCAGCAAGTACGGCAACGCCGCTCAGCCTTTCACCAATCACCAGGCGGGCCACAGGCGCAACCATTAGTGCTGCGGTAAAGCCAAGCGCGGTGGCTTCGGCAAGGCGCAGCTGCGTTAGCGCATAGAAGAAGGTGAAGGCGCAGAAGAGCTGGAGCAGCCCTCGCATGGTGTGAAACCGTATCGCTTCATTGGAGGGGCGTGGGCGCTTCTTGGCGAGGAAGACCGCGCCGGCAATGACCCCGCCGAAAAGAAACCGCCAGGCGAGCAGATGGTGCAGGCCTGCGCCGGGTGCGACGCCTTTTACAAGCGCGTCGATGACTGCGCCCATCGCAATCGCGAAGGCGGCAATCAGCACCGGCATGGCAAGGAGGCGGGATCTAAGCATGGGCGCGCGGTCTAACGCGCCAGTGCATCTCCCGCCAGTAAATCTTTAGCGAACCCTACTCGGCTGCTTTCGATGCGCTGAGGCTTTCGCGGACTTCGGCAGCGATTTCATATGAGCGAAGCCGCGCCTTCTCGTCGAATATATGGGCCGACAGGATCAGCTCGTCAGCTCCGGTATCGGCGAGGAACGTTTCGACCTTCTCACTGACGGTTCTTGGTGAGCCAATGGCTGTGCAGGCGAGGGTCGACTCCAGCATAGTACGTTCGTGCGGCTGGATTTCCGCATCGAAGGACGGGTCAGGCGGGGCGAGGCGTGTCGGTGTGCCCCGGCGCAGATTGACGAATGTCCGGCGCAGCGACGAGGCGAGCCGGTCGGCCTCATCGTCGCTATCGGCTGCAATCATATTGTAGCCCAGCATCACATAAGGCTTCTTAAGCTGCTCTGACGGCTGGAACGTCTCGCGGTAGATCGAGATCGCCTGCTTCATCTGCTGCGGGGCAAAGTGAGAGGCGAACGCATAGGGCAGGCCGAGATAGGCCGCCAGCTGCGCGCCAAATGTCGACGAACCGAGGATCCAGAGCGGGATATTGGTATTGCCGCCGGGCACGGCCTGCACGCGCTGACCCGGCTGGACCGGGCCGAGGAAAGCCTGCAGCTCCATGACCTCCTTGGGAAAGCGATCTTCGCCGCCAACCATGGTGCGGCGCAGGGCCTGTGAAACGAGCTGGTCGCCGCCCGGTGCGCGGCCAAGGCCGAGATCGATGCGGCCGGGATAGATGGCTTCCAGCGTCCCGAACTGTTCGGCGACCATGATCGGCGCGTGGTTCGGCAACATGATGCCACCAGCACCGAGGCGGATATTCTGTGTGTCCTGCCCTGCATGGGCAATCATCACGGCCGTTGCGGCGCTCGCAATGCCGGGCATGTTGTGGTGTTCGGCCAGCCAGTAGCGATTGTAGCCGAGCCGGTCGGCATGCGTGGCAAGGCGCCGGGCACGGGCGAGCGCATCCTGCGGATTGCTGCCCTCAACGATCGGGGCGAGGTCGAGAACGGAAAATGGTATCATCACGGGCTCAATGTATGAGCCGCGATGTGGGTTCACAATAGGTTGGAGGTCGCAAGCAGGCTGCCCGCGCTAGGCGGCGCTGCGGATCCTTGGTTCGCTGCGCACGCAGTTCCGCCCGCCATTCTTGGCCTCATAAAGGAAGCCATCAGCCTTCTCGATGGAGGCCTGGAGGCCGTCTTCCGGGCGGAGTTTTGCAAGGCCGAAGCTCGCCGACACGCGCGTGGTCTTGCCGTTGAAGGTGAGGTCGGAGCCTGCAATGCGCTTGCGAAGACGTTCGCAAACGCTCTCCGCTTGCTCCTGTGTGACATCGCTCAACAGGATAATGAACTCTTCACCGCCCCAGCGCCCGAGCCGGTCAAACGGGCCGCGCAATGCAGCGTGGCTGAGATTGGCGACGGCCACGAGGACACGGTCTCCAAAAGCATGACCATGCGTGTCGTTGACGCCCTTGAAGTGGTCTAGGTCGAAGAGGGCGACGTAGACGCTGTTCTTGGTACGCTCCATACGGGCGAGTTCTTCTTCGGCCAGCGTCTTGAAGGACCGGCGATTGAGAAGGCCGGTCAGAGGGTCCGTGGACGCCATGGCTTCCAGTGTCATCTGGTAGCGATCGACCCGGTACTGGTTCTGGGCAGCAAGGCCTGCCATCGGGCTCGCAACGCAGGCGGCAATGACGATCGTCATTATCATGAAGTCGGAATCGCCCGCCGGGACGCCAAAGAACTTGATCACCAGGACAGCGAACAGGACCGAAAGCGACAGGGCGGCGGCGATCACGAACCCGAAGAAAATCAGGGCTCGTGAAACGGCGCCATTATCGGCTTCAAGGAGGCGATAGCCTTGCGTCATGCGCCGTACTTACCAACCGAAAGCAAATATTGGCGTAATCGCAGGTTTTAAATTTTATCTATCTCCAGATAGTCGCGATTTACGCTCGCCCCCCTAGAGGCCGCGCCGATCAGGAAAGCCATAACCCCGCGCGCGCTCACACGACCAGGTGTCGCCAATTTCACAGGCGCGCTGGATATAATCCTTGCCTTCTTCGCGCTGCATGATGCCGCCCTGACCGCGATAGAGCATGGAGCCATAGCCCCCGCAGCCGGTCTGGTCGCCAAGATCGCAGGCGCGCTTGTAGAGGCGGCGTGCATATTCGAGGTCTTCATTTCCATCATTGCCGGTGAAGCTGACATGCGCCTGCTCAAGGCAGCTATCTGCATCGCGGCCATCGAAGCAGGACGTATCGTAAAGCTCGCGTGCGCGTTCATAGTCCTGCTCGACGCCGAGGCCGCGGCGGTAGATGTTCCCGGCCTTGCGACAATTACGGGACCAGACTTCACGTTGCTGGCTCTTGTCTTCGCAGGCTGCAGAATAACGCTCCAACGCATCATCATACCAACCCTGTTGCATGGCGCGGTCGGCGTAGAGCTCGTCCGCATCCGGCTTGGCGATGCGCTCCGGTCCAAATTGCGCAGATGCCGTCGGCGCAAAAGCGAATGCAGAGACGCTGACCAGTCCGGCGAGTAGCAGGCTTGTGGCTTTCATCTTTCGGGACCTCACTGAAGGTTTGTAATCCTGTAACGTTTATACAACACGTCAGGAATGTGGCGGTTTCCTGTCAGTCACTGCAAGTGGGGAAGTTTCGCTTTTCCATTGTCTGCGACTGGCGAAGCGCTTATCCCACTCGTCACGATGCATCGCCTTTCGAAGGAGGATTTGAGCATGATCAAGCGTCTGACAGGACTGAGCGCGCTTCTTTTGGCAAGCGCCTGTGCCACGCAAAGCGGCGATGATCTGCCACCGGCCGAAGCGCCCCTTCCGCCGATGATGTCATCGCCAAGTGTCGATGCAGCGCGCCTTCAAAGTGCGATTGCAAGCAGCGAACGGCCTGAAACCGATGTCGAGCGCGATGAGCTGCGCCGCCCTGCCGGTGTGATCGAGTTTACGGGCCTTCAACCGGATGAAACTGTCCTCGAGCTTGAAGCAGGTGGCGGCTACTTCACCGAGATCCTGTCGCGCTATCTCAACGATGATGCGACCCTCTACATGCAGAACCCGGCGGCCTTTGATGGCTTCCTTGGGGATGCTGCCGAGATCCGGATGGATGGGCTGGATAATGTCGAATATCTGCGCGCCGACTTTGACAGCTTCCCGCTGGAAGATGAGAGCGTCGACGTTGTGACCTGGTTCCAGGGGCCGCATGAGCTCTGGTACACGCCAGAGAATGGAGAGCCGCTCGTCGCCAATCCCGATGACTCCTTCCCTGAAATCTTCCGCGTCCTGAAGCCGGGCGGCAGCTTTGTTGTTCTTGATCACACAGCCCCTGAAGGCGCTCCGGCGACCATTGGTGGTGAGACCCACCGTATCGATCCGCAGATCGTGCGGGACCTTGGCCGCGAAGCCGGCTTCGTTCTGGTTGCCGAGAGTGACCTGCTCGACAATCCTGGCGACGACCTGAATGCGAATGTCTTCGACGAGTCCGTTCGTGGTCGTACCGACCAGTTCCTCATGAAGTTCGAAAAGCCGATGAGCGCGCCGCAATAAGGCTGCAGGGCGTTCTGTGAGGATCGCTTGACCGCAGCCAGCCGCTGGAGGACAGGGAGGCGGTTATGACGACCCCGACCGACCGTATTCCCGCTGCGCGTTCGCGCAAGGCACTCTGGCTGGGCCTGGGGTTGGGCGCTGCCGTCATAACGCTTTTCCTGCTCGGCAAGACAGGCGTGCTCGGCTCGCTTGAGGCCTTCATCGCGCAGATGCAGGAAATGGCCGATACGCCATGGGCGCTCCCGGCGGTCATTGCGCTCTTCACGGGGGCGGCCTTTGTCGGACTGCCGCAGTTCGGATTGATCGGGGCGGCTGTGGTCGCCTTCGGTCCGGTGAACGGCGCGCTTTATTCATGGGTTGCGACCATGGTGTCCGGGACAGTAACGTTCTGGCTGGGCCGCTTCAGCGGTGAGGCGGCGGTGGCGCGCTTCTCCGGGCGCCGCGCGGCCCGGTTTGCCGAGTTCGTCAGCCGGAACGCGTTTGCGGCCAGCATGATCGTACGTAACGTACCGACAGGCCCCTTCCTGATCGTCAATATGGCCTTCGGTGCACTGCGCGCGAACTATCTCGCCTTTCTCGGCGGTATGGCGATCGGATCGCTTCCCAAGATCCTTCTGGTGACCTTTGCGGGCCAGAGCCTGATGTCAGCGATCACCGGCTCACCCCTCATTGCAGCCGCGCTCGCAGTGCTGGCCGCGCTGATATTTGGTGGCCTCTGGCTCTATGTCCGGCACCGTCAGAGATCGGGCAAGATCATTTCCCCGATGTCCATAAGGCCGGTTGACAGGGCAAGCGAAAAGCCGGAATAGGTCACTCATGCGCAAGAATTTGCCTCTTGAGGGACTAACGGACCTGCTACTTAGCAGCCCCTGGCTGGTGGTCGCTGGACGCTGATGGTCCGGCGCCTGGTCAGGGGATCGACTTAAACGCCCTTTCGCTGACATCTCAAAAGACCCCGCAGGCCCGTCCATGACTACCGAAAAAGACCGCATCCTGATCTTCGACACGACCATGCGCGACGGCGAGCAGTCGCCAGGCGCGTCCATGACGCATAATGAAAAGCTGGACCTTGCCGACCTCCTCGAAACGATGGGCGTCGACATTATTGAGGCGGGCTTTCCAGCCTCGTCGCAGGGTGATTTCGAAGCCGTGCGGGACATTGCCCGCCGGTCGAAGTCTTCGGTGATCACCGGACTGTCGCGTTCAAAGCTGGAAGATATCGACCGCTGCGGTGAGGCTGTGCGACACGCGGCCCGCCCGCGCATCCATACGTTCATTTCCACCAGCCCCGTGCACATGAAGCACAAGCTCCAGATGGGGCCGAATGCGGTGCTGGAGGCGGTTGGGCGCTCGGTCGCTCACGCCCGGAACCTGGTCGAAGACGTTGAGTGGTCCGCAGAGGACGCGACCCGGACAGAGTTCGACTTTCTCTGCAAGTGCATCGACGCCGCCATTGCCTCCGGTGCAACGACGATCAATGTGCCAGATACCGTAGGCTACACCCACCCCGACGAATATGGCGGCCTGATCAGGGCTCTGCGGGAAACCATCCCGAACGCGGACAAAGTGATCTGGTCGACGCACTGCCATAATGATCTCGGCCTCGCTGTCGCGAACTCCATTGCCGGGGTGCAGAACGGCGCGCGCCAGATTGAATGCACGATCAACGGCCTTGGCGAACGCGCAGGCAATGCGGCGCTCGAAGAGATCGTCATGGCGTTCAAGGTGCGCGGTGACACGCTGCCGTTCGAAACGGGCATCGACACGACAAGGCTGGCGCGCGCCAGCCAGATGGTGAGCCGGATCACGGGTTTTCCGGTCCAGTATAATAAAGCGATCGTCGGCAAGAACGCCTTCGCCCATGAAAGCGGCATCCACCAGGATGGCATGCTGAAGAATACCGAGACCTATGAGATCATGAAGCCTGAGGATGTTGGCGTGTCCAAATCCTCACTGGTGATGGGCAAACTGTCCGGCCGCAACGCCTTCCGGGACAAGCTCGCCTCGCTCGGCTATGAACTCGACCCTGATTCCTTGAACGAGGCGTTTCGCCGTTTCAAGGATCTCGCAGACCGCAAGAAGCACGTCTTCGACGATGACATTCTGGCTCTGGTCGATGATCAGTTGTCGGCGATGGGTGAACGGGTCGGGTTCGATAGTCTCCGCGTCATTGCCGGCTCCGTCGGGCCGCAGCAGGCGGATCTGTCGCTCCGTGTCGATGGAGAGCTTCTGGAAGCGAGCTGCACCGGCAACGGCCCCGTCGACGCCGTCTTCAACGCCATTCGCAAGATCGTGAACCATGAGGCCAAGCTGGACCTCTATCAGGTGCACGCTGTTACCGGCGGCACGGATGCCCAGGCTGAAGTCAGCGTCCGGCTGAACGGCGAGGGCATCATGGCTGTCGGGCGCGCGTCGGACCCGGATACGCTGGTGGCGAGCGCAAAAGCCTATATCCACGCCCTCAACAAGCTGGAAGCAAGGCGGCTCAAGCGGCTGGCCGCCTGAGAGCTGCGGTTCGCAGGAACGCAAACTTCGCGGGGGTCGTTGGTCGTGTTCATTGAACACGCCAACCGGACGACTACCCCATGAACAGAACTTTCGTGCCCAGTTTTCTTGCCGCTTCAATCATGCTTGCTGCCTGTCAGACATCGCAAGGTGACACTGTGCCGAAAGATCCCCTTGCCGCTGCAGACGCCCGTGTGGAGGCGCAGGAGAAAAACGTCGCGCGTCTCGTGCGTACGCTGGAAAAGGAGCGCGAGGACGTTCAGGACGCCCGAAAGCGTGTACGCCGCGCGGAAAGCGATCTTGAAAAAGCCGAACGCAATCAGCGAAAGGCCGAAGCAGAACTAGCCGATGCACGCCGAAAGCTGTCGCGTGCGCGCCGCAACGCCTTGGCGGTAGATCAGTCGCGCGCAGCCGATCCACTGAATGACAATTCTACGCGGTGAGCGTCGCTGCAGAAGGTAGCGGGTAAACCCATAAAGTACGGATCGTACATTTTTGAGCTTGTGATCGATCTGTAGCTTATGGGGCCGTACAGACCTATTTTGTCGAAACTTTAATAGAGTACGTCGCGTACCGATCTCGGGCAGCCTCTCACTTGCTTTCCGCAGAATAAGGCTGCATGGGGATTATGGGCTGGCAAAGAAAATTCCGCACGACTGCAGCTAATTTGGTCGTGCCTACAGTAAAGAAGCGACCTTACTCATGATCGGTAGCCTTCTCGGCATGCTCTCCACAGATATGGCGATTGACCTCGGGACAGCGAACACGCTCGTCTATGTAAAGGGTCAGGGGATCAAGCTCGATGAGCCATCCGTCGTCGCCTACATGAACCAGGGCGGCCGCAAGGTCGTGTACGCGGTTGGCAACCAGGCCAAGCAGATGCTCGGCAAGACCCCGCTCAACATGGAAGCCATCCGCCCGATGCGCGATGGCGTGATCGCTGACTTCGAAGTCGCCGAAGAAATGATCAAGCACTTCATCCGCAAAGTGCATAACCGCCGGGCTTTCGTATCCCCGTTGATCATCATCTGTGTTCCAAGCTCTGCAACGAACGTTGAGCGCCGCGCGATCCACCAGTCCGCTCTTGCGGCGGGTGCGCGCGAAGTCCAGTTGATCGAAGAGCCAATGGCAGCCGCAATTGGCGCCGGTCTTCCAATTGAGGAGCCTGCAGGCTCCATGGTCGTCGACATTGGCGGCGGCACGACAGAGGTCGCCGTCCTCTCGCTGGGCGGTATCGTCTATTCGCGCTCGGTGCGCGTTGGCGGCGACAAGATGGACCACGCCATCATGTCCTATCTGCGCAAGAACCAGCAGATCATGATCGGCGAAATGTCGTCTGAGCGGATCAAGAAAGAAATCGCGTCTGCAAAAGCGCCAGAGAGCGGCGACGGCCTGACCGTCACTGTTCGTGGTCGCGGCACCATCGACGGCGTTCCGAACGAAGTTGAAGTGAACGAGGCCATGATGGCCGAGGCGCTTGCTGACCCGGTAAATGAAATCGTTGACGCGATCCGCCTCGCGCTCGAAGCCATGGCGCCAGAGCTTGCTGCTGACATTGTAGACCGCGGCATCGTGCTGACCGGCGGCGGCGCGCTCCTGCGTAATCTCGACGTGGTGATCCGCGAACAGGCCAAGCTGCCTGTGATGATCGCTGACGACCCACTGAAGTGCGTCGCGCAGGGTTGCGGTTATGTGCTCGAGAATCTGGTGCGCATGCGCAACGTCCTGTCGCCGGAAGTCTAACCGGTCAGGAACGGGCGCGATCACGTCAGCGCCGCTGAAAACCCGGTTGCACGCGGCCGCGCTTCACTTCAGGAATAGCCCTGCCGTGGGGAGGCAATAAGGGACAACCATGGCCCGTCTGCGTGGAAAAAGACTGAAAGCCCGGCCAGTACGCCGATACGCCCTCATTGTGGCGCTCGTTGTGCTGTTTGCTGTGCTTCTGGCCCAGACGTCTCCGCGCCTGCGCGCCTGGATCGATCCGGCACGGACCGTGGCCGCTGACCAGCTTGCAAGTTCAGCCCGCCCCGGCCTCTGGGACCGTATCTCCGGCAAAGCCGCCCGCGACGAACGTATCCGAGAACTTGAAGCAGAAGTGCGCGAACTGACCCGCTATCGCTCGGTGGCAATTTCCATGGCCGCACGCCTAGAAGCCTATGAGGACATGCTGAACGTCATGGGTGAGCCGCCCGTACGCGGTGTCACGGCACGTATCACCTCAGAAACAAACGGGCCTTTCCGGGAGGCGATCCTCGTTAATGCGGGCACGCTCCAGGGGGTAGAGCCCGGCGCCTATGCCGAGAATGAGGGCGGCCTCGTCGGACGCGTCGTCCAGATCGGTGAGCGGTCTTCGCGCGTGTTGCTTGTGGCGGACTTCAACTCACGTGTCCCAGTCATGGGCGAAGCGAGCGGAATGCGCGCCATCCTGTTCGGCGACCGCGATGACCTCGGCACACTGACAGACCTTCCCGAACGCGGCAGCTTCATTCTGGGCGAGCGGGTTCTCACTTCTGGCGAAGGCGGGATCTTCCCGCGCGGCATCGTTGTCGGCGAGGTCGTTGAGCGCGGCGGTACGCTTCGTGTCGAGTTCGGCATGAATAAAGGGCGCGGCGGCTTCGTTCGTCTGATGCCCAGCATGCAGATTCCGCGGCCGGAAGAGTTTCCAGCAGAAGACCTGTCCGAAGAAGGCGAGACGGCTGTTGAAGGCGCGGCGGATGACGCGGGCGCAGAAACGGCTGCATCAGGGGCGCTGCCAGACGCTGGCGCGCCGGGAGGCGGTTGAGAATGGCAAGACGCCGCAAGTCTGAACGTCTCTCTGCCATTGCCGGTATCTGGGCCGAAACTGGCCCGACGAGCCGCTTCCTCATCGGCACGCTCATCGTCGCTGCCATTGGTCTGATCGGCCTCACCCCGAAAACGCTGTTCGATACAGAACTGGTCTGGCCGTATGCCTCTCTGGTCGCCGCCATTGGTTGGGGGCGCAGCGGTCTGGGCTTCCGGCCGATGGTAGTGCTTGTGATCTTTGGACTGGCACAGGACGTCAGCGCCTATGCCCCGCTTGGCTGTTTCGGCTTCATCAATCTGGCCGCCTATGGCGCTAGCTCTCTTATTGCGCGCAGCTTTGACCGGGAGCGCAATCCGCTGATCAGCACGGTCGCGCCGGTCGTGCTCTATGCGGTGTCATTCATACTGGTCTGGCTGTTTGCGAGCTTCTCCGGAAACCACCTTGTTCAGCTCTCTCCACTGGTGAATGTGTTTGTAGTCACGTATATTCTGCATATCCTTACAGCACCCGTCTTTGATCTTGGCCGTAGGGTCGGCCCACTCGCGGGGAGCATGTCATGAGCAGTGAACTCGACTTCGAATCCAGGCTCAACCGGCGCACCATCATCACGGGTGCGGCTGGCGGTGTCATGTTCTCCGGCCTCGTGGCCCGCCTTGTCCAGCTGCAGCTCTTCGAGGGCGAGCGCTATAAGGAAATCGCGAATGAGAACGGCGTAAAGCTCGACCTTGCCCCGCCGGTCCGCGGGGCGATCTATGACCGTTTCGGCGTGCCGCTTGCTTCCCACCGTCAGGCGGGGCGCGTCTCCATCGTTCGCGAGCAGACGGCGGATATGGATGCGACCCTTGCAGAGATTGCGCGCCATATCGACCTGCCGATGGATGAGCGCCAGCGCGTGATCCAGCAGGCCCGCAGCCAGGCCTCATTCCAGTCGACCATCGTCAAGAGTGAGCTCACCTATGAAGAGTTCGCCCGCATGACGCTGCTGGCGGCAGACATGCCCGGCGTCCGCGCTGACATGGCTGCAACGCGCTCCTATCCGCGCGGCCGCGACCTTGCGCACGTGCTGGGTTATGTGGCGAAGGCAAGCTCCGATGACCTGGCGCGGCTGACCGAAAATGCGTCGCCCGAGGAAGCCTCACTTCTGGCACGCCTCTTCCGCCACCCGGATATGCGCACGGGCCGTTCCGGCATTGAGCGGGCGGCCGAAACATGGCTGCGCGGTGAGCCGGGCTTTCGCCGGCTTGAAACCAATGCGGCGGGCCGCGTTATCCGCGAACTGGAGAGCGAGGATCTCGCGCCGACCCCGGGCCGTGATATCGGCCTTACAATTGATGCGGAGCTTCAGCGCGCCGCCATTGATCGCTTTGGTGACGAAAGCGGCGCAGCTGTCGTGCTTGATATCGAGACGGGGGCTATCCTCGCCTTCGTCTCGACCCCAGCCTTCGACCCGAACGACTTCGTGAACGGCATCTCCTATGCAGACTATAACGCGCTGCGTGAGAATGATCGTTCACCGCTTTACCACAAGGCTTATGACGGCACCTATCCGCCGGGCTCTACCTTCAAGATGGTGGTTGCAACGGCCGCGCTGGAAGCGGGTATCAATCCGGATCAGCGTGTTCACTGCAATGGCTATTACCGCTTCGGTAACCGCACCTGGCACTGCTGGAAGCGCGGCGGTCACGGCAATGTCGACATGCACTGGGCCATGAAGGGCAGCTGTGACGTCTACTTCTATGAGATTGCGCGCCGCGTTGGTGTCGAACACCTGGCTGACGTCTCGCGCCGCTTTGGTTTCGGGCAGGTCTGGGACCTTGGCCTGACGGGCGGGCGCGGCGGCACGGTGCCGGACGATGCGTGGAAGCGCGCAGCCCTCGGGGAGCCATGGTATGAAGGCGAAACGCTGAACTATGGCATCGGACAAGGCTACCTCTCCACCTCACCGCTCCAGCTGGCCCTGATGTCTGCGCGCATCGCCGCAAAGGGCAGGCTGATCGAGCCGTACATCATTGGCGAAGGCCCGCGCCCGGACAAACCAATCCCGTATGCAGAGCCGCTCGACCCCGATCACATGCAACGCATGATGGACGGTATGTACGGCGTGACCTCCGAGGCGGGCGGTACGGCCTGGCGCTCAGGCGACCTTGGCCTTGGCGGACCGCGCCTCGCTGGCAAGACAGGTACCGCGCAGGTGCGCCGTATCTCTGAAGCCGAACGCCGCTCTGGCGTTCTCAAGGGTGAGGAGATCGCCCGCCGCCTTCGCGACCACGCGCTGTTCGTCGCCTATGCGCCTGCGGACGATCCGAAATATGCGATCTCCGTCGTGGTCGAGCACGGTGAGGGCGGCTCCAGTACCGCTGCGCCTGTTGCCCGCGATATCCTCGCAACCGCCATCAAGCGCGACTCTCGCGCTGCCGCCCGCTGGCAGCAGACCGCTTCTGCACCGCGCACCGGCAATAGCGGGGGCACACCATAATGGCGCGAGCTGCGCGCGCCTCTGCCATAAGATTTGAAGACCGGACCTTTGCAGGGACGCTGGGCGAACTGCCTTGGGGCCTGGTCCTGATGCTGATCACCGTCGCCTGTATCGGCACCGCAGCGCTCTATTCCTCCACATTCACAAACCCCGAAGAAGCGGGCCTGCCGGCCCGTCATGCGGTTCGTTTCGCTATTTCGCTGGGCATCCTGTTTGTCATCGCGCTCGTGCCGATCGGCATCTGGCTCAGGGCTGCATGGCCCGCCTATTTCGTGACGCTGGCCATGCTCATTGGTGTGGAGCTGTTCGGCCTGACGCGAGGCGGGGCGACGCGGTGGCTGCAGCTCGGCCCGATCGGCGTTCAGCCGTCAGAGTTCATGAAGCTTGCGCTCACCCTCGCGCTTGCGCGCTACTACCATAATAACCTGACCTTCCAGTCGGGCAGGTTCTTCATCCACCTGCCGGCCCTTTTCATTATCATCGTCCCGGCGGCGCTGATCTTCAAACAGCCTGACTTCGGCACGACGCTGGCGCTCATCGCATCTGGCGCCGTCCTCATTTTCCTTGCAGGTCTCTACTATCGTATCATCGCAGCAGTCGTTATCGCAGGCATCGCCAGTGCGTGGCCGATCTACATGTTTGTACTGCAGGACTATCAGCGCGAGCGCGTGAACACATTCCTTGCACAGCTGACAGGTCAGTCCGTCAACGCGCTCGATGATGGCTACCAGATCGAGCAGGCAAAGATCGCTATCGGCTCAGGCGGTTGGCAGGGCAGGGGCTTCATGGAAGGCACGCAGGCCCAGCTCGACTATATTCCCGAACAGCACACCGACTTCATCCTGACCGTCATTGCGGAAGAGTTCGGCTTCCTCGGCGCGACAGGGCTTCTGCTTCTCTGGGCAGCCATTCTCGCCTGGGGGCTGGTGATCGCGGGGCGGTCGACATCCCTCTTTGGCCGCTTTGCGGCTGTTGGCTGCGTCGCGACGGTCGCCTTCTTCATCCTGTTTAATGTCGCCATGGTGCTGGGGCTGGTGCCAGTTGTCGGCGTGCCGCTGCCGCTCGTATCCTATGGTGGCACCGTGATGTTCACGACAATGGCGTGTTTCGGCATCCTCCTTTCCGTGCACCTTGGCCGCGACGAGCGGCTCAGCACGCAGGGGATGATTTGACCTCCATGTGGGCAGGTACGTTGACCTTTGTCCCGCTAAAGCTAGTGTCCGGCAAAATTCTTTTCTCGAGGGGAGCAGATAATGGAAATTGGCCGCAAGACTGAGACATGGGGGTCGAAATTCGGCTTCATCATGGCCGCCGTCGGCTCATCGGTAGGTCTCGGCAATTTCTGGAGGTTTCCGTACACCGCAGGTGAAAATGGGGGCGGTGCCTTCATTATCATCTACCTGCTCTGCGTCGCCTTTGTGGGTCTGCCGCTGCTGATGGCGGAATATTCGATGGGCCGGAAATCCGGCATGTCGGCCATTGAAGGCGTCCAGTCGCTCGCCCGCGCAGAATCAAAATCCCTGAACTGGGGCATAGTCGGCTGGGTCGGTACGATCACCGCCACCTTCATCCTCAGCTTTTATGTCGTTATTTCCGCCTGGCTCATGGCTTTCACGCTGCAGGCGCTTGGCGGCAACTTCACGGGAATGGATGCAGCCAGCTCTGGCGCAAACTTCGACAATACCATTGGCCAGGGCGAACATCCGCTCGTGTCCAAATGGTATATGCTGCTGCTACTCGCCATCTTCCTGATCGCTAATATCGCGGTCGTGGGCCGAGGCGTTAAGGGCGGTATTGAGCGCGCAGCGACCATCCTGATGCCAGCCTTCTTCATCATGCTCGTCGTGGTGGTGGGCTTTGGTCTTGCGACCGGTGATGCGGCCAGCGCGGCAGAATTCCTGCTTACTCCGAAATGGGACCAGGTTGGCTTCAACACCTTCCTCGAAGCGATCGGTCAGGCCTTCTTCTCGATTGGTATCGGCGTCGGCCTCATGATTACTTATGGTGCCTACCTGTCGCGCTCCACAAATATCCCGCGCTCGTCCGGTATCGTTGCGGGCTCGGACACCATGGTCGCGCTGGTCGCGGGTTTCGCTATCTTCCCAGTGGTGTTCGCCGCGGGTCTCGACCCTGCAGGCGGTCCAAGCCTGTTCTTCGTGTCGATGCCAGTTGCCTTTGGCTCCATTCCGGGCGGCGCAATCATCGCAGTGGTGTTCTTTGCGCTCGCTCTTTTTGCGGCGTTCACCTCGTCCATCTCGCTGCTTGAGGTCTCTGTCTCATGGCTTGAAGAGCGTCAGGGCGTGACCCGTCTCGGCGCAGCAATGGGCATGGGCTTCATCCTGTTCGTCGTCGGCGCGGCCTATGTGTTCTCGCTTGAGTATCTCGACTTTGTGGACTTCGTGACCGGCAACATCCTGCTGCCGCTTGGTGGCCTGCTCGCCGTGATCTTCGCAGGCTGGGTCCTTTCACGCGACATGATGACCAGCGAGATCGGCGAAGGCTTCACCATGAACATCTGGCGCTTCCTGATGCGCTGGTTCGTGCCGGCCTTCCTCGGCTTCGTCCTGTTCTTCGGCTTCTTCGACAAGATCCAGCAGCAATATAACGTTCAGCTGCCCGGCTTCATGACCCAGCTGCTCGGCCCGAATAATGAGCTCGCATCCGTAGAGGACGTGGATGTTCAGCCGCCGGCAGAAGAAACCGAAACCGATGCAGGCGCTGGCTCCGAGACGCCGTCCTGATCTGACGCTGCTATCGGCAGCCCGCAGTACATAAAAAAAAGGGCGCTCCTGATCAGGAGCGCCCTTTATCTTTTGGGTGGTCCGCGGCTTTAGCCGAACTTCTTGGCAAAAGCGCGCGTTGCGGTGATCAGCTGGTCCACGATACCGGGGTCGAGGCTGGAGTGGCCTGCATCCGGCACGATGTGGAGCTTGGCGTCAGGCCATGCCTTTGTCAGCTGCCACGCTGTACCGATCGGCGTCACGACATCATAGCGGCCATGGACGATGATGCCCGGCACGCCGCCAAGCTTCTCCCTGGCCTGCTTCAGCAGCCAGCCGTCCTCCGGGAAGAAGCCCTTATTGACGAAGTAGTGGCACTCAATGCGCGCAAACGCGTCTGCGAAGCTGTCTTCTTCGAACTTGGCCGGGCGTGAATCCGGGCCCTTGATCGAAATCGTCTCACCTTCCCAGCAGGCCCAGGCCTTTGCCGCCTCGATACGGGCGCGCCGGTCGCTGCCTGTCAGGCGTTTGTGGAAAGCGTTCAGCAGGTCGCCGCGTTCCTCTTCAGGAATCGGGGCGACATAGCGGTCAAAAGCGTCCGGGAAAATCCGGCTTGCGCCATCCTGGTAGAACCACTGGATCTCTGCCTCGGTGATCAGGAAGATACCGCGCAGGATCAGGCCCAGCACGCGCTCTGTGTGAGTTACCGCATAGGAGAGCGACAGGGTCGAGCCCCAAGAGCCGCCAAACACGACCCACTTGTCGATATCAAGCGCTTCGCGGATGCGCTCCATGTCGCTGACCAGCGCCCAGGTATCATTCTCTTCCAGCTCGGAATGCGGCGTGGACCGGCCACAGCCGCGCTGATCGAACAGGATGATGCGGTAGAGCTTCGGATCGAAGAAACGACGCATTTCAGGGCTGGAGCCGCCGCCCGGGCCACCATGCACACCAATGACCGGGATACCGTCGGGATTGCCCGATTCTTCCCAATAAATTTCGTGCAGGTCTGAAACCCTCAGGCGCCCTGACCTGTTAGTGTCAATAGGTGGGTAAAGTTTGAGCATCTATAAACCTTGTCTGAACGCTTACCGCTGTATGTGAACTAGATTGGCATAAGGGTCTGGACGTCAAAATTCCAACCTGTATGTGTAACCGCAGTAAAAGTATTAAGACCGCACGGGTCGTACCAGTATATGAAACCTCTTCTTTTCTGTCTTGCAACTCTGGCTCTGTCCGGCTGCACCACAGTGTCGATGGTGTCCAAACAGGCAATCGTCGAGACAGAACTGACTGAGCAGCAATCTGAAGTCCGCGAACGTGCGCAGGCCTTTGAAGCCATGGCGGCCGATAAAGGCTGGGTCAGCCAGTCAGGTGGCCTGTCTGGTCTTACGGATATGCTTTTTGGTGCTGATCCCGATGGCGACGCAGCGCCTGCCCGCACGTACGCCGAAACCATTGCAGCCTCAGTCGAAGAGCCTGCTGCCATCTATGCGACTGTAGAGGCGCATGCTTCGAAGGCTGCGCGTAGTCTTGAAGAGCTCGACCTTATCGCGACGGCCCTCCTTGAGTCCGGCGACGTCAAGCGCGCTGACCTTATCAGTTTTGAGAGCGCACTCGTGACAGCCCAGAAATGCTATCGCAGCTTTTCTGAAGCGACAGGCATTGTCGAAGGCGACGCGAGCCGTGCCCGCCGCGAGACAGAAGCGGCCCTTCGCGACCTTGCCAGCGTCATTGATGGCGCGCGTCTCTCAGCAGACCAGATGGCTGCGGCCTATGCTGGCGGTGACGCTGCAGGCGAGACGCTCAGCTAGTTCCGCCGTCCCTGATCAGCCAAGCGGATCAGGAAACCAGACCCCCATCAGAATATCGACAAGCTGCTCTGTGCGCTCACGCACATCATCCGGCGTCCAGGTTTCTCGCCCGCGAAGATCCTCTGTCAGGGCAAAGACCCTGACGCCATCAGCGAAATAGAGCTTCTTCTTTTCGCGGAACTCCAGCCGGTCCGCGATCCTGTTTACGTGGCGCGGCACGATGACAAAGTTGCCTGCCGTTTCGGCGAGTTCCCGCTGCACGGTTGCGCTCGGCCAGATGCGGTTCCAGTGGCTCTCTTCCGGTACGATGCGCGGCAGGACGTGTTCGACGCTCGCATCCTCATCAGATGAAATCTGCTGGCCATTCTCAAGCGCGGCGTTCAGGCGAAGGGCGACAGCCCGTCGCTGCATGAAATTGACGAACCGGCCCGTCAGCCGCTCGCGGATCCGGCGTTTGTCCTCACGTGAGAAATTGAGCGGTCCATTGCGATGGAAGAGCGGTTTGCCGTCGAGGATGGCCTTCGTCAGTCGCGCATACTGCTTGCGGCGGGCATCGCTGTTGGTGACGTACAGCATCATGACAAAGCCGAACCGCTCGAGCAGGCTGAAGAACTCTGCTGCTTCCGCGCCGTTCTCCCGCTCACGGTAGAGATAGGCCAGCGCAGGCACGCGCCAGAGATGGTGGTCCAGCAAGCGCAAATGGTTGATGGGGCTGCGTACCGCCTCGCTATAGGCGCCATAGTCCGGCTCACCGCGCAGGATCGCGTTGTAGGTGCTCACATAGTCCGGCAGGTGCTCGTCCAGGAATGTGCGCGCATCGACCCTGGAGAGAACCGCCTTTGAGAACTCCGCAGTGACCTTGCCCTTGGAGCTTCGCGAATAGAGCTGGCGGATATAGTTCAGCAGATCATCCAGCCCGTTCGCGCCAAGCGTCGATTCATGGTCCAGCCAGCGGCGGGCATGGGCGCTTGCCTCTTCTTCAGTGAAGTCACCGCGCTGCAGGATTTCGGTCTTGATGATGTCGTGCGTATTCGGCGCCTTGCCGCGCGTATTGAGCACGCGAAACACGTCATAGCCGCCGTCCCAGTCGGGCACGACGACGCGTACCAGCATGATCCTGTCGCGGATCGTCTCAAAGAGCTGCCTGCGCTGGCTGGCGGTCAGTTGGGAGAGGTAGCTCTCGATGAGGTCGAGATTTGTCGACATCCGCCCGTGATTGGTCGCCTGTCCCGCCTCCGCGTCCCTCTGCCGGGTCGCGCCCTCAGTCTGCACGGCTTCGCGAAAATAGGGCGTGTCTATGTGGTTCAGCGTCAGGCGCCAGGCATTGTCATCGCCGCGATTGGCGCGGTCGGGATCGCCAATCATCGTATGGGCCAGCGCCTTGTAGTGCGGGTCGGTTTCCAGATCGCGCAGAACGGCGAGGATCATGGAGAGCGTGGTGAGGCGCTGCTGGCCATCGACGACAAGGAAGCTTCGATCATCCATCTCGACCAGGACGATCGCGCCGATGAAGTGGTGTTTGCCCCGGCTTGCCGCGCGCCACAGGTCGCTCAGCAACTCGCCGACTTCGTCGCCTTGCCAGGCATAGCTTCGCTGATAGGGCGGCATCCGGAGCAGCACACCCGGAGCGAGGATAGCCGACAGGCTGCATTCGCGTGCCCTAATTCCGGATTCCATTGCACTCCCGGCAATTCATACTAGACCTGAACGCCATCGATAGAGGCGTATTGACCGGGTAGAAACCTGCTACTGGCGCAATGCACCCGATTTCCATTGAAGGGAGGCAGATAAGCCACATGAGATGGGCAAATTTTAGTCACGAAGGCGACGCCTGGTGCGGACTTGTAGAGGGCGAGAATGTCCTTGCGGCGGCGCGGGGCTGCCTCAGTCAGCACCTCGGCGACCTGCCAGCGCTTGAGAAGGCCGCGCACGCGGGCAAGAAGCTGGCGCTAGCCGATGTGAAGCTTCGCCAGCCCATTATCAGACCGGGCAAGATCCTCGCAATCGGCCTCAACTATGCCGCACACGTCGCCGAAAGCGTCAGCTTCATCTCGAACGACAAGCCGGAAGTGCAGAAGTGGTTCAACAAGCAGTCGACCGCCGCAAATGGGCCTGATGCGCCGATCCATGTGCCGAAAGTCTCCGAACAACTCGACTATGAGGCAGAGCTCGTCCTCGTCATTGGCAAGCATGGCCGCCACGTGGCGAAAGAGAAGGCGTTCGAGATCATTGCAGGCGTCAGTTGCGGCTGTGATTGCTCGGTGCGCGACTGGCAGAAGGCCAGCCCGACCATGATCATGGGCAAGGGCTTTGACACCCACGCGCCATTCGGCCCGCACCTCGTCACGCTGGATGAGTTGGGTGATCTCGGCCCGCTCGCCATTCGTGGCTACGTCAATGATGAGCTGCGTCAGGAAGCAAAGCTCTCCGACATGGTCCACACGATCGAGGAGCAGATTGCGCACCTCACCGCGGCGTTCACGCTGGAGCCGGGCGATGTGATCTTCACCGGCACGCCTGCTGGCGTTGGCGCAGGCCATACGCCGCCGAAATGGCTACAACCGGGCGACAAGGTCCGCGTCGAGATCGAGAAAGTCGGAACGCTGGAAAACCCGGTAATTGCCGAACCTGATACGATGAGGATCGGCTGACCGCCCATGCGCGCTCCTCTTATCCTTTCGGTTTCAGTTTTCCTGCTGACGGCCTGCGATGTTCGCGGCCCTGAACTGCCCGGTCGTACCGATGCGGTCAAAGAGGCCGCCGCGCCGCAGCGCGAGGTGCGCCCTGCTGATTTTGCGATAGAGGCGTGCAGCCGGTCTGCGACCTCCATCTGCCTCTTCGCGCGGGCTGGGGGCAAGCGCCTCCTCTTTGGTGCGCCGGCAGGTGTCGGCAATGAGATTGCAAGCGCAGAACTCGCTCGCCTAGACGGGCTCTTCCTCTATTCGCTCCGCCCCGAAGATATCGAAGGGCTGGACGAGGTGCGCAATCTCAGCTGGCAGGCAGGGCGACCGGGGCCGCTTTCGGTCAGCGGCCCGTCGGGCATCAGCACGGTGATCGACGGGCTGAACCGCGCCTACGAAGTCTCTGACGCGCTTATCTTCGTTGAGGACGGCGCCCCCGCGGGTGGCTTCGATGCCGCTTTGCTGGAGGCAGGCCACGAGGTGATGGAGGACACCGTCGTCTTCTATACCGGCGACCTCAAGGTCGAGGCGAGCGTCGGCATGAATGACCGCCTCAGCTACCGCGTCGATTACCGCGATGTGGATGAGAACTGGCACACGCTGGTGATCCAGCCCTGCGGCGCCCCTGATATCGCCCGAAATGACATCACCGTGGACGTCTCGCGTGTCGACATTGCCTGCATTGATGGTCAGTTCGGTGAGGCCTGGCCCTTCACGGGCACTCAGTTCCTGCACATGGATGGTAGCTAGAAAAGCAACGGGGTCCTGCTGGTGCAGGACCCCGGTCTCCCCCGAGACGCCCCCGTCCGGCCAAATTGGCCGCGGACATTCAGGCTACGGTTCACAAGTTTTAACTAAATAGAATTTGCGCCGGTCGAAAGCGAAATGTGTGGCACGCGCTGTCAATTATGAAAGCTGTGTCATGTTTGTCACGGAGCTTGTCGCCATCTCGCGCATTGGCAAGTTACGCAAATCAGTTCCTATACTACCAATTCGTTAACATTTTGGGGCTTATTGTTAAGTTTCAGCGACGACGGGGCACATCACCAGCATGACCGGAATTCTCTTCATCCTGTACATCGCTCTCGGCAGCGCGCTCGGCTTCGGGCTCGTTTCCTATGCAGGTTTGAGCATTCCTGTGGCCATTGCGCTGGGCGCTGTGACGACGGCGCTGCTTGGCCAGTTCCACCTCCTTTTCTCCCACGTCATCACGGCGGCCGACAGCTCGGACCGGATTGATGCGCTGGAGCTTTCCTATGAGGAAAACGACAAGCGCATGACGCGGATCGAAACGCGCAGCGAAGAAGTCGAAGCCTCTCTCAAGAGTGAGCTGTCAGAGCGCCGCGACGCCCTCGTCACAGAGATGCGCCAGCTCGAAGGCCTCATCGACCGCCTCGCCAGGAGCTTCGAGACCAAGCTGTCGCGCGAAACGAGTGAGCCCATCGCCCCGCAGGACGATGCACTGCTGCGCACCGTAAAGGCCGCGCTTCAGGATGGCCGCGTCGACCTTCACCTTCAGCCGATCGTGTCGCTGCCCCAGCGCCGTGTCGCTTTCTATGAAGGCTTCACCCGCCTTCGTGAGGCTGATGGCTCGATCCTGCTGCCTGCCGATTTCCTGGATGCGGCCCGCCGCGCCCGTTTGCTGGGTGTGCTCGACAACATGCTCCTGTTCCGCTGCGTGCAGATCGTTCGCCGCCTTGCAGAGCGCGACCGCCGCGTCGGTGTCTTCTGCAACATCTCGCCGAACTCGCTCACCGATCCGCAATTCTTCCCGCACTTTCTTGAATTCATGAAAGAGAACCGGGACCTCGCAGGTGCGCTGATCTTTGAAATCCCGGCAGACCGCTTCGAAAACCGCTCGCGCCAGATGCGCGACGGCATGGAAAAGCTGATTCAGCTTGGCTTCCGTTTCTCCATCGACCATGCCAGCGACCTCGCCCTCGACCTGCCTCGCCTGCAGGAGTCGGGCGTGCGTTTTGTGAAGGTGAATGGCGACACGTTGATCGAGCAGCTGCGTGACCCGTCCGGCCCGCGCCCCGTGTCCAACATCAATCGCCGTCTAGCTGGCGAGGAAGTCGCCGCCGTCTGCTCGCGCTTTGGGGTGACCCTCATTGCAGAGAAGATGGAAGAAGAAGTCAGCGTCGTCGAAATCCTCGAATACGACATTCCATTCGGTCAGGGCCACGTCTTCGGTGCGCCAAAGCCGATCAAGTCGTCCCTGATGCAGGAAACGGCCCCGCCGCAGGAATTCATCGACCGCCTGTCTGCCTTTGGCTGAGCGCGCGCACATCCGGTTTGACCGGACATGCCCTGCCATCTAACTGACCGGCCATGACGAAACCTCAGCATATTTCCGGTCTCGGTGAGATCGCCGAAAAATACGACACGATCCTCTGCGATGTTTGGGGCGTGATCCATAATGGCCGCAAGGCATTCGAGCCGGCCTGCGAAGCGCTGGTGAAGTTTCGCGAAGCCGGCGGCACAGTCGTTCTCATCACCAATGCGCCCGTGCCCAAGCAGCAGGTGATCTCCTACTTCAGGCCGATGGGCGTGCCCGATGCGGTCTTTGACGACTGCGTGTCCTCCGGCGACGCAACGCGCGACGAGCTTTCGCGCCGCCGCGATGAGAAAATCTGGCGCCTCGGCGTCGATAGCGGCTGGGAGCGGGACAAATTTCTCTATGAGGGGCTCGACCTCGATTTCGCGTCTCCTGAAGATGCCGAGACAGTTCTCTGTGTCGGCCTTGAGGATGAGAAGAAAGACGATCCTGAAGCCTACCGTGAAGAGCTGAAATTGGGCGCAAAGCGCGGCCTGCCGATGATTTGCGCCAATCCGGACATCAAGGTGCGTGTGGGCGACCAGCTCATCTGGTGCGCGGGCGCGCTCGCTGCGATCTATGAGGAAGAGGGCGGCAAGGTCATCTATCCCGGCAAGCCGCACGAGCCGATCTACCGGCTCTCTCTTGCGCGCGCCGGAGAGATTCGGGGGAAGGCGCCTGAAAGCGTCCTCTGTATCGGCGATAGTCCGGCGACGGACATGCGCGGTGCCGCAGATCAGGGCTTTGATGCCCTCTATGTTGGCACTGGCCTCGCCGAGCACGGCAATGACTTCGAAAGCGAACTCGAAGCCCTTCTGGCAGAGTATGACGCTGAGGCGCGCTGGGCCATGCCAGCCCTAAGGTGGTGACGAAACGTCCCGCCCATTGTAACAGACCGGAAAAATAGCTTCGGAGATACCCGCATGAGTGCGAAGGATGGATACAAGTTTGAGGAACTCAGCGTCGGCATGGCGCATGAGACCGTCCATACGATTACGGCTGAAGACATCGACCTCTTCGCCAAGGTGTCGGGTGACTACAACCCCATCCACATGGATGAGGAGTATGCCAAGAAGACCCCTTTCGGTCAGCGCATCGCGCATGGCGCCCTGACCGCGTCCTACATTTCCGGCATCCTCGGCAATGACCTGCCAGGCCCGGGTGCAATCTTCACTCATCTCGAAATGCGTTTCCGCCGCCCGGTTTTCATTGGCGACACGGTCACGGCGCGCGCTGAGATCACCGAGATGTTCGAGCGCGGTAACCGCGTGACGCTCAAGATTACCTGCCTCGTCAATGACAAGGCCGTGGTGGCCGGCGAGGCCAAGGTCATGGTTCCGAGCAAGGAGGCGTAAGGCGCGCTGATGGCGGTTCATGCCGACTATCGCAATCTGCCTGCCTCGGCGCGCGGCTATTCCGTGGCGCTTGGTAATTTCGACGGCGTGCATCCCGGCCACCGCGCTGTCATAGATGCCGCTCGCGTCGAGGCGCACCCGCTTGGCGTTGCGACCTTCGAGCCGCCGCCGCGTGCCTTCTTCCGCCCGAACGATCCGCCATTTCGCCTCTACCGGCCGGCCCGGCGCAATGCCCGCCTTATGGAGCTTGGCGCGAAGGCCGTGTTCGAGCTTCCGTTCAACGGCCAGATGGCGTCGATGACGGATGAAGAGTTCTGCCGCCATGTCCTGCATGACGGCCTGGGCGTCAGCCATGTCGCCGTCGGCTTTGATTTCCGTTTCGGCCGTGGCCGTATGGGGGATGCCGACAGACTGTCTTCGCTTGGCCGCTCATTCGGTTTCGATGTGACCGTGGTCGAGAAGGTCGAAGGCCCGGAGGCCATCAAGGCCTCATCCACCGCCATCCGCGAAGCGCTGATCGCGGGTGAGCCGCAACGCGCCGCAGAGATGCTCGGCCATGACTGGATTGCAGACGGCCATGTCGAAAAGGGCGAGCAGCGCGGGCGCACTATCGGCTTTCCTACGGCAAACATCCGCCTTGGCCCGCTGATCCAGCCCCGCCATGGTGTCTATGCCGTTCGCGCGCGTATCGCTGGCACAGGGGACTGGCTGGACGGCGTCGCCAATTTCGGCCGCACGCCCACAACCGGCCTGCGTGATCCGCTACTCGAAACCTACATCTTCGACTTCGATCGTGACATTTACGGCCAGTATCTGGAGGTCGCGCTCGTCCGCTTTCAGCGGCCCGAGGCGCATTTCCCGTCGCTGGACGACATGGTCGAGCAGATGCACCGCGACAAGGAAGAGGCTCGCCGCCTCCTGTCCGCAGATCGCTAGCAACTCCTGACTTTTTGTCCCGTTCGTATAATCAAGTCAGGACGTACATTCGAAGGGACCCCCAAAATGAAACCAGTCTACGCGGTTGCCGCAATGCTCACGCTCGCCGGAGCGGCCAGTGCACAGGCGACGGTCCAGTCCGTTACCCTGCAGGATCTTGAGCGCTTTGCGACAGATGCGGGCCACGAAGTCGTTGCTTTCGGTGAGACGACGGAAAACTCCCTTCGCGCCGAAACGCCAAACGGTGTCACCTACTACATGGAAGGGACCGCCTGCGACGATGGTGCCTGCCGCGGCATCATCATGAGCTCACGCTTCCAGGCGACCGATGCGGTCACGCTCGACAAGGTGAACCGGGCCAATCTGGAGCGCGCAGCGGTCAGCGTCTGGCGTCTCGAAGATTCGGTCGGGGTCTCGCGCTATGTGATCCTCGATGGCGGCATGAGCGAAGCGAACATCAAGATCAATCTCGACAATTTCCTCGCCATCGTTCCCGGCGTCGTCGAGTACTTTTTCGAGCAGTAGGGCCGTGCCCGCCTTTGGCGGGTGACACATTGCAGGCTGCCTGCTAGAGGCTTCGCCCATGATGTATGGCGTTCCCGCTTTCATAATTCGAATTAGCCGCCCGGCGGCGTGCTGATCTGCCCTTGGGCAGGTGAAGCGCGGTGCCGGGGCCTTGCTATTTCCGCTTGCAACCGACCTGCTAATTCGAGACTGACTTACCTGCTATGACCGACGACACCAAGACAGCCGCGAACGACTATCGCGACACGCTATTCCTGCCGAAAACCGAATTCCCGATGCGCGGCGGCCTGCCGAAGGCAGAGCCGAAATGGATTGAGCGCTGGGACGAAATGCGCCTCTATGACCGTATGCGCGAGGACGCAAAGGCACGCGGCGCAAAGCCCTTCATCCTGCATGACGGCCCACCCTATGCGAACGGCCCGATCCACCTTGGCACCGCGATGAACAAGATCCTCAAGGACCTTGTCGTGCGCGGCCACCAGATGCTGGGCTATGACGCCTCCTACATCCCGGGCTGGGACTGTCACGGCTTGCCGATCGAATGGAAAGTGGAAGAAGAGTTCCGCTCCAAGGGACGTGGCAAGGACGACGTGCCGGGCGACGAGTTCCGCGCCGCCTGCCGCGCCTATGCCGCCAAATGGATCGAGGTCCAGAAGCAGGGCTTCCGCCGCTGCGGGGTAGAGGGTGACTGGGACAACCCATACCTCACCATGAACTTTGAATCCGAAGCCGCTACGGTTCGCGAATTCCTCTCGGTCGCCATGTCCGGCCGCCTCGTGCGCGGCTCCAAGCCGATCATGTGGTCGCCGGTCGAGCGCACCGCCCTCGCCGAAGCCGAAGTCGAATATCACGACCGCAAGGTGCCGGTGATCTGGGTGAAGTTTCCTGTTCGGGGCGAAGACTTCTCTGTCGTCATCTGGACGACGACGCCGTGGACGATCCCTGCAAACCAGGCGGTCAGCTTCAATCCGAACATCTCCTACGGCCTTTATGAGGTCGAAACCGTGATGAGCGAGGAAGAGCTCGGCTTTGCGCCGTTCGCCGCGGCCGGCGACAAGTACATTCTGGCCGACGCCCTCGCAGAGGCCGTGATGGACAGCGCGAAAGTCTCAGGCTTCAAGCGTGTCAGCGATATCGACCCTAAAGGCTGGACGCTGTCCCACCCGCTGAACGAACTGTCCGACTTCTACAAGCACGACGTGCCCATGCTCGCCGGCGACCATGTCACCGACGATGCCGGTACGGGCTTCGTGCACACCGCGCCTGCCCACGGTGAGGACGACTTCCTCGTCTGGATTGCGAATGGCCGCACGGCCAGTGATATCCGCGACATCGTCAATGAGGACGGCGTCTATGAACACCCCGAGCTGCCAGAGGCTCTGCAGGGGCTCGATATCATCCGCACCTCCGGCAAGAAGCGCGGTGAGCAGGGCAAGGCCAATCAGGAAGTCATGCGCCTCCTGACCGAAGCGGGTAACCTCCTCTCGCGCGGCGTGACCGTGATCCGTGATGCGCACTCCTGGCGCTCCAAGGCCCCGGTCATCCGCCGGGCGACCCCGCAATGGTTCATCGCCATGGACAAGCCGGGCACGAATGGCACCGCGCCGCTGCGCGATCTGGCGCTCAAGGCGCTGGAAGACACTGGCTTCGTGCCGCCGCAGCTGCGCAACCGCATCACCTCGATGGTCGCCGACCGTCCCGACTGGCTCATCTCGCGCCAGCGCAACTGGGGCGTGCCGATCACGCTTCTCGTCAGCCCGGACGGTGAGCCGCACACCTACGCCCTGCCTGAAGACAAGGCGCTTGAGGTCAACAAGCATATCCTCGATGCCATCGCCGCTGAAGGCGTTGAGGCCTGGTTCTCGGCTGAGCCTGCCAAATTCCTCGACGGCATTGCTGATCCGGCAGGCTGGGAAAAGGTCACCGACGTGCTCGACGTCTGGTTCGACTCCGGGACCACCCACGCCTTCACCCTGCGCGATCGCGGCATCATCGATGAGAAGACCGGCCAGGCCGACGTCTATCTCGAAGGCTCTGACCAGCATCGCGGCTGGTTCCAGTCCTCGCTTCTCGAGAACTGCGCAACGCGCGGCATGGCGCCTTACAAACAGGTCGTCACCCACGGTTTCATCGTCGATTCCGAGGGCAAGAAGATGTCGAAGTCCCTCGGCAACACGGTTGAGCCGCAACAGGTCGCAGACCAGTTCGGCATCGAGATCCTGCGCCTCTGGACAGCGTCTTCTGACTTCACCGAAGACCTGCGCATCTCTGACGATATCCTGAAGACGAACGCCGAATCCTACCGCCGCCTGCGTAACACGCTGCGCTACCTTCTCGGCGCGCTCGATGGCTATGATGAGGCCGAAGCGGTCGACGCCAAGGACATGCCCGGCCTTGAGCGCTGGGTGCTGCACCGCCTGGCTGAAAGCGATGCGCTGGTTCGTAAGTCCTACGCGGCCTTCGACTTCAAGCGCGTCATGTCGGCCATGCTGAACTTCTGCGGCGTGGACCTGTCGGCGATCTATTTCGATATCCGCAAGGACAGCCTCTATTGCGATGCGCCGTCCGATATCCGGCGCCGCTCGACCCGTACGGTCATGGCGCTGGTGCTGGAGCGCCTTCTGGTCTGGCTTGCCCCGATCATGCCGTTCACGACGGAAGAAGCCTTTCTGATGAGCCATATCGCAGGCAGGGCAGACAGCGTGCACCTGCTGACCTTCCCGCAGACGCCAGACAGCTGGCTCGACGCCGGCCACGCTGCGCGTTGGGAGAGGATCTTCAAGGTCCGCCGCGTCGTCACCGGCGCGCTGGAGGTCGAGCGACGCGAAAAGCGTATCGGTGCCTCACTGGAAGCGGCCCCCGAAGTCTACATCCAGGACACCTCGCTGATCGAAGCCTTCGATGGTGAGAGCCCGGCTGACATCTTCATCACCTCCGGCGCAAAGCTGATTGAGGGGGCGGGCACACTGGCTGCCTATCACCTCGATGATACGCCGGGGGTTGCTGTGCTTCCGAAGAAGGCCGACGGCGTCAAATGCGCCCGCAGCTGGAAGTATTTCGATCCGAAAACCGCTGATCCGGCCTATCCGGACATCACACCGCGCGACGCAGAAGCCGTCCGCGAAATCAGGGAAAAGAGCTGATGAACGCTGCCGGGCATGTCTGGAGATGGGCGGCGCTGATCGCTCTGGTGATCATTGCCGACCAGCTCACCAAATGGGTGGTTCTGGAAACCCCGGCCTTCAATGCGCTCGCCTGTCTTGACCCGTCGATACGCTGCGGCCGCATCGAGCTGTCATCGGTGTTCGATCTCACCATGCTGTGGAATCGCGGCATCAGCTTTGGCACCTTCCAGTCAGCCGGCATCATGCGTTGGGTGCTTGTTCTGGTGACGATGTGTATCGCGGTCGGTTTTGCCTACTGGCTGACACGGGCAGAGCGCTGGTTCACGGCGCTTTCGCTGTCTCTCGTCATTGGCGGGGCGGTCGGGAATCTCATCGACCGGATCCGCTTCGGCGCGGTCGTCGACTTCCTCGATTTTTCAGGCCCATGGTTCGGTACCTATATCGGCGGCGTCGCTGTTGGCTTTCCGTGGGTTTTCAATATTGCTGACGCGGCAATTACTGTCGGCGCGCTCTTGCTGTTTCTCGATCAGTTTTTAATGTCGCGCTCGAAACCGGATGAACGCAATCCCGCTTGAATGGAGTGGAGAGACATGAAGATGGCGCCTAAACAATCGATCCTGACCGCGGCCGCGATGAGCATGCTGCTCGCTGCGGGTGGCTGCTCAATCCTTCCAGGTGGCGGCGGCTCGGGCAATGCTGGCCCTGATGAGTTCCGCGTCGTGACCAAGGCGCCTCTTTCGGTCCCGCCTGAATATAATCTTCGCCCGCCGCGCGCCGGCACCACCGTCCCTGCAGAAGCTGACCCGACGCGCGACTCGAGCGTCGCAGCCTTCGGCACGCAGCTTGGCCAGAATGCCAGCGCCTCTGAGCTGGCGCTTGTCGCTGCAGCTGGCGCCAACGCGGTGAACCCACGCATTCGTTCAATCGTTGACTATGAAGAGGCTGGCCTCGTCCGCAAGACGACCGACGATGCCGACCAGATCCTGTCCTATACCGGGGACGGCGCGGTTTCTGACAGCGCCACCGGCGACCAGCCTGTCTCGATCGGGCGCGGCAGCGGTGAGCGGCTCAAGCTACCGGGCACGTAAGCCAATCCCTTACCTGCCAAATACCAGACAGCTTTACGGAGGAATATGATGAAAGCTTTTCTTGCGGGGGGTCTGGCAGCAGCAAGTCTTGGCACCGGCCTCGCCTTCGCTGACACATCGGGGGCGGAATGGTCGCCAACGACATTTGAGCTCGACAATGGAATGGACGTCGTCGTCCTTCCCGACAACCGTGCGCCTGTGGTCACACATATGGTGTGGTACAAGGTCGGCGCGGTCGATGAAGACCCAGGCAAGTCCGGCATCGCGCACCTCTTTGAACACGTCATGTTCAAGGAAACCGACGATATCGGCCCAGATGAGTTCACCACCATCGTCCAGCGCAATGGCGGTCAGCTCAACGCTTTCACATCCTGGGACTACACCGCCTATTATGAGCGCGTGGAGAAAAGCCAGCTCGAGCGCATGATGGAGCTCGAGGCGGAGCGGATGACCGACCTCATCATCAATGATGATCCGGAAGGCCCCTTCATCTCTGAGCGCGACGTCGTCAAGGAAGAGCGCCGCCAGCGCATCGACAACAATCCGGGCGTCATCCTGCAGGAGCAGGTGATGACCGCGCTCTATCAGGACCACCCCTACAACATCACCGTGATTGGAAAGATGGAAGAGGTCGGCGCGCTGACCCCGCAGGACGGTCTCGACTTCTATAACAAGTGGTACACCCCATCAGAGGCGATCCTCATCGTCGCGGGCGATGTCACCCCAGAAGAGGTCCGCACTCTCGCTGAGCGCACCTATGGCCAGATCGAGTCCGCGAATACCGAGCCGCCGCAGCGCGGATGGCGTGACGTAGAGCCGCTGGCCGAAACCCAGCTCATCACCCATAGCGACCCGAAAGTCCGCCAGCCGGAATGGGAACGCTGGTATCTCTCCACTTCCTTCACGCAGGACCGCGACTTTGCCTACGCACTGAATGTGGCCCTCGACGTGCTGGGCGGTGGCCGCACCAGCCGCCTCTATCAGGCCCTCGTCGAAGACCAGAAGATCGCCAATGATGCCTCCGCAGGCGCATGGCTGTCCCTGCACGACACCGCCCCGGCGGTCCTGTCGGCTTCCCCAAGTGACGGCGTGACGCTGGATGAGCTGGAAGAAGCCTACATGGCTGTCGTGAACGACGTTCTGGCCAATGGCTTCACCGACGAAGAAGTTGAGCGTTCGCGCAATTCGCTCGCCGCCTCGGCCATCTATCAGCGCGACAGCCAGGCTGGCATGGCGAACCTTTACGGTCGCACGCTCGCTGTTGGCGGCACTGTCGAGGACGTCATGAACTATCCAGACGACATCCGCCGCGTCACGGCTGACGACGCCATTGCCGCGCTGCGCCGCGTACTCGGCGAAGACAAGAACTATATCGAGGCCCACCTGCTTCCTGAAGAAGAGCAGGCCGCTGAGGAGAGCCAGACCGATGAATAAGCTCAAACTAGCTGCGGGCAGCGCAATGGCTGCCGCCCTTTTCGCCGCTTCGCCACTTGCGCTCGCGCAGGAACAGGCGACCTCCGAAGCCTCGACCGGTATCGACGTGACCGTGCACGAAGGCGACTTCGCCACGATCCAGCAATTCACCACGCCGGGCGGCATTTCCGTCTGGCTGGTCGAGGAGCAATCCATTCCGATCATGGCGCTGCGCATGGCGTGGGAAACCGGCTCTGCGACCGACCCGGAAGGCATGGAAGGCCTCACCGACGCGGTCACCTACCTCATGAATGAGGGCGCCGGTGACATGGACTCGCTCGCCTTCGCGACACGCATGGAAGAGCTCAATATGGGCTTCAGCTGCGGCGCCGATAGCGAAACGACCTATTGCTCGGCCAACATGCTGACCGACAATGCGAACGAAGCGATGGAAATGATTGCCCTCGCACTCAATGAGCCGCGTTTCGATCAGGAGCCGTTTGAGCGTTTCCAGCGTGAAGAGCTGATCGGCATCCGCACGCGCGAAACCAATGCCGGCTTCCTTGCCGGTCAGGCGCGCGCACAGGCCCTCATGCCGGATCATCCGTTCTCGCGCATCAAGACCGCTGACAGCATCAATGCGCTCACCACACAAATGGTGGCAGAGCGCAAGGACGCGATCATGGCAGGCGACCGCCTCTATGTTACCGCTGTCGGCGCGATGACGCCTGAAGAGCTTGCCCCGCTTCTCGACAAAGCGCTGGCAGGGCTTCCGGCGACTTCTGACGTCGAGGGTATCGAAGACGTGGCGCTCAATGATCCGCTGACGGCCCCCGTCGTCGTGGACCTGCCACAGCCGCAAAGCCTCGTGACCTTCACCGCGCCAGCCATGGCACGTGACGATGACGACTTCTTCCCCGCCTATGTGCTGAACTACACCTTTGGCGGCGGGGGCTTTGAAAGCCGGCTGATGAAGGATCTGCGCGTCGAGAAGGGCCTAACCTACGGCATCTATACCGGCATCTCGACCAGCGATCATCTCAACCTCTGGACTGGCGGCGGCCAGACCAAGAATGAGAGCGCGGCCGACTTCATCGAAGGCATCACCGCCCAGATGGAAACGATCGTCGCCGAAGGCATCACCGAACAGGAACTGTCTGACGCCAAAGCCTATCTCACCGGCTCTTACCCGCTCTCCTTCGACAGCAATGCGAAGATTGCCTCCGGCCTGATGAGCGCGCGTCTGGAAGACCTCGGCGTCGACTATTTCGACCGTCGCAATGCCATGGTCGAAGCCGTGACGCTCGAAGATGTGAACCGCATCGCCGCTGAATACCTTCAGCCATCGAACTTCACCTTCATCGTCGTCGGTGAACCAGAAGGCATCGAAGAGACCGCCGACCTGCCAATGCCTGTGCTCGGCCAGATCGATGTCGACGAAGCCGGCGACATGGAAGAAAGCAATATCGACGAGACTCCGGACGCCGTCCGCGACCCGAACCGCTAGGGTTCACCTTGTCGAACAAATCGAAAAGGGCGGCTCCAACGGGTCGCCCTTTTTGTATCTACGCGCCCCCTCCGCCCTGCCGGGCACCTCCCCCGTAAACGGGGGAGGAAGGCACACCATCAGCGCTAGTCCTTCTTCCCCCGCCTGCGGGGGAAGTGGCCCGCGAATGCGGGTCGAAGGGGGCTTTCTCCTAGTTTTGTCAGCCACCATCCCGAAAATGCTTGCCACTACACCGCCATCGCCCCCTGCAGCGCGCCGCCAAAGCCTGATACACTGACCGGCTCATGCCTGATTCTGCACGCCTCGCCTCCCGGCCAACGATTCGCCAGCTTCCGCCTGATGCGGTAAACCGTATCGCGGCAGGCGAAGTCGTTGAGCGTCCGGCAGCCGCGGTCAAGGAGCTGGTTGAGAACGCACTGGACGCAGGCGCTCGCGCTATCTCTGTGACGATCGAAGGCGGCGGTCTCAAGCGTATCATTATCGAGGATGATGGCTGCGGGATGAGCGGGCCGGAAATCCTGATGGCGCTGGAGCGTCACGCGACCTCAAAGCTCGCGCCCGGCGAAGATGGCCGGATCGATCTCCTCAACATTCACACGATGGGCTTTCGCGGCGAAGCGCTGCCGTCCATCGCCAGCGTGTCGCGCATGACGCTGACCTCCAAGGCCGAAGGCGAAGATGCGTCCGAAGTGTTCGTTGAGGCAGGCCGGGTAGAAGGCCCAAAGCCCGCCGCCTGGACGGGCAGGGGAGAGACCGGCACGCGTATCGAAGTGCGCGACCTCTTCCACGCGACGCCAGCGCGCCTCAAATTCATGAAGTCGGAGCGCGCCGAGACGATGGCCGTCACCGACGCGGTTAAACGCCTCGCTATGGCGAATGCCGACGTGTCTATCTCGCTGGAAAGCAATGGCCGCAACGTCTTCCGCTATGCCGCCCATCAGGCGACCCCTGAAGGCGATCTGGAACGCCTTGGCTCCATCATGGGCCGCGAGTTCCGTGAGAACGCCCTCGCCATTGAGGCAGAGCGCGACGGCGTCACCCTGACGGGCTTTGCAGGCCTGCCGACGCTCAACCGCGGCAACGCGCAGTACCAGTTCCTGTTCGTGAACGGCCGTCCGGTGAAGGACCGCATGCTGACCGGCGTCATCCGCGCGGCCTATCAGGATTTCTTAGCCCGCGACCGCCATCCCATGGCTGCGCTCTTCGTTGATTGCGACCCGGAGCTTGTCGACGTGAACGTCCACCCGGCCAAGACCGAAGTGCGCTTCCGTGACGCCGGCAATGTCCGCGGACTTATCATTGGAACGCTCCGCCATACGCTGGCAGCTGCCGGGCACCGCGCAAGCACGACGGTGGCAGGCTACGCCCTCGGCAAGATGCAGCGCGAAGAACGCCCCAAGGACCAGCCGCTTCCCCAGCCATCGGTCTGGGACCGCTCCAGCTTGTTCCGCGACAGCTATGGCAGCACGCCGCCACGTCCGCAGGCACCGTCCCAGCCAATGCCGGATTGGGCCACCCCGCAGGCGCCTGCCTCTGGCTTTGCAGAGGATAGCGGCCGCTACGATGCCCCGTCCGCCCGGTTTGAGCCTCAGCCAGAAACCACACAGCATGACTTCCCGCTCGGCGTCGCCCGCGCCCAGCTGCACGAAACCTATGTCGTGGCCCAGACGCGCGACGGCATCGTCATCGTCGACCAGCATGCGGCCCATGAACGCCTCGTCTATGAGCAGATGAAGGCGCAGATGGCCACCGATGGCGTCAAACGCCAGGCGCTCCTCATCCCCGAAGTGGTCGAACTCACCGAAGACGAAGCGGCCCGCGTCATCGACCGCGCCGATGAGCTTGCCGAGATGGGCCTGGAGATCGAAGCCTTCGGGGCAGGAGCCGTCTGCGTCCGCGCGACGCCAGCGCTCTTCGGCAATATGGATGCCGCAGGCCTCATCAAGGACCTTGCCGATGACTTTGCCGAGTATGAGGAAGGCCTCGCTCTGAAAGAGCGGTTCGAGGACATCATGGGCAATATGGCCTGCAAGGGCGGGGCGGTGCGCGCAGGCCGCCGTCTCAATGCCGATGAAATGAATGCGCTTCTCCGCCAGATGGAGGCCACGCCCTATTCAGGCCAGTGCAACCATGGCCGCCCGACCTATGTCGAGCTGAAACTCGCCGACATCGAAAAGCTGTTCGGGCGCCGCTAGGTGGAAAGACCAGAGGCCATCATCTTCGATTGCGATGGCGTCCTGGTCGACTCCGAGGTCATCGCCATTGCGGTGGAGCGCGAGCACCTGTCCGGCTGGGGACTTGTCTATGACAATGAAGAGTACCTCTCCCGCTTTGTGGGCCTCCATAACCGCGACTATCATGCCGCCCTCCGCCAGGACGCCGAGGACCGGCGCATAGACCTGCCTCACGACTTCCCGGCGATCATACAGGCCGCGATCTGGACGCGTTTCGAGGCGGAGCTTTCAGCCATAGACGGCGCGCTCGACCTTGCGACCCGTTTCGATGGCCCCGTCGCGGTCGCCTCCTCGTCAGAGCAGGACAAGCTCCACCGCAAGCTGGAACTCACAGGCCTGGCAGCCGCATTCGGGGCCCACGTCTATTCAGCTGACCTCGTTGCAAACGGAAAGCCTGCGCCGGACCTTTTTCTCCACGCGGCTGACAAGCTGAACGCACCTCCCGCCCGGTGCCTCGTCATAGAGGACAGCGAAAACGGCGTGCGGGCAGGGCGCGCGGCGGGGATGATCGTTGTCGGCTTTACGGGCGGCGCGCATGCCGATAGTGGTCTCGCCGCACGTCTGGAAGCGGCAGGGGCGCACGCAATTGCCGCCTCATTCGCTGAGGTCTCCCCTCTACTTTGAGACGGCCGAGCGGCGCCGACCGTTAAGGTTATTCAAAAGTAAAATATTACATATTTTCATGTAGTTAGGCCAATTCTGGTTCTCAGGATGCCGATTTTGTGCCATGAGCCGCGCACCCGAAAGCGCGCTGTGAGTCGTCTTCAGCGCTTGAGGGGGGACGCGAGCTGTGAGGGCAGCCCGCGAAGTGAAAGGGAAATCTCATGAAACTGGCCACCAGGCTCGCATCCGGCGTTGCAGTTTTCGCCGTGGTCGCACTCGCTCCATTTGCGAGTGCACAATCGCCAAGCAATGAAGAACTGCTTGCGCGTATCGAAAACCTAGAAGCACAGAACGCTGCCCTGATGGCGCGTCTCGACGGCATGATCGAGGACAGCCAGATCGAGCGCGTTCCGGCAAGTGACGGCCCAGAGGTCGCGACCGACACGCTCGCGAACCGTACTGGCTTTGTCAGCGCGGACGCCGCCTATGGCTTTGACGTTCTCGATGCCGCAGAACACGTCAACAAGAAGCCGATCATCCAGCTCAAGGCGCGTGCCGAAGACCGCCTCGCCACGCCGCTCACCATCAGCGGCTCGATCATCGGTATCGCCAACTATCAGGACAGCAACCGCGACTCCAAGTTCGGCTACCTGATGCGTAACCCGACCTCTGCAAACCAGATCGGCGATCATGTCTCCGAAGCGCTGATCCACTCGGCCCAGCTTGGCTTCACAGCGAACTTCTCCGACTGGCTGACCGGCTATGCAGAGATCCTCTACAACCCGCAGCAGAACTTTGGTCCGGGTACGATCGCTGGCCGCGACCGCAACCAGCTTCTCATGCAGCGCGCCTATCTCATGATCGGCGATCTTGAGCGTTCACCTGTCTTCGGTGTCGTCGGTAAGGTCGATATCCCGTTCGGTCTCAATGATACGGTCAGCCCGTTCACCAACTCGACCAGCTGGCACTCCTTTGCTGGTCTCGCCTATGGCGCGCAGCTTGGCTATGTCGACGAGAATTTGATGATCCGCGCCATGGCGATCCAGGGCGGCGCCCAGTTCCGCGCAGCCAACGCCCCGGTCGAAGGCACCGGGGTGCCATCGCGCATCAACAATTTCGCCGTCGATGCGAACTACACCTTCAACTTCAACGAAGCCGACTGGATGATGCTGGGCGCCAGCTACCAGCACGGGTCTACCTACTGCCAGAACTATCCAATCTTCCACTTCAACCCGTGTGACGACAACAACCCTGCCTGGGCCGCTTATGCGCAAGGCTCGATCGGCAATCTTGAGCTCCTTGGTGAGTTTGCCGAGACGACGGATGTGTGGCCGGGCTCTGCCGTTCCGATCCCGACCAACCCGCTCAGCGTCTTTGACGCCCAGAAGACGCGGTCCTGGACTGTCGGTGGCCGCTATGGCTTCGGCGACACGCTGCTTTCTGGCAAGCGTGACCACTACGTCTCGCTGGAATTCAGCAAGTTCCGCGCTGGCGAAGAAGGTGCCCCATGGGAGCGCCAGAACCAGTTCGTGCTCGGCTATTCACGCTACCTGATCGACAATGTGAACATCTTCGCAGAGGCGATCCACGTCGATGGCTTTGCACCGCTCAACTTCCTGACGGGCGGCAACTTCCCGGATGGTAGCACCTGGTCTGACAATGACGCCAAGACCGAAGTCATCCTGATCGGCGCCCACACCGCCTTCTAGGCCTCGGCCAGACGCAATATAAAAACGCCCGCATGCCTCAACGGTGTGTGGGCGTTTTTTTACCCCGCAACACGGCTCGCAAGGTTTCCCATTTCGCCTTGCAATTGACGCCGGCTTGCTGAGCCGTCTATCGATCTTCCAGTTCCGCCTTCCGGTGAAAGCACCTCTTTCATGAAGCTTGCCCGCGCCACCAATATCGATGACCTCCGCACCATGGCGAAGGCGCGCCTGCCGCGCATGGTGTTCGACTATATCGATGGCGGTGCTGAGGATGAGGTGACGCTGAAGCATTCGGTCACCCGGTTTGACGATTACCAGCTGACCTGGCGCACCCTCCGCGACGTCTCCAAGGTCGATTGTTCGACAACGATCATGGGCCAGAAGACGCGCCTTCCCTTTTTCATTTCGCCTACAGCATCAACGCGGCTCTTCCACCCGGCGAAGGGAGAGCTGGCCATGGCAGGGGCCGCCGATACGAAAAAGGTGATCTACGCCTGCTCCACGCTGGCCTCGCAGACACTGGAAGCGATTGCCGAGGCTAATCCCGGCCCCAAATGGGTCCAGCTTTATGTCTGGCACGACAAGGAGATCGTGAAGACTTTCCTGAAGCGGGCAAAGGCGGCTGGCTTCACTGGCTGTATCCTGACCGTCGACATGCCGGTCGCCGGCAACCGGGAACGCGATCCGCGTAATCATTTCTCTATCCCGCCAACCCCAAACCTGAAAGTCGCTAGCCAGGTGCTCGCCCGCCCGCGCTGGCTCTGGGACCTGGTGCGGAGCCCGAAGATCACGCCAGCCAACTTCACCCATCTTCGCGGCGGCAATGCAGGCCAGACAGGCGGCGTCATCGGCTTCGTGAATGAGCAGTTCTCACGATCGACCACCTGGGATGATGTCAGCTGGATGCGCGATGCATGGGATGGCGGCTTTGCGATCAAGGGCATCTCGCGCGGTGAGGATGCAGAGCGCGCCATCGAGATTGGCGCGAATGCTGTCTGGGTCTCGAACCATGGCGGACGCCAGCTGGATACGGCCGTGCCGGTGATCGACCTCCTGCCAGAGATCGCAGAGGCGGTGGCGGGGCGCGCGGATATCATCGCGGATGGCGGCGTTCGCCGTGGCGCGCATGTCGCAAAGCTGCTGATGCGCGGGGCCACCGGCGTCGCGCTTGGCCGCGCCTCGCTCTATGGCCTCGGCGCAGGTGGGCAGCGCGGCGTGGAGAAGGCACTCTCCATTCTGGAAGATGAGTTCAGGCGCGTCATGGCCCTTCTTGGCGCAACCCGTCTGGAAGAGCTTGACCCGGACCTTTTACGGGCGCCTAAGGCTTAGAAATACGCTTCGTGGGGGACAGCGGAAAATGAGAACAGCATCAAAGAGCGATCAGCGCTTCTGGGACAGGCTTGCATCAAAATATGCGCGCCAGCCCATCTCCGATCAGGAGACCTATGAAAAGAAACTCGCCATTACCCGCAAATATCTGACGCCGCAGAGCAGCGTCTTTGAATTTGGCTGCGGGACAGGCTCAACGGCGCTCCTGCATGCCCCGCATGTCGACTATATTCTCGCCACCGACCTGGCGGAGAACATGCTTGATGTCGGACGGGTAAGGGCAGCGGAAGCCGACATTCAGAATGTCGATTTCCAGCGTATCGGAATTGAGGAGTTTGACCCGGCCGGCCACAGCTTCGACGTCGTTCTCGGCCTCAACATCCTTCACCTCTGCCGCGACCCGGACGCCGTCACGAGAAAAGTCCGCGCCCTCCTGAAACCGGGCGGCTATTTCATCCAGAGCACCGCCTGCCTGAAAGACGCGTCCTTCATCCTGCGCCTCGCCATTCCTGTCATGCAGGCTGTCGGCAAGGCACCCAATGTCAGCTTCCTTTCAGAAGACGACATCCTTTCCATGCTGGACAATAACGGCTTCGACCTCACCGAAAGCCTGCGCACCGACAGCAGCATGTCCGCAAACTTCTACGTCGCCCAGAAACGCTGAAGCACCCGGACAACGACCGCCCTCATCCTGAGCGAAGTCGAAGGACGAGGGCGCGCCGGATGTTCTGGAATCATCTCAACGATCCGCGTCACGCCCGACCGCGCCAGCAGCCGCCTCAGCGTCCCCGCTTCAGCTTCTGGATTTCCACTTCCAGTGCCGACAGGAAGTTGGACCGGTCAGCGGGCTTGAAAGCCGCTGGCCCGCTCGTCTGCTCGCCCATACCGCGCAGGTCCTCCATGATCGCCCGCGTTGCGACGGCCTGACCGATGGAGTTCGTGGTGAACGCCTTGCCCTTTGGTGAGAGCACGCGCGCGCCAACCTTGATGCAGCGTTCTGCCAAGAGGATGTCTGACGTGATCACAATTGTATGCGGCCCAGCCCGCTCGGCGATCCAGTCATCGGCGATGTCGGGGCCTTCGGGCACCGTCACCCGCGTAAACAGCCTGTGCTGTGGCACGCGCATGAAACTGTTGGCCACGACATTCACCGTCAGCTCATGGCGCAGCGCGACCTTGTACACCTCGTCCTTTACCGGGCAGGCATCCGCATCGACGTGGATGACAATGTCGGTCACTCGGCCTCAGTGCCTGCCGGTGCCACCACTTCAGGCGCCTCCACGAATGGCTCGATGCCGAAGGCCGGATAGATCTCGCTTGGGAAATAGGCCGTGCCATCCTTCATGACGAGTTGCACGGTCTTGATCGCCGCGAGGTCATCCAGCGGATTGCCCGGCACCAGGAAGAAGTCAGCTTTCTTGCCCGCCTCGATGGAGCCGATTTCGTCGCCCATGCCGAGATAATCGGCCGCTTCCTGCGTGGAGCGTGTCAGGATCTCGCCCGGCGTGAAGCCGACATCCTGATAAAGCTCCATCTCGCGGTGCTGATTGAACGCGCCGCCCATATCGGTGCCGAACCAGATCGTAATCCCGGCCTCGCGCATTCTCGACAGCGTCTCGACGATCTGGTCGAAAGCGCCTGCATAGGCGGCGTCATCTTCCGGCGTCTTGATGTTCGACCAGGCCTGCTTTGCGCCGCGCTGCACGCCGACCGGCATATGGTCGATATAGTCAGCCACACCGGCACGTGTCTCGCCATTGCGTGAGAGGAGCAGCGCCTCATGGATGGCCAGTGTCGGGTCGATGGAGACGTCATTCTCCACCATCAGGTCAATCGTTTCCTGAACCTGCGGGCTATCAAGATCGACATCCGGCAGGCGCGAGAGTGCTGTCAGGCGCAGCAGCGTGCGCGTGTCTTCTTCAGCTTCAAGCACCCAGCCCAGCATCACCTGGTTGATATGGGTCAGCTCATCATACCCTGCCTCGATCATCGCATTCGCGCGCGAGAAGGCCGGAACGTGGCCCGCCACCTTCAGCCCGCACTCATGCGCGATATCGACCATTTCGGGCACCCATTCGCCCTTCATGGAGTTGTAGATCTTGATCATGAAGAAGTGCCCGGCTTCACACGACGTGCGGACCGCGTCATTGGCTTCTTCCTGATTGGTGACGATGATGCCGTTATTGGAATTATAGGGGCTCTTGCCCTCGATGAAGCTGGAGCGGACGATGCGTGGCCCGGCCAGCGTGCCGTTCTCGATCTTGTCGATCAGCTCACCCAGCACCTCATTGTCATTGCCCATGTCGCGCACAAAGGTGACGCCAGCCAGCACGTTCAGAAGGGCTGAGTTCTGGCCCATATGGCCGTGCATGTCGGAAAGGCCCGCGATCAGCGTGCCGCCATTGCCGTCGATGACATACTCGCCGTCGCCGGTTGCGTCCGCCGCCTCGATGGCGGTGATCCGGTCATCCTCGACGAGGACAGATGACGGCTCGCTCAGCGCCATGCTGGCCGGGTCATAGATGCGCACATTGGTGATGCGGACGGGTGCGTCGAAGTTCTTCGCATATTCGGCCTGCAGCTCTTCAAACCGCTCGGTCGAGTATTGCACCGCACGCTCGCGCAGCATCTCGTCATTTCCCTCAAAGCCTTCCTTGATGATCAGGAATTCCGGCGAGATGATGCCAAGATAGTCTTCGCCCGACGCGTCCATCAGGAAATAGGTCGGGTCGAGCTCTGGCCCGATCAGGCCATAGACCATCGCGTCGACCGTCCCTTCGCCAGCGTCCAGTTGCACCCGGTCCAGCTCTTCAAGGCTGAGAGAGCCTGCAGGCAGTGCCGGCATGGAGCGGTCATCATCGGCCAGCAGCGCGCCAGCATAGACGGCCAGCGCATAGGGCGTGCCCGACTGGGCGATATACATGGACGGCTCGATGACGTTCGCTTCACCGCTACCGGTCGAGTCGGTCCAGCTCGCCGCGCCATCTTCCAGGCTGAAGCTCTCCTCGACCGCATTGCCGAAGGTCGTATTGCCGGTCACCGTCCAGGCGACAGGCATGCCGTCCTCGTCCAGCGTGATCTCTTCGGCCATGGTCGGCCCGCGGCCATTATTGCGATACTCGTAATCGACCGTGATCTCATTGCCCACCCGGTCGACGACCATGTCGCCAATCTTCGTGCCGCTGGTCATGATCGTGTAAACGGTCTGGCTCGTTTCCGCGGTCTCGCTCGCGCTCTCTGCAGGCGCGTTTGCGGCCTCATCGCCGGAAGGATTTGAACAGGCGCCCAGCGCCAGAAGGCCCATCGCGGCCAGCCACTTATAAGTCATTGTCGAAAACTCCCTCAGCCCGATTACGGATTTTGTGCATCAAAGCAGACCCGCGCGCTGAAAGCGAGAGGCAGGGCTTCCCTCACCCCCGGCAAGCTGCTTTCTATGCGATAATGAACGGGCAGGCAGGAAGGGGACCTCTATGCACCGCAAACACGCTCTAGAGCTGGTCGGGCTATCGCTGCTGCTGGGGGCAGCAGGCTGCGTCGCGGGCGGTGAGGAAGCCGACATTGCTGACTGGTCCGGCATGGTCTCGGTCCAGTACATGGAAAGGCGCAGCGCCATGCATCAGTGCGGCGGCACGCTGATCGCCGAACGCTGGGTGCTGACCGCCGCCCATTGCGTCGAATATGCCGCCTCAGGCTCCAACGGCCGCATGACGCAATACGCCCCGGCTGATGACGGCACGATGGAAGAGCGCGGGCCGCTGCGCGTGGCTATCGGGCGCGAACATCTTGGTGAGGGTGAGGACACGGCCACCTATGCCGTGACAGACATCCACATCCACCCAGACTACACAGCCGGGCGCTTCATCGAAGGCGCCGACATCGCCCTGCTTGAGATCGAGGCGGGCTATACCGGCCCCGTCATGTCGCTCAACGTGTTCGAAGACACTGTGGCTGAGCCTGTCCCCGGCGACTGGGTCATGGTGGCTGGCTATGGCAACACGTCTGCAGATGATGATTATTCCGGCGCGCTCAACGCACGCGGGCGCGGCGTCTTCGCCCCCAGTCTCGCTCTGATGCAGGCAGAGCTTGAAGTTATCGACAATGAGACCTGCCGGGCAGAGCTTGGCGGCAATATCACAGGCGATGCCTCGCTTCCCGAATGGCCAGAAGACGCCGTGCTCTGTGCGGGTGCACCGGGGCGCGACGCCTGTTCAGGCGATAGCGGCGGGCCCATCACGCTCACCTCCTACGATGGTTGGCCGGTCCAGGTCGGCCTTGTCAGCTGGGGGATCGGATGCGCAGAGGAAAACCTGCCCGGCGTCTATACCGCCCTCGGCCCGTACCGCGACTGGATTGCCGAAACGATAGGGGCGTCAGGCATGGCCAGCTGATCGGCGGCGCCAGTTCGCCTCACCGGGTAATCGCTCCATCTTCTCCTCTCGAAGGAGACCCATGATGATGCGTTCTATTTCCATGTTTGCTCTGCTGGCTGGTGCCCTCTCTGCGTGTGGCACCACCGCCGATGCCCCCGTCTCGATTGGCTATGGCCCGTCGCCAGAGCTGCCAGCGCCGTCCAACAATTTCCTCCCGGTCGTGAATGTTCAGGAAGCGACAGGTTGGCCCGAAGGTGCCATGCCTGTGGCCGCAGACGGGCTCAGCGTGCAGGCCTTCGCCACCGGCCTCGATCACCCGCGCTGGCTGCATGTCCTTCCCAATGGCGACGTGCTTGTCGCCGAAACCAACGCGCCGCCCCGTCCGGAAGATGGCGATGGCATCCGCGGCTTCTTCATGAAGCAGGCAATGGAAAAGGCGGGCGCGGCCGTGCCAAGCGCCAACCGTATCTCGCTCCTGCGCGATCGTAATGGTGACGGCGTCGCGGATGAAAAGCACGCCTTCCTCACCGGTCTCAATTCCCCTTTCGGCATGCAGCTCGTCGGCGACACGCTCTACGTCGCCAATACCGATGCCATCGTCGCCTTTCCGTATGAGGAAGGCGCGACCAGCATCACCGCGCCGGGTGAAACGCTGACCAGCCTGCCTGCCGGGCCGATCAACCATCACTGGACCAAGAATATCCTCGCCTCGGAGGATGGCACGAAACTCTACGCTACGGTTGGCTCAAACTCGAACATCGCGGAAAATGGCATGGAGGCCGAAGAGGGCCGCGCAGCCATCTGGGAAGTCGATATCGCGACCGGCGAGAAGCGCCTCTTCGCCACGGGGCTTCGCAACCCCAACGGCCTCGCCTGGGCCAGCGATGGCAGCCTCTGGACTGCCGTCAATGAACGCGATGAGCTCGGCAACAATCTCGTGCCTGACTATGTGACCTCGGTCCAGGATGGCGCCTTCTATGGCTGGCCATGGAGCTATTACGGCCAGACGGTCGACACCCGCGTAAAGCCCGCCAACCCTGCCATGGTCGCGGCCGCGATCCCGCCAGACTATGCCCTCGGCAGCCACACCGCTTCGCTCGGTATTGAATTCGCTGACGGCGCGAACCTCGGTGAAACCTTCTCCGAGGGCCTCTTTGTTGGCCAGCACGGCTCCTGGAACCGCAAGCCCGCCGTTGGCTACAAGGTCGTCTTCGTTCCTTTCGATGGCGCAGAGCCATCCGGCATGCCAGTCGACGTGCTCACCGGCTTTCTCAACGGCAACAAGGCCCGCGGCCGCCCCGTAGACGTCGCCCTCGCCAATGACGGCGCACTTCTCGTCACCGACGATGTGGGCAATGTGGTCTGGCGGGTAGCCGCCGACTAGGCGACCGCCCCGACCAAAAGACATCACAGCCAACCGCCACCTCATCCTGAGCCTGTCGAAGGATGAAGCGGACATTATCCCATGCTTGTAAAAAAAAATTGACAGGTCAAAAATATTTGACTACCTGTCGTGTCAGATATTTTTGACACGGAAGGAAGGCTGTCATGTCTTTCAGGGAAAAGTTCAACTGGATTATTGTCGTCGCCACGGCACTGACGCTTGCCGCGCTCGGCTACTGGTATGTCCGCCAGATGGGGGCAGGCTCACCGGCCGATACTGCTGGGCCGGTCATCATCGCCTACATCGCCTGGTTCATCCTCATGACCATCGGCGCCATCGTCATCGCTGCGCGTGACCCGAAAGACGCCGAAGCGCCAAGCGATGAGCGTGACCGCATCATCAACATGAAGGCGGCCCTGCCGACCATGCACCTCTACGGTTTCGCGCTGACCGGCCTCATCCTGCTGATCTTCGTCTTCGATTTGAGCAAATGGGACGCGCTTTACGCCATTGTCGCCATTCAGCTTGCGGCGACCCTGCTCGAGGCAGGCGCCAAGATCCGCTTCTACCAGATGGCCGTTTGAGCCAACCCAGCCACCAAGGACTTCAACCATGTCTTTTCACGAAAAATCCGCCTGGGTCATGGGGCTCATCATGATCGCCGGCATGGCCTTCTACTTCAGGACGGTCGCCGCCATGTCCGAAGGGATGGAGCAGCTCGCGCCGCCCGTCCTGCCGCTGGTCATCATCTACATCGTGGTGATCGTCGTTCTGTCGATCATCGGCCACATCCTGATCGCCTTCAGCAAACCCTCAGAGGCTGACGATACGATGGATGAGCGTGACAAGCTCGTCGCGGCACGGGCCGGCAATATCGCGGGCGTCGTGCTCGGCGTTGGCCTGATCAGCGCGCTCGGCATCTATCTCTTCACCTATGACGGCAACCAGCTTTTCCACGCTGCCTTCGGGGTGCTGATGATCTCGCAGATCGCAGAATACGCCGCCCGCATCGTCTATTACCGCGCCGGGGTCTGAGCCGATGGCCAAACGTCCCCCCATCACAAACCGGGTGAAGGAGCTGCGCGAAGCCCACGGGGCGATGTCACAGGCCGCCCTCGGCGAAGCGATCGGCGTCACCCGCCAGACCATCATTGCGATAGAGCAGGGGCGCTACTCCCCCTCGCTCGAAAGCGCCTTCCGGATCTCCCGGGTCTTCGGGGTCGGGCTGGAAGACGTGTTCGGCTGGGCGGGCGACTAACCTGCCAGCATCGGCGCGATGACCAGCCCGCCTGCGAGCCAGAGATAGGCAATCACGGCGAGTACGAAGAGGATCTTCTCCGTCACGCCTTCACCGACCGGGTTGCCAAAGCCCGCGGTCACGCCTTTCCACCAGAGGAAAACCCCGGATAGCGCCAGGAAGGCGAGGTTCAGGAACAGCGTGTAGTCGACCTTGAAGAACTCCCGGTCCGTCACCGCCTGCACGCCCGATGGGTCCGGCAACAGGCCGAATGCACTCAGCGCATAGTGCAGCACCAGCGCGGTGCCGACCAGCGCGGCGAGGAATACGCTCGCGATATAGAGCGCCATAGGCCAGCCATAGAACTTTGCCTGTATGCGCAGCACCGGCAGGACCACAAGGTCTGAAAAGATAAAGGCCATGATGCCCGCAAAGGCGACGCCATTGGAGAACAGCACGGCCGCGAGCGGGATATTCCCCATGGAGCCAATGAAGGTGAAAAAGGCCGCCAGCGGCCCCACAATCGTCTGCGCCAGCACCTGCCAGAAGGCTGGGTCGTCGGTGCCCGACCCAATGAAAAGCGTTTCAAAGAAAGCACGCGGCACAAAGGCGGCGATGATGCCAGCCACGGTAAACCCGACCGTCACATCCTTCCACACCATGCCCCATTCCATGACATAGCGGTGCGAAACCTTGCGCCAGCCCTCGCGGCTCTTGATCAGCCGCTTCCAATTAGGCACGTCGCTCTCTTCGTCTGATCCTTCCGCCTCACGCGCCTTCTCGCGCGCCTTGTCGATCAGGCCAAACCCGCCGGTCAGTCGCACGATCATCCAGGTAAAGAGGATCAGCAGGATGCCGCCGACATATTCGCCGACCACGAACTGCCAGCCGAGGAAGACGGCAATGATGATCCCAAGCTCGATGACGAGATTGGTCGAGGCGAGGAGAAAAGCCAGCGACGCGACAAATCCGGCCCCCTTGGCAAAGAGAGAGCGTGTCGTCGCCAGCGCCGCAAACGAGCAGGAGCTTGAAATAAAGCCGAAAAACGTGCCGAGCGCGATGGGCTTTGCGCCTTCGCCGCCCATGGTCTGTTTCATCCGCTCGCGCGTTACGAAGACCTGGATCATCGATGAAATCAGATAGCCGAGCCCGAACGCCCACAGCGCCATCCAGAAGAGGCCAGCCGTCGTGACGGCGGCCTCATGCCAGGTCGAAATGAAAGAGTCCAAACCACTTGCCCCATATGTTGCGTTGTGAACGCAATGCGAGTGGCGCTGTCAGGTTCCGCAACCTGTGGAGTTCAGAACGGCACGTTCGGGTCGTCTTCGCCGGTGCCGCCCAGCGCGAGCCCCGCAAAGTCGAAGACGCGCTTCCCGCATCTAGCGCGTCTTCGGTGCCGGATTTGAGGATATCTCCGCCTGTATAGTGAACTCGACCAGCCGGAGGTCGGATGACGCCTCAGATCGCTCTTGCTTGCAGACTGATACAGGGCCAGTCTGCACCTTCAGATAGAAGGTGCAGCATGAAACTTGTCATCCTCTCGGCGCTGGCTGGCCTGGCCCTCACTATTCCGGAAGCTCGCGCGCAAGATATCCGCCAGCAGACCGTTACAGTTACCGCGTCGCAGATTGATGTTGATGACTTGCGGTCAGCTCCAGCGATCTACAGCGTGATACCGGCTGATTTTGTGCTTGTTGAAGTAAACTTCCAAAGTGGCTCCCGTGATGCCGAAGAACGCGAACAGGAGCTAAAAACCTCATACGACCGCCTGATTGCCAAGGCTGCCGCCACGAGCGGGTTCGAATTGAGCGGCGGCGACATCGGCGAAACCTCGGCACCAATCGAGTCGGTGAAGTTCACCGATGTCTTCTCCCTTTACGGCAATAGGGCCAGCTTTACGCTGACGCTCAGTGTCGATGTCGCGGCGGACGAGACTTTTGACGATGTCATGGCGCGCGCCAATGATTTTCTAGACAGTGTTAGGCCAGAGGGCCGCGCCGAAGCTTATCTGGGAAGCGAGCAATTTATTGGGGCTCGTAATATGGGAACGCGGCGAGACGCGCTGCTCGCCGACATCATCGCCTCGGTCGAACAGCTTCAGAGTCAGATGGGCGCAGGCAAGGTCACGGTATCGGGGCTGGAGTCGCGTGTGATCACCCAGCCATCGGGGCCTTTGGAACTAGAGATATTCATTCCGTACGAAATGAGCGCTGAATGGTCCGCGGCCAATTAAGGTCGGAATGATGATGACTTAGAAAGGCACGTTCGGGTCGTCTTCGCCGGTGCCGCCCAAAGCGAGGCCCGCAAAGTCAAAGACGCGCGGGTCGTGTAGGTGGCTCGGCCGCACGGTCGCCAGCGCATGCGCCATGACCTGCCGCACGCCCGGCTTCTTGCGCTCCCACTCATCCAGCATCGCCTTCATCGCCTGACGCTGCAGTCCGTCCTGCGACCCACAGAGGTTGCAAGGGATGATCGGAAATTCCATCGCCTCGGCAAACTTCGCAAGGTCGTCCTCAGCGCAAGTGATCAGCGGGCGCAGCACGAAAAGATCGCCCGCATCATTGAGCAGCTTTGGCGGCATCGCTGCCATCCGGCCCCCATGGATGAGGTTCATCATGAAGGTCTCAAGCGCATCGTCGCGGTGATGGCCGAGCACGATCGCCTCGCAGCCTTCCTCGCGCGCAATGCGGTAGAGAATGCCCCGGCGAAGGCGCGAACACATCGAACAGAAAGTCCGGTTCTCCGGCACTTTTTCGGTCACGATGGAATAGGTGTCTTCGGTCTCGATCCGGTATTTGACGCCGACCTTGTCCAGCCATTCTGGCAGGACGTGTTTTGGGAAACCGGGCTGACCCTGATCAAGATTACAGGCAATCAGCTCCACCGGAAGCGCGCCTTGCCATTTCAAATCGATCAGTGCGGCCAGCAGGCCATAGCTGTCCTTGCCGCCTGACAGGCAGACCAGCCATTTCGGCGGCTCCCCCGTGCGGGCGCGGTCGACCATGCCATACTGGTCAACCGCCTGCAGCGCGCTACGCACAATCCGCTTGCGCAATTTCTTGAAGGACACGCTTTTCGGCACATCAGCAAAAAGCGGCGGGACCATCCCCGTCATCACATCGTCAGCCATGTAGGCGTCTATGCCACAGACCCACCACTACGTCATCCAATGGCGTCAGGCCCCCTCCGCCCTGCCGGGCACCTCCCCCGCAGGCGGGGGAGGAAGAAGATACGAGACGTCGCGATAAGTCATCCTCCCCCGTGGACGGGGGAGGTGCCGGCAGGCGGAGGGGGCGACTACCTCTCAATCAAGGCAAGCCTGATCGCCTCCAGCACACCATCCAAATTCCCATAGACCTCGACATTGCTCGCCCGCACGATCTTCCAGCCTTCTGCTTCCAGTAGTTCTGTCCGTTTCCGGTCATATGCCCATTCGGCCTCCGTCGAATGCGTCGCGCCATCGACCTCTACAATCACTTTGCGTTCAACACAGGCGAAGTCAGCGACAAACGGCCCAACCGGATGCTGGCGCCTGAACCGGCAGTCGGCGATCTGGCGCCTGCGCAACCTGGTCCATAGTTTCGCTTCCGCTGAGGTCGGGGCTTTGCGCATCGAACGGGCTAGTTTCGTCTTCGCGCCGTCACGCATGTTCAGCTCCCCCTCCGCCCCTCATCCTGAGCCTGTCGAAGGACGGCAGGGCGGAGGGGGCGAAACTGCGTTCTCTACTCCTCCACCCACCGGCAATCGCCATAAAGCTCGATGCAGCGTCTGTAGGCTGAGTTCATTGTATCCCAGCGCTGGAAGATTTCTTCCGCTGAAGGGCCCTGATTGGCCCGGCTGAGGCGATAGCGTTTCTCTTCTGCGGCGGCGGCTGACTGGCGCTGGCGTTGAATCTGCCGGGAGAGGGTGAGTATGCGCTTCGGGTAATCGGCAACGCATTGCGGATTGCCGTTCGCGACCCTGGTTTTCCATTTCGACAGCCAGTCGCGCTCGCTCGCGCTGGCGCTGCGTTCATAGGACATGCCCGACGATGAGTATGAATAGCCCGGATTGTCGATGAAGGACTGGATCGTCCCGGCAACCTGCCAGCACTCTTCAACTGGTCGTGGGGCCTGCGTCGCCGCATAGGCGTCGGCTGCCACCTCAGCATCGGATTTGAGGCGGCCTGGCTCCAGTACGCAACTGCCCAGGTTTGCCGCCAGAAACTCGACAGTCTCAGGGCCGTAGGCCGGGTCGAAGGATGTTTTCATCGCGGCCCGTGCCCAGTTTCGCTCTTGCGAAAAGGTCTGCGACCTGCGGAACAGGTTGGAGTTCGGGGGCAGGCCACAATCCATCGCCGGGGTGCCGCCTTCAGCCGCGACGCAATTGGCCAGAACCCGGACCACGCCGTGAACATTTGGCGCGCCCGCAACTTCCAGAAGCCGCTCAACGCCGAGATTGTTGACGACATAGAGTGCGTAGGCGGTCCTCACTGTTTCTGCCGTGACGCTGCCATTACCCGGATCGAGCTGAGGGGCCAGCTTCTCCGCGCTCATCGATCCAAGCACGTGAAGACGCAGCGTGTGGATATCAAGCGTCCTGTCGAGGGCAGGGTGACAGACCGAAGCGCTCGGTGCCTGCGCGAGCATCGGTGTCGGCAGCGCCGAGATCACCAAAGCGACCAGAAACAGCTTCAGCTTCTTCATATCATGTCCCCTCTACCAGCCTTGTTGGTAACGCTGGTCGGGAGGTGGTCAACCTTGAATGTCGCTGGGCCGTCGGTTGTCAGACCCGCCCCTATTCATACACCACGGTCACCACGACACGCCGGTTCTGAAGCTCGTCAACGCCGTCTTCAGTCTCAACGGCAAGGTCATCTTCGCCATGTGCTGTCACGGTGATGATCGACGGGTCGACATCGAGCAGGACAAGAAGCTCACGCACCTCAGCGGCCCAGAGTTCTGTCATCGCGCGGCTGTCATCCTCTGCCAGCAGCGTGTCGGTATAGGTGTCAACGCGCACCTCGACCGGTTCACCGCGGGCCAAGGCCAGCATCAGCTCACCTGAGAAATCGGCGGGACGAAAGCTCGCGCGGTCCTCGACCAGATAGGTGATGGTCTCGTCTTCGGGCGCGCCCGGTTCAACGCTGCGGGCGCTTGGCTCAGGCATGCTATCTGTATCCATCGACCCCGGCGGAGGTGGCGGCGGCGGAGGTGGCGGTGGTGGAGGCGAGACAGGCGATGGCGGCGGCGGCGGCGCCATTGGCGCCGGCTCATCCATCTCCGGCGCCTGTGACACATCCGTCAGCGGGAAGGCATCGCGGTAGAGCGAGCATTCCTCATAACCGGGCTCGATATCCGGGCGTACCCGGAAATATTCGAGCCCATCCGGCGTGCCTGCATAGCGAAGCCGCTCCAGCGCGCGCGCTTCGGGGTTGGCTTCCGCCATGGCGCACAGCATGTCGCCAAGGATGAAGGGATTGTCGGAATAATAGTTGTGGCCAAGGCCGAACAGCTCGGTCGCAACGCCCGTCGCATCGACCGTCTGATAGAACTCATTCTCGCGAATATAGGGCCGGTTGGTGTCGGTATCGCCAAGGCGCATCTTCTGGTTCACGATGTTTGAGACCTGCAGCGCCTTGTCCGCGTCAGAGGTGTAGATCGTGATGTTGGCGCGCATATTGTCGATGATGCCGGCCGTCGCGTCGAAGATCTCGCGGTCCACATCGGCGGCGACCAGGATGATCCGGAATTCGATACCGCTCTCGCCATGCGTTTCGAGATAATCGGCGGCGAAATCCTCCAGCGCCTGCGTCAGCACCCGGTTGCCCATCGAATGGGCGACAATATTGATCCGGTCGACATCGGCATTGGCGGTCAGCAGCTCGAGGAATTGCTCAAGATAGGCCGCCGACGCCAGAGAGCGGTCACGGTCGCCCTGATAATCGTCAAGCGAGACATTGCCCGCAGATGGCCAGCTGAACAGCACCGGCACACCGACATCAAAGACATCGCGGCGCGACAGGTCGGTCGAGAGCTGGGCCGACCGGATCAGCGCATCCTCAAACGGCGTGTTGAAGCCATGCACGAAGAGGAGAAGCGAGTAGGAATCGCGGTCGATCAGCGCGTCATCGAGCTGGGTCAGAAAGCGTTCCTGCCCGGCCGCCGTGATGCGGGTAATGAGCGCGAATTTGGCAAGCTCGCTTGGCTCTTCAGGGGCTTCGCCTTTCAGGAAAGGCGTCTCGCCGCGCTCGCGTGAACCGCCTTCCTCGATCAGCTTCGGTAGCCAGATATCAGCCCGGCCAAGGGCCAAGGTTTCGCTATCCTCTGCGACGACGTCCTTCGTATCAACTTCGTCATCCTTGCCCGGCGCTGCGCCATCGGTCACGACCGTTCGATTGGTGCCGAAAAAGACGCGGACGCAGTCGACGGCGTTCTCTGTCGCCTCGTCGACGAGGTCGACGCAGTCATTGCCGAAATCGGGATGATGCATGGTCGTCTTTGGCTGCGTCACAAACCAGCCGGCAGCGGCTGCCAGACCTGCCAAAGCGAAAAATAAGCCCCAGATCAGCACGCGCTTCATGATCGTCCCCTCAAACTCCACTCATCGAAGCTATCACCACAGAGAAACGGCGATTTCAAGACGAGGGTTGGGCGCTCCCCTGCCAACTCGCCTGACTGCCGCAATCGAGGTCGCTACTCTGCCACAAGAAGACATGCGGTCTGAAGGTGGCGCTGCGGTTGCAGGCATAGACGGGCCGAAGCTCGGGAAGCGGGCGAATCGTCCGCGACCGGTCTCACCGCGCGGCTCGGATGGGTAGATCGCTGCACCGGCAAAAACACCGCCAGTACACCGTCAGTGCACCATGAAAACAGCCGACTATCCGACCGGATGAAAACGCCTCACCCGGTCGGATAATTCATTCGTGCGAAACCTCAGGCAGACACGCCGAGGCTGTCCATCGCGAACGACTTGATCGACTTGTAGTCCGCTTTGCCATTTGGCGCGCGGCCAAGGCTGTCCTTGAACAGGATACGCTTTGGCGCCTTGTAGCGGGCGAGCTGTGTCTGGACGAAGGCGCGCAGCGTGTCTTCATCGACAGAGGCGCCGTCATTGAGCTCGACGACCGCCGTCACCGCTTGGCCCCACTTCTCATCGGCAAGGCCGACGACCAGCGCATCGCGCACAGCGTCATGATTCTTCAGGGCTTCTTCGACCTCTTCGGGGTAGATCTTCTCACCCGCCGAATTGATACAGTTGGAGCCGCGTCCAAGAAGCGTGATCGTGCCGTCCTCCTCGACCGTGCACCAGTCACCTGGCACGGCATAGCGAACGCCATCGACCTCCCAATAGGTCTTCTTGGTCTTCTCAGGGTCCTTGTAATAGCCGAGCGGAACGGCGCCGCCGCGGGCGATAAAGCCGGGCTCGCCAGAGCCGGGTTTCACCTCGCGCCGGTCTTCGGTGAAGACCTTGCAATTGTCGCCAAGCTCGAAGCGGGCAGTCTTCTGCGTGCCTTCGATCGTGGTCACCGACATGCCGAAACCGACAGCTTCAGACGCGCCGAAGCTGTCCATCAGGGCAACTTGCGGCATGTGCTCGATCAGGCCACGCTTGACCTCCATCGACCACATCACACCAGAGCTCGTGATGGTCGCGACCGAAGAAAGGTTATATTTTCCAGGGTTCTCGTTGAGGACGCGGAGCATCGGCTTCGCAAAGGCATCACCCACAATCGCCATCGCTGTGACGCCCCGCCGGTCGACCGTGGACCAGAGCTCTTCCGGGTCGAACGTCTTGGTGTTCTCAAGCGTCACGATACACCCACCGGCGATGATGGAGCCCATCGCGGTGAACAGGCCGGTGCCGTGCATGAGAGGGCAGGCAGGTAGCTGGCGCGAATGTTTGCCGGCCTCATGCGTCCAGGCAATGTGCTCGGCCATCGTCTCGGGCGCCGAGCCATAGATCTTGATCATCGACTCGCGAGAGCTCTCGCGCCAGATCTTGTGGCTCCACATCACGCCCTTCGGCATGCCGGTCGTACCTCCGGTATAGAGGAAGATAAGATCATCGTCGGAGCGCTCGATATCGAGCGGCTTGCCATCGCCCTTGGCAGCAAGCGTTTCATAATCGACCGCGAAGTCCGGCGTGTCGGAGCCATCGCCGCCAATCTCGACCCAGACCTTCACCTTCGGCAGGCGGTCACGCACGCGCTCGACATGCTCGCGGAACTCGCGGTCGAAAAAGACGACGGCGGAGTCCGAATTGTCGAAAATATAGGTCAGCTCATCGTCGAGATAGCGATAATTGACGTTCACATGGGTGAAGCGGCCTTTGAAGCAGGCGACCAGCGCTTCCATGTATTCAGGCTGATTGCGGAGATAGAAGCCGGCCTTGTCGCCGCTTTCGACGCCCATCGCGCGCAGCTCCCGCGCAAGATTGTTCGAGCGCTTCGTCATTTCCGGCCAGCTTATGACCCGCTCGCCGTGAATGAGGGCAGGGTGTTCCTCACCAAGCTCTGCGCCAACGGCGTCGAGCATATCGCCGAGATTATAGATGCTATCGCCCATAGTGTGACGTTCCTCCGATGAACTTTTCTGTTTGGGCCCATACTAGGCGCAAATCAGGCCGTTCACGAGGGGTAACGTGGCGTCGGGGGAGGGCTGTTCAGGCCGCTTTCAGCGCGCGAGCGACGGGCGCGAAGCTCTTGCGATGGCAGCCGCAGGGGCCGAGTGCCTCAAGCGCTTCGGCGTGGGCGGCCGTGCCATAGCCTTTATGCTTGCTGAAGCCATAGCCCGGATACCGGTGGCAAAGCTCGGCCATCGCCCGGTCGCGGGCGACCTTGGCAAGGATCGAAGCGGCTGAGATTGCAGGTTCGGTGAGGTCACCCTTCACGATGGCGCGGGCCGGGCAGGGCAGCTCTTTCGGCATACAATTGCCATCAATGATGAGCTCGCGAGGGACGAGCCCCATAATGGCGATCGCCCGCGTCATGGCGAGGAAGGTCGCTTCGCGGATGTTGAGCTGGTCGACCTCTGCCGGGCTTGCCCAGCCAATGCCGAACGCGACTGCCTTGACCTTGATCTCGGGGTAAAGCGCCTCGCGCGCGGCCTCTGTCATTTTCTTGGAATCTGTCAGCCCCTCAATGGGCTGTCTCGGGTCCAGAATGACTGCGCCAGCCGTCACCGGCCCGGCCCATGGTCCGCGTCCGGCCTCGTCAACGCCGCAGATCATCGCTATGTCCCTCATCAAGAGAACAAGACCACGATTCCGGGAGGATTTCTTCATGAGCGGCGCATATTGCATTCAGATGAGCGAACTTGGCGGTCCGGACGTGTTGAAAAAGACACAAATGGAGCCGCGAGAGCCAGGGCCCGGCGAGGTTCTGGTGCGCCAGTCGGCGGCGGGTCTCAACTTCATCGACACCTATTTCCGCACCGGCCTCTATCCGGCCAAGCTGCCTTTCACACCCGGACAGGAAGGTGCTGGCGTCGTGGAGACAGTCGGTGAAGGCGTCGAGACGCTGAAGGTCGGCGACCGCGTCACCTACCTCGGCCAGGGCACCTATGCGACGCATTTTACCGGCCCTGCCTCGCGCATGCTGAAACTGCCGGACGGCATCAGCGAGGACGAGGGCGCAGCTGTAGTTCTGAAAGGCCTGACCGCCTGGATGCTGCTCTTTGAAGTCTACCGCCCACAGCCCGGTGAGACGGCGCTCGTCTGGGCCCCTGTCGGCGGGGTTGGATCGCTGCTGGTGCCTTGGGCGACCTCGATGGGCGTGCGCGTGATCGCGGTAACGTCAAGCGATGAAAAGGCCGAGCTTGCGAAGAAGTCAGGCGCTGCAGAGGTCATCATGTCGAGCGACGATGTGGCGAGCCGCGTGCGTGCGCTCACCGACGGCAAGGGCGTCGATGTCGCCTATGACAGCGTCGGCAAGGACTCTGCCAAGGCGTCGCTGGACAGCCTGAAAAGCCGGGGCTGGTTCGTCACCTATGGCAATGCCTCAGGCGCGGTCGAGCCGCTGGCCCCGGGCGAGCTGAACCGCCGCGGGTCGCTTGTGATGACCCGGCCCGGCCTCTTCCACTTCGTTGCCGACGAAGCGGGCCTCAAGCGCGGCGCAGCCGCCCTGTTCGGTGCCATGCGCGCTGGCACGCTCAAGGCGCAGATCGGCCAGACCTTCGCGCTCGAAGATGCTGCCGAGGCACACCGCGCCATCGAGAGCGGCAAGACGATCGGCTCGACGTTGCTGAAGCCCTGACAGGCCTTAGTTTTCTTCCGGAGGCGGCGTCTCGCCGTCTTCCAGAAGGATACGCTCTGGCATCCCGTCGCGGTGGACGCGGAAGACGATGGCGCGCGCGCCGTCCGGGCCGCCGCGCGGCGAATGGGCGGCTCGCGGCGGGATGACGTAGGAATCGCCAGCCACCAGCTCGATATCGTCTTGGCCGTCCTGAACGTGCACGGCTGAACCGGAAATCACGTACAGAAACTCCTCGCCGGGATGATAATGGCGGGGAACGGTGGCGTTAGGCGGGATCACGACATCGGAAATCAGCACTTCCAGCCCGTCAGCAGATGCGATGGGTGAGCGTAGCTTTTCGTTGGAGCCGGGCGGCGGGGTGGCCGCGTGATGTTCGGAATGTTGCGGCCCGTCATGGGCATGTGCATGGCCTGAAAGCGCAAGCAGAATGGCTGTCGCCAGTATTCTTTTCATGAAAAACCTCCCTCAAGGTTGCTCGCAGGATGAACCTGCGCCCTGAGGGAGGCAATCAAATTCGGTCGGGAGACCTAGTCTTCGTATTTGAAGCCGATCTCGATACAGACCTGATAGTAAGCGACCTGGCCGTTCTCGATATAGCCGCGGGTCTCGGTCACGTGGAACCAGTCCATGTTGCGGATCGTCTTGCTCGCGCTTTTCAGCGCGCCATTGATCGCTTCCTCAATGCTGGTTTTGGACGTGCCGACGACTTTGGTCATTGCGAACGTGTCAGTGGACATGGGTTTTCCTTTCTGGATCTGTGACCCAAGCAACTAGCCCAGCCGCCTCGTGTTCCGACTCGCGGACAAAATTTTCGCGCTTATTGCGGCGGTGGGTCTTCGGACTCGATCTGTGCCTTCAGCTCCGTGACCTTGTAGTTTGCGTCGTCAGAGCCGGGCGGTGCCTGTCGATGGAAGGCATCCTCGATTTCGTCCCAGCGCTCCTTCGCGCCTTCGCGGGCGACCGCGTGGGTCATGATCAGCCACTCGCCCATCATGGCCCCTTCAACCGCGGCGCCAGCGGCCTTGTGGGCAGGCATGCCTCTGGCCATCAGCTTCTCACCTGTCCGAAGCGCTTCATTGTCTTCCTCCAGTCCGGCCTTTTCGCGGCTGGCATAGAAGCCTGTATTCACGAGGCCCGGGCAGAAAACGCTGATACCGACGGCTTCGGGCATCTCGCGGCGCATGACGTCGGCGAGACCAAGAATGGCGTGCTTGGTGCCGGTATAGAGCCCCGCGCCATCGTGCTGGAAACCGAGGCTGTGCTCTGATCCGGTAAAGCAGATGCGGCCTTGTTCGCCGCGCTCGATCCAGCGATTGGCGAAGGCCTTCGCGGTCATCCAGCTGCCTTTGACATTGGTGCCGTACTGAAAGTCGAACTCCTGCGGCGTTGCCTCCAGAAGCGGGGCATCGAACTGCAGACCGGCATTCGCAAAGACGAGATCAACGCGTCCCAGTTTCTCGAATGCCTCGTCGGCCATCGCTTCGACATTGGATTCGCGCGAGACATCGGTTTCAAATGTGAAGGCCGCCTCGCCAAGGTCACTGGCAGCGAGCGCGAGGGCATCCCTGTCCATGTCTGCGATAAGGACCTTGCCGCCGCGCTCAACAATATGCCGCGCCATCTCCAGTCCCATACCGGAGGCACCGCCTGTCACGACGGCATTTTTCGACTGTGCCATGTGGATTCTCCTACTGCGGCTCCAGCGCCAGAAGAAGCGCCGGGTCAATGTAGAAATCCTCATCCCGGTTTAGGGTTGCCTGATTTCTCCATTTTACTGCCCAGTGGAGGTGGGGGCCGGTGGTGCGGCCGGTATTGCCGGAAAGCCCGATCTGCTCGCCAGCTTCGACTTCGTCGCCAGCGCTCACGTCGACTTTCGACATGTGCATGAAGACAGAGACGAGGCCTTGTCCATGATCGAGGAAGACCGCGCCGCCTTCGTAGTAGAGGTCCGGGTCGCCGAGGATTACCGTGCCCGGTGCCGGCGCGATGATGGGCGTGCCAATCGGCGTTGCAATGTCATAGCCCTGATGGACGGATACCTTCTCGCAGGTTTCACCGTCCGCGCCGGTGCCGGTATATTTGCGCTCTGGCCCGAAGGGCGAGGAGGCGCGTCCTTCTGCAGGCCGCTTGAAGCCGAGACTGGCGCCGGGGCCATCATTGAAGGTTTCGAAGGCGTCTCTCTTCTTCAGCCAGCTTTCCTCGACTTCGGCGAGCTGCTCCGGCGTGCGGGCATCGACCTTGTCGCAATCCAGCCCGCGAAGAAGACGGAAATCATCGCTGCGCGGCGCGATATCGACCGAGATCGGCGCGCCGCCTGCTGGCGTCAGGATCAGCGGGCTCGCTTCGGTGCGGGTCAGGCCCACCGTCACAACGCCGTCTGCATTTGTGCGAACTTCGCGGGCGCCGCTGCCATCCTCGCCAGCGACGCGGACAGACGTGTCGGACGGGCCGGTACAGACAAGAAGGCCGCCCTGCTTGGCCGCGCCAGAGCAGGAGAGAGGTGACGTTTCAGCTAGTGCGGGCAGGGCGAAAAGCCCAGCCGAGGCGATCAATCCAAGACAGGCCGCCCGCTTCATGCAGTGCCTTTGCCTTCAACCATCCGCGAGGCCGCAGCTGCCGCATCGACGTAGGCTTCCTGATGATCGACGCTCCAGTAGCGCAGGGCCGCAATCGGGATTTTCCGGCCAGTTACCGCGCAGGTCACGTAATCTCCCGGCTCAACGACTTCGATATCACCATCGAGATAATGAAGCCTGGCTTCGCCGCCTGATTGTCCGTTTCGTGTCAGCATGGGCGATATAATGGGACGAAGGCGGGGGCTTGGAAAGGGCGCCTTGTCAGCTTTTGACGCGTCCCCCGCTTACTGCGCGCCTGCGTCTTCCGGCGTCGGCTCTTCTGGCGGCGGCGGAGCATCTGGATTGGGGGTGCGCAGGATAAGCGACAGCGTGCGGATATAATCGTCAGGCCACTGGCCGAGCTTGTTTCGCTGCTGCGCGCGCACGACCATTTCGACGTTCACATTCGGGTGGCTGAACACCTGGTCAGAGATGAGCGCGCCATTACGCTCGCCCGGCGTGTCGACCAGCTCTGCCTGCCATTCGGCGACGGCGGGGCAGGCGGCGATCCGGTCCTTCAACTCGTCGCGGCGCTGGCGCATGGAGTCGAGGCTCGCCTCATCCGACTGGTCGATCTGCAGCGTGCAGGTCACCTGATTATAGGGCGAGGCGACGCTGAAAGGCGCTGCGCCTGGTATGACGACGGCGCAGTCGCTTGCGCCCAGCTCACTGAGGGCGTCGCCCGCGGGAAAGCTGCCAATGGCAGAGCCTGAAGCGGTCGACGGGCTAAGCGCGGCAAAGCGTGAGGCGCTCGCGCCTTCGCGGATATAGGGGCCGATCTCATAGCAGAGCGGGTCGCCGGGCGGCGGGGCAGGCTCTGCCTGAACGCTTGGCTGCGGCGTGGTCTGCCGTGTATTAGAAGGGCGACTGTCCGGTCTTGCTGGCTGTGGCTCATAGCCGGGCGGGGCAGATGGCACGGTTGGCTCGAAGGGCAGTGTCGTCGGCGGCGCGCCCTCATCCTGCTGCGCACTCGCTGTCATGGGCAGTCCAAGCGCGGGGAGCGCTGCGAGGCTGAGGAGAAGCCCGCGACGAGGATGTCGAATCGATATCATATGCGTGGCAATGCCGCTCTGCTTGATCAGGTCCAGACACTAGGCGGGATGCACCGCCTTCGGCAAGCGTCTGGATGAGCTTCGAAGTTTTTGTTTTGTTCTCGTGAACAAGTGTGGTACAGACTGCGCTCTGACAGGAACGCCGGCCTTGCAAAGCCGGGCCATATATGAGGAGACTGAACATGGCCAAACGCGGCAATCTGCAACTCGTGGACAAGGAATCCGGCGTGGACAAGCAAAAGGCACTCGAGACAGCTCTCTCCAATATTGAGCGCTCTTTCGGCAAGGGCTCGGTCATGCGGCTCGGCGATCAGAAGTCGCTCGACATCGAAGCGGTGTCGACCGGTTCGCTCGGCCTCGATATCGCTCTCGGTATTGGCGGCCTGCCAAAGGGCCGCATCATTGAAATCTATGGCCCTGAAAGCTCTGGTAAGACGACGCTCTCGCTGCATGCGATCGCAGAAGCCCAGAAGGATGGCGGCGTCTGCGCCTTCGTGGACGCAGAGCACGCGCTGGACCCGACCTATGCCGCCAAGCTCGGCGTTGATCTTGATGACCTGCTCGTCTCCCAGCCGGATACCGGTGAGCAGGCGCTCGAGATTGCAGATACGCTGGTGCGCTCTGGCGCGGTTGACCTTCTGGTCATCGACTCTGTGGCCGCGCTGACCCCGCGCGCTGAAATCGAAGGCGAGATGGGCGATTCGCTGCCGGGCCTTCAGGCACGCCTGATGAGCCAGGCACTACGCAAGCTGACCGCCTCGATCTCCAAGTCGAAATGTATGGTCATCTTCATCAACCAGATCCGCATGAAGATCGGTGTGATGTTCGGTAGCCCGGAGACGACCAGCGGCGGTAACGCCCTGAAATTCTACGCTTCTGTCCGCCTCGACATCCGCCGCATCGGTGCGATCAAGGACCGTGAGGAAACCATCGGCAACCAGACCCGCGTCAAGGTGGTGAAGAACAAGGTGGCCCCGCCCTTCCGGCAGGTGGAGTTCGACATTCTCTATGGCGAAGGCATCTCCAAGACGGGTGAACTCATTGACCTTGGCGTCAAATGCGAAGTCGTCGAGAAGGCGGGCTCCTGGTATTCCTACAAGGAAGAACGCATTGGTCAGGGCCGCGAGAAGACCCGCCAGTTTCTCAAGGACAATCCGGATATTGCCGATGAGATCGAGCATGAAATCCGCCGCCAGTCGGGCCTTCTCTCTGATGTGATGCTGTCTGCTGAAGAAGAGGCAGAGCTCGAAGCGAGCAAGGATGACGACGATGAGGCGAAGGCTGGCTGAGGCGGTACCCGGACCGGCGCGCTGCAGTGAACTGAGCCTGCGGCGTGGCTGCTTCTTGGCGGGCCTCGCTCAAGCCTTTATATCAAAAACAGGAAGCGCCCGGCTGACATTCGGCCGGGCGCTTGAATTTGGGCAAGCTGCAAGGACGGGCCAGACGAGAAGATGACGAGCGTCAACGAGCTTCGAGAAACATTCCTCTCCTATTTCGAGCGGCAGGGGCACACCCGCAAGCCGTCCGCGCCGCTGGTGCCGGACAATGATCCGACCCTCCTGTTCGTGAATGCCGGCATGGTGCCGTTCAAGAACATCTTTACCGGCGCCGAGACCCCGTTTGCACCGCGCGCCGCGACCTCTCAGAAGTGCGTGCGCGCTGGCGGCAAGCACAATGACCTCGACAATGTCGGCTATACGGCCCGCCACCACACCTTCTTCGAGATGCTCGGCAACTTCTCGTTTGGCGATTATTTCAAGGACGATGCGATCGCGTTTGCTTGGGAGCTGGTGACAAAGGAATTCGGTCTCTCGAAGGACCGCCTGCTCGTAACTGTCTATTCAGAAGACAAGGAAGCCGCGCAGATCTGGAAGAAGGTCGCAGGGCTTTCTGACGACCGGATCATACCGATTTCGACCTCGGACAATTTCTGGTCGATGGGCGACACGGGGCCTTGCGGTCCATGCTCTGAGATCTTCTTCGACCATGGCGACAAGATCCCGGGCGGCCCTCCAGGTTCACCGGATGAAGATGGCGACCGGTTCATCGAGATCTGGAATCTGGTCTTCATGCAGTATGAGCAGGAAGCCAATGGCACCCGCAAGGACCTGCCAAAGCCTTCCATCGATACCGGCATGGGCCTTGAGCGCATGGCCGCCGTCCTGCAGGGCGTTCATAACAATTACGAGATTGATCTCTTCCAGGCGCTGATTGCGGCCGAAGAAGAGGTCTACAAGGCAAAGGCGACGGGCGACCAGCTCGCTTCCTTCCGTGTCATCGCCGACCACCTTCGCACCTCCGCCTTCCTGATCGCCGATGGCGTGACCCCGTCGAATGAAGGACGGGGGTATGTGCTTCGCCGTATCATGCGCCGCGCCATGCGCCACGGCCATATCCTTGGCGCGCGCGAACCGATGATGCACAAGCTTGTCGGCGCGCTGACTTCTGAAATGGGCGAGGCTTATCCAGAGCTTGGGCGCGCGCAGCCTGCTATCGAAGCAGCGCTCGAGCAGGAAGAGGCCCGTTTCCAGCGCACTCTGGGCCGCGGCCTTGCGCTGCTGGATGAGGCCACTGACGGACTTGGCGAAGGCGCAGAGCTTTCCGGCGAGACCGCATTCCGCCTCTACGACACCTATGGCTTCCCGATTGACCTGACCGCCGACATCCTGCGCGGCCGCGGCATGAGCGTCGATCAGGCAGGCTTCGACACGGCTATGGCTGAACAGAAGAAAGCCGCCCGTGAGGCCTGGTCGGGGTCTGGCGACACCGCGTCTCAAGCGGTCTGGTTCCGCGTGCGCGACAAGATCGGCGCGACCAGCTTCCTCGGCTATGCCGGGACAAGCGACGAGGGCGTCTTGAAAGCCATCGTCGCTGATGGCGAGATGCGCGATGAAGTCGCCCCGGGCGACTGCGAACTCGTCTTCGATCGCACGCCTTTCTACGCCGAAAGCGGCGGCCAGGCTGGTGATCATGGTGAAATTCACTTCGCTTCTGGCGCCCGGTTCATCGTGCGCGATGTCCAGAAGCGCGCAGGTGATCTGCATGTTCATGTCGGTGAACTGACCGGCGGCAGCGTCAAACTTGGTGACAAGGCTGAACTCGTTGCCAATGCGGCGCGCCGCCAGCGCATTCGCGCCAATCACTCTGCTACGCACCTTCTCCATGCCGCGCTTCGCAATGTACTCGGGGCGCATGTCACGCAGAAAGGCTCCCTCGTTGAGGAAGACCGCCTGCGCTTTGACTTCTCACATGGCGGGGCGCTCAGCGCTGCGGAGATCGAGGCGATCGAGGATGAGGTCAACGCCGTCATTCGCCAGAATGACGAGGCCCGCATCCAGACCATGGCGCCAGACAAGGCGATCGAGGCCGGAGCGCTCGCCCTTTTCGGCGAGAAGTATGGCGACGAAGTCCGTGTTCTTTCGATGGGGCAGCCACTCACCGATGAAAAGCGGCCTTATTCGGTTGAGCTTTGCGGCGGCACCCATGTCGCGCGCACGGGCGATATTGCTGCCTTCGTCATCACGTCAGAGGGCGGTGTTTCTGCCGGTGTTCGCCGGATCGAGGCGGCCACGGGCGCTGAAGCGCTCGCCTTCCTGAAGGGCCGTGCGCAGGTGGCGCTCGACCTTTCCGATACGCTGAGGGTGCCGCTGAAAGATGTCAGCCGGAAGGTTGGCAGCCTGATGGAAGAGCGCCGCAATCTGGAGCGCGAGCTGGCTGAAACCAAGCGCAAGCTCGCCATGGGTGGGGGCGGCGGCGCCGCGCCATCTGGTCCGGAAGAGATCGGAGGCTTCAAGCTGATCGCCCGTGTCGCTGATGGTGTTGGCGGCAAGGATCTTCGCGGTCTTGTCGACGAAGCCAAGGGCAAGCTCGGCTCAGGCATTGCTGTCTTTATTGGCGTCAATGAAGGCAAGGCGGCGGTCGCGGTCGGTGTGACAGATGACCTGACCGACAAGGTCTCTGCGGTTGACCTCGTACGCGTTGCTGCAGCCGAGGTCGGCGGCAAGGGCGGCGGCGGGCGCGCAGACATGGCGCAGGCTGGTGGCCCCGATGGCGACAAGGCCGAAGCCGCTCTGGACGCTGTGCGCAAGTCGCTGGCGGGTTAACAGAAATCTGGAAGTATTTTCCGTGTCCCCACCGAAAGGTGGGGTCTATGGCGGCTGGGACGTTCGTGCTCAACCGCCATGGGTCCCAGCTTTCGCTGGGAAGGCGGAAAACCGGGCTGTTTGGTTTAAGGAGCAGATGGAAAGACGGGTTCTTCGTCGCCGGGCTTCCACTGGTCGAATTTTGGCATGATGGATTTGAAGCGCGAACTGGCAAGGTGCGCGGCGAGCCAGGCTTTCAGGGCCGGGTAGGGCGATGCGTCGAACCAGGCCTGGTCTGTATTTGCGAACTGCCGGATGAACGGCATCACGGCCATGTCAGCGAGCGAGACGCGCTGACCGAAAAGCTGCGTGCGCGACGATAGGCGCGCGTCCAGCGTCTCCAGAAAGGCTGAACCAGCCTTGCGGTGGTCTTCAGACACAGCGCCTTCGTCTTCATAGCGATTGGCGTATTTGTAGCGGTCGAGGTGATGCTTGAACGGGCCGTCGCAAGCGGCGATCAGGTCCATCATCTCGGCCCGGCTACCTTCATCAGGGGACAGCCAGCCTTCGGGGTCGTTCTGCCCAAGCGCATGCAACATGACATCGAGGCTTTCGTCGATGACGGTGCCGTCCTGCATCACGAGCACCGGCACGGTCCCTTTCGGGGAGGCGTCCAGCATCTCCTGCGGCTTGTCACGCAGGACTACTTCGCGCAGGCGGCATTCAAGCCTGGCGGACTGAATGGCGAGCCGGGCGCGCATGGCATAGGGGCAGCGGCGGAAAGAATAGAGGACCGGAAGCGTCATGACGCGTCGGTGTTGGCCGGTTTTGCTTTCTTGCGCCCGATATGCGTTTCGCCGCGCTTCTTCGCGAGTTCGACCTGCTTTTGGCGCTCGGCGAAACGGGCGCGTTGCTCATCGGTGACGGTGTCGTGGCAGGTCGGGCAGCAGATGCCTTCCTCATAGCGGGGATCGCGGCGCTCAGCCTCACTGACCGGGCGCTTGCAACCGTGGCAGAGTTCATAATCGCCGATTTCGAGACCGTGACCGACCGAGACGCGCTGGTCGAATACGAAACACTCACCCTGCCATTTACTTTCGGCCTGCGGGACAGTTTCGAGATATTTCAGGATGCCGCCCTTGAGGTGGAATACCTCATCAAGGCCTTCGGACTTCACGAAGCTGGTCGCCTTTTCACAGCGGATGCCGCCGGTGCAGAACATGGCGACTTTCGGCTTGCGGCCTTCGGCTTCCAGCTTTGCGCGGAAGTCGCGGAACCAGTCAGGGAATTCGCGGAAGGTCGCGGTGTTCGGGTCGATCGCGCCTTCGAACGTGCCGATGCCGTACTCATAATCATTGCGCGTATCGATCAGCACCGTGTCAGGGTCGGTGATGAGCGCGTTCCAGTCTTCCGGGTCCACATAAGTGCCGACGAGGTTATTCGGGTCCGTGCCCGGCACGCCCATGGTGACGATTTCCTGCTTGAGGCGCACTTTCAGGCGCCAGAAGGGCATCGTCTCGGCGTGGCTTTCCTTGTGTTCGAGAGTGTCGCAACCGGGAAGCGCGCAAAGAAATGACATGGCCTCATCGAGCGCGTCGCCCTCGGCAGCGATCGTACCGTTCAGGCCTTCAGCCGCAACCAGGACCGTGCCGCGAATACCAAGCGTCTCGAAGCGCGCTGCGATATCGGCGCGAATCGCTTCGGGGTCAGCGAAGGGGACAAATTTATAGAAGGCAGATACGCGAAAGCTCATGACCTGCCCCTTATGCCAGAGCCGGCCATGAGCTTCCAGACAGGCGCGTCAGCAGGCGTGCTGCTGACGCGCTCTGATCATCAAAGATCAGGTTTCGCTTTCAGCGCCCTGAGCTGCGCCGCTAACGGCTTCGCCAGTTGCTTCGACGTCTTCGCCAACGCCTTCAACGGTGTTGCAGGCAGCGAGGGTGCCCAGCGTCATCAGGGCAGCGAGAGAGAGTGCGATCTTCTTCATTTTCGATTTCCTTCTTCGGATAATCCATAACAGCCGGGCCGGACCTCCCGACCAGACCTGCTAATTAAATCCCACCGACATCTTTGGTTCCCAACGAGGTCGCAATCCTGCTAAAGGGAGCGCCATGAAAAGCGCTGTGATTGTCTTTCCCGGATCGAATTGTGACCGCGACGCCCAGACGGCCCTGACAGAGGTCATGGGTACGCCGCCAGCGATGGTGTGGCACAAGGATGGCGAGCTGCCTGAGGACCTCGACCTGGTGGTCGTGCCTGGCGGGTTTTCCTATGGCGACTATCTTCGCTGCGGCGCGATGGCGGCGAACTCTCCGGTCATCGAAGGCCTGCGCCGTCATGCAGACCGGGGCGGCTATGTCCTTGGTGTCTGCAACGGGTTCCAGGTGCTGACAGAAACGCAGCTTCTGCCCGGCGCGCTGTTGCGTAATGCGGGCCTCGATTTCGTGTGCCGGCCGCAGCCGCTTCGCATCGAGACCAGCAATTCGGCCTTCACAAGTGCCTATGGCGACCGCGCCGAGATCACGATCCCGATTGCGCACCATGACGGTAACTATGTCGCCGACGAAGAGACTCTGGACCGCCTGGAAGGCGAGGGACGCGTTGCCTTCCGCTACAATGGCAATCCGAATGGCTCTGCGCGCGATATTGCCGGCGTCCTGTCGGAAAATGGCCGCGTCCTTGGCCTGATGCCACACCCGGAGCGCGCAATCGGCGGGCATGAGGGCGGCGATGATGGCCGCGGCATGTTCGAAAGCCTGCTGTCGGCGATCTAGGTTCGCAATTCCGAAGTATTGAGGCATACTCTCCTCGACCTTGGGGGAGGGTGACGCATGACTTATCTGGAAGAAACTCGGGCGGCCGGACGGGAAATCTTCCCTGATCTGGCGCGCGCTTTCGCGTTGATCGGCATCGCGCTGGTCAATGTCGCCATTTTCTCTCATCCAATGATGACGGGCTATACGGACCTGCAAGGGGCCGACCAGTGGGCCTATTTCGGGGTGAATTCCCTTTTCCTGCTCAAATCCTACACACTCTTCTCTTTCATGTTCGGTGTTGGCTTCGCCTATCAGATGATGGCGGCAGAGCGCCGGAGCGTCGGCTTTGCGGGCCGATACTGGCGCCGGATACTTGGCTTGCTGATACTGGGCCTGCTCCACGTCGCATTGGCATTCCAGGGCGATATTCTGGTGATCTACGCGATCCTTGGCTGCTTTCTGTTCCTGTTCAGAAAGTCGAGCGCGAAAACGCTCATCCGCTGGGGTATTGGTCTATATGCGGTGCAATTCCTGATCGTTCTTCTGGGGCTAGGCTTCTTCTGGATGGGGGCGACCTTTGCGCCCGAGCAGATGGCCGCGGAAATGGAGACGAGCGCCGCAGCGGCAGATGCTGCGCGTCAGGCGTTCGGGGAGGGTAGCTTTGCAGATGCCTCGGTCCAGCGCTTCGTCGATTGGTCGATGGTGCTTGTGGGCGGCCTGTTCATGCAGGGCATCGGCGCGATGTCGTTCTTTGTCTTCGGCCTCGCGGCTGTTCGCTATGAGGCGATTTCCGATCCGCGCAAGCCAATCTGGAAAACGCTCAGGCGGTTTTTCCTGCCCATTGGCGTTGCTGGTAGCGTCTGGGGCGGATGGCTGATGGCGTCATCAGGTAGCGGAATGATGAGCGTGGACATGCTGGCAGGCATGACTGTGATCACTTTGTTCAGCCCATTCTCGACGGCGGGCTATCTGGGGCTCATCGCGAAGTGGGCGGAAAAGCCAGAAGGGCGTATCAAGATCTTCCTCGCGCGCGGCGGGACCGCATCTCTGACGGCCTATATCCTGCAGAGCGTGCTCTTCTCGCTCATCTTCAATAATTACGGGCTGGGACTCTACGACGAGGTTGGGGCTTTCGTGTCTATCGCCATCGCTTTGGTGGTCGGCTTCGGTTCGATCGCGGTGGCCAGCCTCTGGCGCATCAGGTTTTCGCGCGGCCCGCTTGAAGTCCTGCTGCGCGGCTGGACCTATCTGGGCGCGCGCTGAGGCGCCACCCGCAGGGCAAAGTGGAAGTCGCCCTCATACCCTGTTGGCACCCAGTTCCGGGCAAACGCGCCCTCCTGATCAGCGAATGAGGCGTGGGCGGGGTCGTAGGAGAAGCGGCGATGGAGGCGCAGGCCGGTGCCTTTGAGGTCTGGCGCGCTGAAGCGATCCGAGAAGGGAAGACGAAGCCGTGCGGCACCCGCGGCTCGCGCGATCTTGCGCGCTGATCGGATGAGTTGCGCAACCGTGGCGGCATGCGGCACGCCGGGGGCAAGCTCCAGATCAATAATGTCCAGGCCGGCAGGTTCAAAAGCGTTCGGTTTGCTGAGGATGACGAGCATCAGTCCTGCGATTTTCGGACCCTCCCGGGTTGCGAGCAGGACACTACGGCCGGGCGCGTCGGGATCGGATAGCAGATAATCGTAGAAGGCCGCGCTACGGACTGGCAAGGCTGGGCGACTGGCGCGCAAGTCTGCGTCGAAGGAATTGATTTCGCGCGCGTGATCTGTGGCAGATGGGTCGAGCCAGTCGCCTGCCTGCAGAAGCTCACGCGAATGGTCTGCGAGCGGCTTTTGCTTCACAGCGAACCATTCGCGCGCCGAAAGTGCATCGTATATACGGTTAGAGCGCGCCATGCGAGAGAAGGCGAGACCCGTGCCCATTGCGGCAGGCCTGACTGGCCATTCAATCCGGTTGCGGGCGCCATCGCCCAGCCAGGCTTTCATGCCTAGCTTCTTGTAGAGGCCTGCGGAGGTCGCATTGTTGTTTAGTGAATAGACCGATGCCAGGCCGGGATAGGTGATCGCGCGTTTGGCCAGCCGTGCGCCGCTGCCACGCCCTTCTGGCCCAGCAATAAAGGTGTGGCCCGTCGCCGTCCTAACGGGCTCATTGTTCAAGACGAAATCGCGTGCCTGCAGGCCCACCATAGCGACAACGCGGCCTTCCTTCACGGCGACGAAGCCGGCCGGAATGTCGCCCTGCTGCGGGTTTTCGAACAGCGCCCAATGCCAGCCGGCATGACTGCGCCATGGAAAATCGACCTTCGCAACAAGGTCCATGACGCCTGGAAGGTCGCCGGGAATGATCGTCCTGATTTCGGTCAAGCGCGGTCCTGAGCTCTAGCCCTGCGGGATCAGCAGGCAGTCGAGGGCTAGCGCAGAGAGGTTGAAAAAGAATTTGCCCGATTTGAACTATTCGAAATCGATGGGCGGGGTTACTCAAGGGAAAAGATAGCTAGAGGGAGAGCTGATTGATGAAAATCCAGACGAGTGTCATCGCACTGTTGGGCCTGACGCTGGCCGCATGTGGCGGTGCAGAGGAAAGCGCTTCGCCAGAACAGGCCGCAGATGACGTCGCCGAGGCGAGCGAGAGCGACGCCGATGCGGTTGAGGATACGGCGCAAACGGTCGAGCAGGCTGACTATGGCGATATGTCAAACTGGCTCTGTCACCCGGGCAAGGAAGATGACGCCTGTTCCGAAGACCTTAGCTACACGGTCGTCAACGCCGATGGTACGCTTGAAGAGATGGCGTTTGAGCCTGCAGAGGCCCCGCCCATCGACTGTTTCTATGTCTATCCGACGATTTCCTTCGACTCGACGCCGAACAGTGACCTCTATGCCGGGCCGGAGGAGAAGCGCGTTGCCGCCTCGCAGTTTGGCGCATTTGGCGAGACATGCCGCCTGTTCGCGCCGGTCTACCGCCAGGTCACGCTGACCCACCTTCAGAGCATGATGGGCGGCGCTGAGTTCACTGCAGACCCAGAGCTCGGCTTTGGTGATGTGGTCGATGCGTGGAACACATATCTCGAAACCGAAAATGACGGGCGCGGCGTTGTCCTTGTCGGGCACTCGCAGGGCGCGCGCATGGTCGAGCGCCTTCTGCGTGAGGAAGTCATCGGATCGGATAGCGAAGACCTGATCGTCTCGGCGATGCCGATCGGCTACACGATGTATGCTGACGCCGATACCGGCAATGTCGGCACATTTCCTCTGTGTGAGAGCGGCGATCAGACAGGATGTGTCATTGGCTATGTCAGCTTCCGCTCTGATTTCCCGCCGCCGGAAGATAGCCGCTTCGGGAATATGGGGCCGGACGGTCAGCGGGCGGTCTGCGTGAACCCGGCTGAGCTGTCAGGCGACGATGGTGAACTGGATGCGCGTCTATCGCAGTCTGGCTTCTTCGGGATCGAGAATGCGTCCTTCGTAGAGGGGCAGTCGATCACGACGCCTTATGCGGCTATGCCGGGCATGTTGTCTGCCGAATGCGTCGAGACCGACGGGCACACTTATCTCGAGGTGACCGTCGACGGTGATCCAAGCGATCCGCGCGCCGATGATATTCTGGGTGACGTGGTCGTTGGCAACAATGTGCTTCGCGACTGGGGCCTGCACCTCATCGACATGAATGTCGCGATGGGCAACCTCGTCTCCATCGTGGAGGCGCAGTCTGACGCGTGGACCTCTGCCAGCGCTGAAGAATAGGAAAAGCGGTTAGCCCGGTTCAGGCATTTGCGCTGAGCCGGGCTGCCAGCTCTGCATGGCCTTCGACCATGCGTGTGATCTGGGCCGGGTCCGGCTCCAGCGTGTCATCGCCCTCATCATGCGTGCCGCCGAGCACGATGCCGGTCTTGCGCGGGAACATGTAGAGGACGCCGCTCGAGGTGGGGGCGACGTAGGAATAGGTCACATCCGGTTGGGGCAGCAGATGGCTGAGCTGGCCTTTTACCGGCACCAGCGTGTCGTCACCGAACAGGCCAGCTGCGCCAAGGCCGGTACAGTTCACGATGGTCTGCTCCGGTAGCGCCATCACATCATTGATGGAGGCGAGGCGTACGCGCACCGTGCGCGCGCCAGCAAGCTGCGCGTCCTGCAGGATGGCATCGAGATAATAATCAGGGTCAATGATCATCGCCTTGAAGCGCTCTTCATAGGCATAACCGAACAGCGTGTTCTCGGTCGACGTGTGAAGGGCGGGATAGATATCGTCGCCGCCCGGCAGCTCGTAGCGCGGTGACGGGATGCGGCGGCCAAGCTGGTGGTGGTCGGCCCAGTAGACGCCATATCCCGGCCGGTTCACGTAAGGCAGGAAGCCATAATAGGCGAGGCGGATGAGTTTTCGGTTCATCGCCAGCCATTCCTGGCTGACGGCCGAGCGATTAAAGTAACCTGTCGGCATCCAGAGAACGCCCGCAACATTGGACGTGGTGTGCGGCGGCAGCTGTTCTGCATAGATCGTGACGTTATGGCCGCGCCGGGCCAGGATGAGGGCCGCGGTGAGGCCCTGAACGCCGCAGCCAAGGACGGCGATATCAAGCGCGCCGGTAGCGGTCGCTTCATCGGCAGCGACGGAGGCGGTGCCCCATGACATGGTCACGCCGCAGCCGCCATGGCCGTAATTATGAATCACCGTCTTCTCGCCGAGCTTTTCAGTCTCCAGCCGGTAGCCTGTGGGCCGGTAAGGGCGATGGCCGACCACGGTGCGGGTGATGCGCGACAGGCTGGACTGAACCGGGACGTAGCTCGCGTATGGATTGGCCGGGGCAGGCGGCGCTAATGTCTCTGTTGCTGGACGGGTGGCACAGGCGCCAAGCGTGGCAAGACCCAGTCCGTTCACAAAATCGCGTCGCCGCATTCAATCCACCTAACGTCAATCTGCTGCCCGCCCGCCAGTCGCGACAGTGCCTGCAGCCTGCGACGAGAGCAAGGCTTTCGCCGCCGCCATCTGGAACTGCGGGCCGGTTCTCCGGTTCATCCTTGGCAGACAGCAACCAAAGGAACAGCATATGTCGAAGGGAAAAGGATATAATGAAGGCGACAAGGTCGAATGGGACTGGGGCAATGGCACCGGGTCCGGCAAGATCAAGTCAGTCTACACGCAGAAGCGCACGGTGAAGATCAAGGGTGAGGACATCACTCGCGACGCCAGCGAAGATGAACCGGCCTATCTGATCGAGAGCGACGATTCAGAAGTCCTCAAAAGCCATTCCGAGGTTCGGAAGGCATCATGAGCACGCCGAAGAAATATGAGGACATCGACTTCGAGCCGCCCAAGAAGGTTGCCGATGAAGCTGAAAAGGAGCTGAAACTTCGCGAGGAGTTTGACCGCGGCGGCACGGATGTCGGTGTTGCGCGGGCCCGGGACCTGAAGAATCGCCAATCACTGTCGCCCGACACGATTGAGCGGATGGTCAGCTATTTTGCCCGCCACGAGGTCGACAAAAAGGCTGACAATTTCGGAAATGATGACGACCCGTCGGCCGGGTATATCGCCTGGCTCCTATGGGGCGGGGACTCCGGCAAGGACTGGAGCGAACGCGTGAAGTCCCAAATGGAAAAGGCTGACGCCTGAGGCGCTTGTCGCCACCGGAGCTAAAAGAAAGGCCGGTGCGGTTCTCGCACCGGCCTTCATGATGTAGAGACCTGAAACCTTATTCCTCGGTTTCGGCCTCTTCATCCATTTCGCCTTCAGCCTCTTCTTCAGCTTCTGGACGTTCCGGGCGACAGTCGTTGACGAGGGTCTTCATCTCTTCGCCCGCGGGGACAACGATCTCATCCTGGCCGGAGCGGACGCGTATAGCGTCATTCGCGTTGACGAGCGTTGCGACACCGTTGGTGGCAGGATCAACCGAACCGCCAATCATCGGCGTTTCCATCTCGAGCGCGACGGCATCGATGCTGACATTGCCAGCAGAGGTGAGGAAGTCGATGGAGTCGCCGCCTTCGCTGGTCGCGCGCTGCACGACGAGCGTCTTGCCTTCGCCTTCAACCTGTTCTGCGCGGCAGATCAGCGTCAGCAGGGTTTCACCTTCGGATGAAAAGCTGACGGCCGGGTCGCCGCGATCAGTCGATGTGGCCCAGCTGCCTTCCATTGGCGTTGGCATATCGCTGGAAACGCCCGCATTTGACTGGGCTTCAGCTGCGGCCTCTTCCATTGAAGGGCCAGGCGCCGGCATCGTGCCGTCTTCGCCGCTATAGCCGGCTTCATTACCGCAAGCTGCAAGGGCGGCGGGCAGGAGTGCTAACAGGATCAGTCTCATGGAAGGTATCCTTTCTTTCACGTATCCAAGAACCGGTGCACCAACGCAAAACCCCACGTTCCGGTTTCGAGATTGGTCGAATTTGCGGTGAGCGGCGGCCGTCCGACGGCTTCATCGCGGTAGCTTGAACTGGATAGAAGCGCGCAAATTCCGCATTGGAGCATTGTCCCCGGCCCGCGCGGCAAGTATCGAGCATCTCAGCAGACCCAATCAGAATCGAGCACCTCAATTGACCGACACTTCTGACCTCGCCAACCGGATCGTTTCTGCCATGCAGGCCGAGCAGTCCGAAACCGACGCTGCCGGCCACGGCATCAATGCGGAGGAATGGGACCGGCTGGTCACAAGGCTGGGTCGCAACCCGAACCTTGTCGAGCTTGGTATCTATTCGGTCATGTGGTCGGAGCACTGCTCCTACAAGTCGTCGCGCCGTCACCTGTCGAAATTCCCGACCAAGAATGACCGGGTCATCCAGGGGCCAGGCGAGAATGCGGGCGTCATTGATATTGGCGACGGTCAGGCGGCGATCTTCAAGATGGAGTCGCACAACCACCCGTCTTACATTGAGCCTTACCAAGGCGCGGCGACGGGCGTTGGCGGCATTCTGCGCGACGTGTTCACCATGGGCGCACGCCCGATTGCGCTGGTCAATGCGCTGCGCTTTGGCGACCCGAGCCACCCGAAGACGCGCTCACTTGTGGCGGGCGTTGTCGCGGGCATCGGTGGCTATGGCAATTGCGTCGGCGTGCCGACCGTGGCGGGCGAGACGCAGTTCGACGAAGGCTATAATGGCAACATCCTCGTCAATGCGATGGCCGTTGGTCTCGCGGACCAGGACAAGATTTTCTATGCGCGCGGCGCAACGCCCGGGAACCAGATCTTCTATGTCGGCTCCAAGACGGGCCGCGACGGCATCCATGGCGCGACCATGGCATCGGCTGAGTTCTCTGAAGGCGACGAGGAAAAGCGTCCGACCGTGCAGGTGGGTGACCCCTTCACGGAGAAGCTGCTCATCGAGGCATGCCTCGAGCTGATGGCGACCGATGCCATTCAGGCCATTCAGGATATGGGCGCGGCGGGTCTCACCTCCTCGTCTGTCGAGATGGCTGACAAGGGCGGCATCGGTATCGAGATGGACCTCGACAAGGTGCCTCAGCGCGAAACCGGCATGACCGCCTACGAGATCATGCTGTCGGAAAGCCAGGAGCGGATGCTCATGGTGCTGAAGCCCGGCAAGGAAGACCTCGCCAAGGCGGTCTTCGAGAAATACGACCTCGACGCTGAAGTCATCGGCATGACGACTGATACCGGTCACATGGTGCTGAAGCAGTTCGGCGAAGTGGTCTGCGATATCCCTGTCGCGCCGCTGGCAGAAGATGCGCCGAACTATGACCGCCCTTGGGTTGAGCCAAAGGCGCGCGCGCCGCTCGATATCTCGAAGTATCCGGAGCCTGAGGATTACGGCGAAGTGCTGCTGAAGCTCATGTCCTCGCCGGACATGGCCTCCAAGCGGTGGATCTGGGAGCAGTATGACCGCCATGTGATGGGCGATACGGTGGACAGCTCACAGAGCATGGGCGACGCCGCCATTGTGCGCATCCACGGCACCAACAAGGCGCTCGCGATCTGTTCAGACTGCAACCCGCACTATGTCGCCGCTGACCCGTTTGAGGGCGGCAAGGCTGTGGTGGCAGAAGCTTATCGCAACCTGTCCAGCGTCGGCGCAACGCCGATCGCCATCACCGACAACCTCAATTTCGGCAATCCGGAAAAGCCCGCCACGATGGGCTATATCGTGAAAGCCATCGAAGGCATGGCCGAAGCCTGCCGTGATCTCGACTTCCCCGTCGTGTCCGGCAATGTCAGCCTCTATAACGAGACCGATGGCAAGGCGATCCCGCCGACGCCCGTGGTTGGCGGCGTTGGCCTGATCGAGGATGTGTCCAAGGTCGCGACGCTGAAAGGTGCGCAGCCGGGCGATGCTCTGATCCTGATCGGTGATTTTGAGAATTGCGCCATGGATGCCTCGCTTTATGCGCGCCAGTGGCTCGGCTTAAAAGGTGAGGAGCTCGGTCCTGCCCCGCGTGTCGATCTCGCTTCTGAAATCGACAATGCAGCGCTTGTGAGGACGCTGATCAGCAAAGGTCTCGTCAATGCGGTACATGACGTCAGCGATGGCGGCATTGGATGCGCGCTTACTGAAATCGCTCTAGCGAGTGACATGGGCATTGAGGTCGACATCAGTGCGCGGTTTGGTGATCTTTCGCCGCTACGCTTCCTGTTTGGTGAAGGCGGCGCGCGCTATGTTGTGGCCGCGAAGGGAAGTGAAGACCCGATCTTCGACCTGATCGAAGCCGAGGGCGACAAGGTGAAATGTCTCTATCTTGGCTACGTTCAGGAAAAGGGCACACCGACGATCAGTCTGGTGCATGATGCCCGCAGCGGCAAGGCGACCAAACTTGCCCTCTCCACCCTGCGCGACGCCCATGAAGGCTGGCTGCCGCGCTATATGAAGGGCGAGGACTAGTCCCCCACAGCGCACGCGCTGCGCGTAGATGTATAAAAATTCACTGTTTTCTGATCCGCTATAGTTTATGCAACGTATGCGTGTGCGAGAGGAAAACCGTCGATGGTGGCCTTGTGCCTCTTCTTCTCGCGCGCGCGCCAGCGTTCTAAAGGATGCTGGCGCGCCAAATTTTTTCTAGCCTTCTTATTTCTGCCGCTCAGCACGTGGATTGAACTTCCCGCCGCTCTGGCATTGACCTTTCATGCGGCTGGCGCTTCGGTGCTGCCATCATGGAGGTTCCCCAATGAAAACCAGTCTGATTTCCACCAGCGTGTTCGCGCTCAGCGCGGCGCTGCTTGTGTCCTGTACAAACAATTCCGGTGAGGTGCCGCCTGCCGAAGTGCCGGTTCCGCCAATGGCGGGTGACCCGGTCGAGGCAGAGAGCACTGAAGTTGCTGAAGCCCGCGCCTTCCTGGAGCGCGCTGATGCAGAGCTCGGCCAGATGTCCAAGGAGATCAGCCCGATCTTCTGGGAGCAGGCGACGAATATCACGGATGAGACGAATGCGGCCGCAGCCGAGGCGGGTGCCCGCGCAACCACAATGGCTGTTTCGCTCGCCAATGAGTCCAAGCAGTTCAACGATGTCGACCTGCCAGCAGACCTCGCGCGCAAGATGCAGCGGCTTCAGTCGGGCGTCACCATTCCGGCCCCATCGACCGAAGGCGCAGCCGAAGAGTTGTCGCAGATCACGACTGGCCTGGAGGCGACCTATGGCACTGGCACCTTCAATTATAAGGGCGAGGATCTGAACCTCGACCAGCTGTCGACCATCATCGAGACGAGCCGCGACCCGGAAGAGCTGCAGGCTGTCTGGGAAGGCTGGCGCACCATCTCGCCGCCGATGAAGGATGACTATGCCCGAATGGTCGAGATCGCCAATGAAGGCGCGACCGAGCTTGGCTACGACAATCTGAAAACGATGTGGCTGTCGAAATACGACATGCCGCCGGAAGAAATGGCGACCGAGGTCGACCGTCTCTGGAGCCAGGTGTCACCGCTCTATGAAGAGCTGCACTGCTATGTGCGGGCTGAACTCAACGAAGAGTATGGTGACGATGTCCAGCCTGCCACGGGCCCGATCCGTGCGGACCTGCTTGGCAATATGTGGTCGCAGCAATGGTCGAACATCTATCCGCTGGTTGAGCCGGAAGGCCTGCCGGGGCAGGGCTATAACCTGACCGATGAGCTGATCGCGGCTGACTATGACGCCATCAAGATGGTCGAGACCGCAGAGGCGTTCTTCGTCTCGCTCGGCCTTGATCCGCTGCCGCAGACTTTCTGGGAGCGGTCGATGATCGTGCGCCCGGAAGACCGTGAAGTGGTGTGTCACGCGTCTGCCTGGGACCTCGATGACGAGGAAGATGTGCGCATCAAGATGTGTACCGAGGTGAATGCCGAGGACTTCTACACCGTCCACCACGAGCTGGGGCACAACTACTACCAGCGCGCCTACAAGGATGTGGATTACCTCTACAAGGACGGCGCCCATGACGGCTTCCACGAGGCGATTGGTGACTTCATCTCGCTCTCGATCACCCCATCCTATCTGGTCGATATCGGGCTTATCACCGAGGATCAGGTGCCGGGCGAAGAGGCCGACATCTCGCTTCTGATGAACACCGCGCTCGACAAGATCGCCTTCCTGCCATTCGCCATCACGGTCGATAGCTGGCGCTGGGACGTGCTGGACGGCACGACGCAGCCTGCAGACTATAATGATGCCTGGTGGGCAAAGCGCACGCAGTATCAGGGCATCGTCCCGCCGGGCCCGCGTCCGGCAGACGCGTTCGATCCGGGTGCGAAGTACCACATTCCGGGCAATACGCCGTATCTGCGTTACTTCCTGTCCTACATCATGCAGTTCCAGTTCCATAAGGCTGCCTGTGAGCAGGCTGGCTGGGATGGCCCGCTGCATCGCTGCTCGATCTACGGAAACGAGGAAGTCGGCGCACGCTTCAATGCGATGATGGAAATGGGCGCATCAGAGCCTTGGCCAGACGTTCTGGAGACCTTCACCGGCACGCGTGAAATGGATGGCTCTGCGATCATCGAGTATTTCGATCCGCTGATCGGCTATCTCGAAGAGCAGAATGAAGGCCGCAGCTGCGGCTGGGAATAGGGGCGTCGCCCTCTAGAAACTGAAAAGCCCCGGGCGAGCGATCGTCCGGGGCTTTTTATTGGTTACGAGGGGCTTGCCTATTCGGCGTTGCTGGCGACGTGCTCATCTATGGCTTCCGCGACCATTAGAACTGTATCGACCGCCCTCGCAAACGTGTTCGGGTCGACCTTGTCGAACGTGTCGGTGACCTTGTGATAGTCGGCATGGTCTTCGACGCCGAGATAGATGATCGGCACCCCTGCGCGCAGGAAGGGGGCATGGTCTGACATGGTCGACCAGTCCTGATTGCCCCATTCCGGGCTGTCATGCCCCTTGCTGAGCGTCAACGGGGCTTCGGCCGCGACCGCGTCGATCACCGGCACCAGCTCAGGATAGTGATAGGTGCCGACAGCAAAGATCTCACCCTTGTCAGCGCGTGAGACCATGTCGAGATTGAGGTTGAAGGCGAGGCGGTCTTCAATCTCCTCGGGCAGGTCGTGAACAAAGGCGGCGGAGCCCGCAATTCCCATTTCTTCAGCGTCAAAGAAAGCGAAGACGAGCGTGGTTTCTGGCGCGTTCTGCTGGAACCAGCTGACCGCTTCCAGAAGCGCGGCGACACCAGACGCATTGTCGTCCGCGCCATTATAGATGCCATCCTCACCCGTGCCGACATGGTCATAATGCGCCGACATGACGATGACGGGTGCGTCCGGCGCATAATTGATGACGGCGAGAAGGTTGGTGCCGCTGACGCCTTCCTTGTCTTCGGAGAAGCTGGCTGTCTCAAACGAGGCTTCAAAGCCATCGGCAAGCAGCGGGTCCACGCCGCGCGCTTCAAGCTGGTCGATGATCCATGCGCGGGCCTTGAGATTGCCCGGCTCTCCGGTCTTGCGGCCTTCGAACTCATCAGAGGAGAGCGTCTCCAGCGCAGACAGCGCCCGGGCACTGTCATGGAACTGCGCGGTGTAGGCGGCGGTCGCGGTTGCTGTCTCTGTAGCAGCGGGATCGGTGGCAGGCGGGCTTGAGCAGGCGGCGACCAGCAGGCCGGCGGCGAGGACGGATCGGATCATCTAGGCTGAGAACTCCATGGTATGTCGCCTTGACCATAGGCCCATTGGCCGCCATGTGCGAGCGGCAAAGGAGACTGTCATGGCAATGGACCGCGAGACCCTCGAGACCTATCTGAAGGACGCCTTCCCGGAGGCGGACATCACATTGACGGATCTTGCCGGTGACAATGACCACTGGCAGGCCGAGATCGTCTCACCGCAATTCAAGGGCGTTCCACGCGTGCGCCAGCACCAGATGGTCTATGCGGCCCTTAAAGGGAAAATGGGCGGTGAGCTTCATGCGCTCGCGCTCAAGACACGGGCGCCAGACTAGGCGCGTCTAGTCCTCATCCATGACAGTGCTGCCAATCGGGCCGCCGAGTGGGTCTGGATACTCAGGATAGCCTTCCGGCCAGCTGGCCTCCTCGTCGCTGCCATTCTCATCATCTGAGGAGCGCTCACGCTCGCGATTGTTGCGGGCGATTGGCTCTACGCGGCTATTGGCTGGCAGGCCGTCGACATAGCCTGCGGCAGCTTCAGCGTCACCCGGCATATTGCCCATGCGCTGAACGGAATAGGCCGTGCCATTGCGCTGTAGAGGGCTTGGCAGGGATGGCAGTCGACTCGGACGCGGCAGGGGCGGGCGCGTGTCGACCGCTGCGCTCGCCGCAGGCGCCGTGGGGCGCTGCGTTCTCGTCGATGCCGCTCTCGAGACATTGGAAGCAGCAGCGGCCGTTGCAGCGGATTGTCGTTGCGTTTGGGTCGGGGCCGGCGTCGAGGAGGAGACGGTCCGGCGGGTTACCGTGCGGGTTGGCGCCGTTGACGTTGCCGGACGCTGGGCAGCCACGGCCGTGGCGGCAGGCGACTGGACTGGGCGGGTCGTCACGCGGCTAGAGATGGTGGGCGTCGATGCGCTTGGCTGACGGTTCACCTGCTGGGAGCGGGCCTGAGAAGCGACCGATGTGGTTGCAGCGCGCGTCGTGGTGTTGCTGGCGAGCTGTGTGCGTGTCGTCGGCTGTGCCTGCTGGCGAACAGGCGCCCTTTGCACAGACGGCGCGACCGGCGTTGGCAGCATATGGCTGGTGGCTGCGCCGTCCGGGGCTGGTGGCATGGAGGCTGTCGTTGCAGCCGTCTGACGGGTTTGCGCATAGCCGCCCGAAAGTGCTTGCGACCGCGGCCGGGCCTGCGTGGTGGCGGCAGACTGGACAGGCGTCCGGCTCATCTGCGGTGCTGCGCTCACGCCGCTAAGGCCGGACGTATAGCCGGGGCGCGACTGGCTTTGCCCGGCGCTGCTCTTCAATTCGCAGCGGGGGCCGACGCGGAAAGTCGGCGGGGTCAGCGACCAGGCGACACAGCGCTGATCTTCGGCGCAGGACTGGGCGCAGGCCTGAAGACCGCGCGCGCGTTCTGATGAATAGGTCTGCCCGACACGGTAGCTGTCAGTCTCAACCGCGTCGTCGGCCAGGGCAGGGGCGGTGAGGCCCGTTGCCATTATGGCGAGTGCTGTAAGGCGGCCCAGAAGGGCGGGCTTGGCAGAAAATGACATCTTCATACCGACCAGAATAAACCGGCATGGATTAAGAGGTGGTTAGGCTCCAGAGGCCTTCTCAAGCTCTTCTTTCATGGCCTCGATTTCCAGCCAGACCATTTCTGCCTCGTCGAGTTCGCTGCGCGCAGCTGCGAGGCGGTCGCTGACTTTCTGGAATCGGCCCGGATCCTTATTGAACAGTTCGGGGTCCGAAAGTTCGCTTTCCAGCTTCTCGATCTCGGCGCTGAGACGCGGCATTGCGGCCTCGGCTTCCTTCAGGCGGTGCTTGTCCTTGAAGGAGAGCTTGGCTTCGCGTTTCGAGCCGCCTGAAGTTTGGGTGCTGGCCTGCTTCTTCTGCGCCTTGTCGGCTGGTTTGGCAGCTGTGCGCGTGCTGAGTGAGGGCACTTGGCGTGCCGCATCGCTCCAGCCACCAGAGGTTTCGACCCAGCGGCCACCGCCTAAAGGCACAAGGCAGCTCGTCACGATGGCATCCAAGAAAGCGCGGTCGTGGCTGACGAGGATCAGCGTGCCGTCATAGTCGCTCAGCATCTCCTCAAGAAGGTCGAGCGTCTGCATGTCGAGATCGTTGGTCGGTTCGTCGAGGACGAGGACGTCGGCAGGCTGGGCGAGGGCAATCGCCATGGTCAGCCGGTTGCGTTCACCGCCAGACAGGGCAGACACTGGCTGGCGCAGCTGTTCAGGTGAGAACAGGAAGTCCTTGGCATAGCCGGCGACATGCTTGGGCTGGCCTTGAACGATGATGGAGTCGCCACCTGCAGGCGTTAGCGCTTCCCACAGCGTTTCGTCGGGCTTCAGCGTGTCGCGCGTCTGGTCGAGATAGGTGACGTTCAGCGTCTGGCCGATCTTCACAGAGCCTGTGTCTGGCGCGAGCTCTCCTAGCAGGATTTTGAGAAGCGTCGTCTTGCCGACGCCGTTGGGGCCAACGATGCCGATCCGGTCACCTTTGAGGATACGAAGCGACAAGTCCTTGGCGATCACCGTGTCATCGAAGCTCTTCGAGATACCGAACGCCTCGAGCACCTTACGGCTCTGGCTGTCGCCGCTTTCGGCGCTAAGGCCCGCGGTCGACTTTGCGTCATTGACCAGTGATTTCTGCTTGGCGTGCTGGGCGCGCAATTCGTGCAGGCGCGACAGACGGCCCATATTGCGCTTGCGGCGCGCCGTGACGCCGCGTGACAGCCAGTGCTGCTCTTCCTTGAGGTGGGTCTTCATTCGCTGAAGCTGCTTTTCCTCTTCAGCCTCTATCCCGGCGGCCCACTCATCGAATTCGGCATAGCCCTTGGGCGACTTCCAGACTTTGCCTTGACGAAGCCAGAGCGTGGTGGTCGTGACATTTTCAAGAAAGCGGCGGTCGTGGCTGACGAGGAGGACGGCGCCGGAGAAAGATTTGAGGCGCGTCTCCAGCGTCTCGATCATGGGGACGTCGAGGTGGTTGGTAGGCTCGTCGAGGAGCAGGATATCCGGGTCACGCGCAAAGGCGCGGGCAAGGGCGGCGCGCCTAATCTGGCCGCCGGATAGCGTCTTCGGGTCGGCTTCAGGGTCGATCCCGAACAGGCCCAGTTCGGCCTCAGCCATCCAGATTGCTTCAAGGTTCTCAGCTGCGTAATCGAGCACGGTGTCGAAAGATGAAAGGTCCGGCTCCTGCTCAACGGTTGCGACTTCAACGCCGGGCTGGCGCCAGAGATCGCCCGCGTCCGGCGCATGGGTGCCAGTGACCAGCTTCATCAGCGTGGATTTTCCCGCCCCGTTGCGTCCGACCAGCGCAGCACGTTCACCGCGCGCAAGGGTGAAGGTCACGCCCGTAAAGATCGGTGTGCCACCAAAAGTCAGCTCGACATCAGCGAGCCGGAGAATGGGAAGGTCTGCCATGGGGTGTGAGGTGCGGCCTGCGGGCAGGTCCCGTCAAGCCAGCTTCATCAGGACTTCAGCTTGTAACCTGTCCGGAACAGCCACCAGACCCAGAGGCACGCCAGGAAGGTAAAGGCCGCCGAGGCGATAACGCCAGTCATCAGCGAGGAGTTGGAGACCCCGATGAAGCCTGCGCGGAAACCGTCGATCAGGTAGAAGATCGGGTCGAAATGAGCCGCGGTTTGAAACGGCTCGACCAGCACCTTGATGTCGTAGAATGTGCCAGACAGGAAGGTCAGCGGCACAATTACGAAGTTGGTGATGGCGGCCAGGTGATCGAACTTTTCTGCCCAGATGCCGGCGATTGCGCCGAGGGCAGCAAGGAAGATCGTCGCCATCAGGCTAAACCAGATGATCGGCCAGATCATCGAGATATTGAGATCGGCAAGACCTGAGAAGTGAATGGCAAGACCACCGATTACGCCGACCATCAGGCCGCGCGTGACGGCGCCGAAGATGAAGCCAAGCGTCAGTTCCAGCGGGGACAGCGGCGGCATCAGGAAGTCGACCTGGCTACCTTGCACTTTGGCGATGGTCAGCGAGGAGGAGGTATTCTGGAAAGCGTTCTGCAGCATCGACATGATGATCAGGCCGGGCGCGAGGAAGGCATTATAGTCGAGACCGGCAAAGTCACCCGTCAGCTCACCTCGGTTTCCGAAGGCCAGTTTGAACACGGTCATGAACAGAAGCGTCGTGATGACGGGGGCGAACAGGGTCTGCATCCAGACCTTCAGAAAGCGGCCCACCTCACGCTGGTAAAGCGTCCAGAGCCCGATCCAGTTGATCGCGCCATAGTTGCGCGGCGGGGCGGGAAGCGGGCGGGCATCTGCAGAAATCTGATCGCTCATGCGCGCTATTTAGGGTCTCGGCTGGCCAATGACGATAGCTAAAAACTTCTGGCGCAAGGATTTTTCGATTCTATCCACAAGGCCATACTACATATAGAAAGGTTGTGGAGAACTCTGATCATCATGTTGTGTTTCGTTTCGCCTTAGATACGATATATAGGTGTTCAGCACGGCGGCAAAAATGGGCCGTCACTATATCTAGGGTCGCACAACGCCAGGAGGCCATCCAAATGTCATGGACCGAAGATCGCGTCGATGTTCTGAAGAAACTGTGGGCAGAAGGTCACTCAGCCAGCCAGATCGCAAAGCAACTCGGGGGTGTGACCCGCAATGCCGTGATCGGCAAAGTGCACCGTCTCGGACTGTCCGGCCGCGCAACGCCGTCGCGCCCGGTGAAACGCCCGCCGCGCCTGGCGCGTCCAAAGCCGCAGATCCAGGCCACGGGAGCGGTCGAGGTGCAGGCGCCAACGGCATCCCCGGAAGAGAGCCGGATTCGCCGCTCCGATCAGCAGGCAATCCTGTCCGCACTGGCGCCAGCGCCCGTCGCAGACGGCGAAGCTGCAACGATCCTCACCCTGCGCGACTCCATGTGCAAATGGCCGATCGGTGACCCGGCAGATCCGCAATTCGCTTTCTGCGGCCGCAAGTCGGACTGCGGTCCGTATTGCACCGAGCATGCGAAAGTGGCGTTCCAGCCGCAGCGCAAGCGCGACCGCAAGGGCGGCGAGGAAAAGGTGGCCCGCAAGATCGCTGGCTAGGCGGTCTTCTGGGACAGATCAAAGAAGCCGGGTGCAGCACGCGCCCGGCTTTTTCGTGTCGAGGTTTGAGACGTGGCTCAGGTCATTTCGAAGATCAGGCGGCTTCTGTCTCGACGCGTTCGCCAATCTCTCTTGGTTCATCGACCTCGAAACGGTCAGCCTCGCGGGACACCCAGTCAGCGACTTTTTCTTCCTCCACGCCAAGCTGGCGGAGAATATCGGCTGCCATCTCGATACCCTTCGGCTCTCCCATGGAGATCCAGGCGCGCATGCCGAGATTGGCGAATTTTCGCCGGTCAGCTTCATTGTCGACTGAGACGAAACGCGTTGTATTCGGGAATTCGCGCTGCGAGGCTGGCGTGAGGTCTCGCGAGACGTCATAGCGCGGCGCCCCGATGACGACGGCGCGAGGGTTCGGTCCGGCCACCGCTTCCACGAGGCGCAGATTGGCGGCATTGCCGAAGGCGACCTTGTAACCATCGGCAATTGCGGACACGAACCGCTCCGGCTCTGCGTCGAGACAGACATGGGGGATGTCATGGTCGGCCAGCGCGTCGGCTGCAAGGCGTCCAGCCTCGGTCATGCCGAAAATGATGACAGGGCGGTCCGGGCCGATCGGCGTGATCTCGTTCACCGGGCGGGTCTGGCCCTTCAGCATGTTGGCGACCTTGCGCGACAGGCGCATGCCGCCAGCCGCCCAGAATGGCGCCGCCGCAAGCGAGAGCGCGATCGAGGCAACAGCAATCGTATCAAGCGCCGGTGGCACGGCGTCTGTTGTCATCACGAGAATGGACAGGACGACCAGCGTGAATTCCGAGCCCTGCGCCAGAAGGAAGGAGAGCTGCACGCTGCCCGGATTGCTCCACTTGTTGAGGCGCGCGGCGGCAAAGCCGGTCAGCGTCTTCACGAGCAAGATCGCAACGGTGACGCCGAGTACGATAGGCCATCGCGCGAGCAGCACACCGAGATCGACCGACAGGCCGACCGACATGAAGAAGAAGGAGAGAAGCAGGCCGCGAAACGGACCTGTTTCCATCTGTACCTGATGCCGGAAAGCCGTCCCTGAAACCGCAAGACCGGCCAGGAAGGCGCCAAGAGTCAGGGAGAGGCCGAGGAAAGCGGTCGCCGAAGCAGCGCCGAGGACAAGCAGCAAGGTGACGGCGGTAAAGGCTTCCTGATTGCGCGTCTGGGCGAGCCCTCGGAAGATCGGACCCATCAGGTAGCGACCAGCGGCGAAGGCAACTACGAAGGCGAGCACGGCGAGGCCGGCGGCCTTGGCGAGATTAAGCGCGAGCTGCATCCCGTCCCCGCCCGCGCCGAGTGAGTTGGCGAAGATGAGCAGGAAGATCGCGACGATATCCTGAAAGATAAGCACATGCGTCGTGGAACGACCGAGCGGGCAGGAGCCGAGCCCCCGTTCCACCATGACGCGCGAGACAACGGCGGTCGACGACAGGCCAAATGATATGCCGAGCGCGAGCGCTATGGGCCAGTCGAGCCCGAACAGTGTCAGCGCAATCGTGAAGGGGACGCTGGTGAGGACCAGGTGCGCAGGCGCAAGCCCCATCAGGTCGCGTTGGCTCTCCTTCAGCTCACGCAGGGAGACGTGAAGGCCGATGTCGAAGAGCAGGAAAACCACGCCCAGCTCTGCCAGCAGGTGCGTCGTCGAGCTTTCCTCCATGAGTCCGAAGACGTGCGGTCCCATGAGAATGCCGACAGCAAGATAGCCAACGATCGGGGAAAGTTTTAGCGCCTTCGAGGCCAGCGCAGCGGCGCCGCCTGCGGCGAGCAGGGTCATGGCTGGGATCAGCGCGTCAACTGGTGCTGTAGCCGGGTCTGCCATGCCGATCCTCCTCTGGCCCCTATATTGGGCCATTGATTGATTAAAGAAAGACCGCCGCTCCCATTGAAGCGGCGGTCTCTTGCCAGACCCGGTGACGAATTCTTTCGGACCGGGTCTGGTGAGGAGCTTGGTTCGGCTTAGAGCGAACGGCCGATCGACACGACGAAGTACTCGTCGATGGCGTCGCTGTCCGTACCGATGAAGCGGAAATCAAGGTCAAAGCCTTCGAATGACGTCGTCAGACCGAGCGAGTAGTCGGTGTAGTCGCCGCCTGCGTCCACGAAGTCGGAGTAACCGACGGTCGCGTCAATCGAGAACAACTCGTTGATCGGAAGCGCTACGCTACCTGCGTAGTAGAAGGCATCGCCGATCTCAAGATAGAACTCTGGCGAGTAGGCCACCGAAGCGCCAACTTCGAGCGTATCGCCAAGCGTGGTGCTTGCACCGGCATAGGCTTCGAAGAAGTTCTGCTCTGGATTGTCCGGTGCGTCCGGGTACCAGTAATAGATGACGCCGAGATCAAGGTCGAACGCGCCGACAGTTGGCGTCCAGCCAGCATAGAGATCGATTTCGGTGGACGTGCCGTCGCCGAAGTCGACGCCGGAAGCCCAAGTGCCGACATAGAAGCTGTCACTTGCCCAGTCGAAACCGCCCTGGATCATCGGAGCTTCGTCAGTCTGCGTAATGCCGCGGAAGACATAGTTCGACGTGAGCGTAACGTTGCCGCTCCATTCGCCCTCTTCCTGCGCGAGAGCAGGTGTTGCCATGACCACTGTTGCAGCTGCGAGCGCCGCAAGGCGTGTGAATGATTTGAGCATTGTTACTACCTCCTTTGCATCCTCATCACGAGGCACAAACTGGAGGGGTGCTCAAAAGTCAGCCATGATGAAGTAATCGTAACCGTAAAATTTTGCGCCGCAGCACGAAAATCAGGCACATGGCGCAAAAATCGCCTGCATAAGGTGCTGATTAGGTCGCTTATCTCGCAGCGAGAGGGGCGTAACCAAGGTGAGTCCCCGCATCGACGAGCAGTGTTTCACCGGTGACGTGGCGTGAAGCGTCGGTGAGGAAAAACACTGCAGAATCTGCGATATCGTCTGGCCCGCTGGCTGCGTTGAGCGGCGTGGATCGGGCAACGCTTGCCTCAAGGCGCTCATATTGCTCAGCGCCCATTTCATCCTTGAACCAGCGTGTCCCGATAAAGCCGGGGCAGACAGCGTTTACGCGGATGGCTGGGGCGAGCGCGCGGGCAAGCGACAGGGTCATCGTATTGAGTGCGCCCTTGGTGGCGGCATAGGCAACCGATGAGCCGATACCCGTCACGCCTGCAATCGAGGAAATGTTGAGCACGGTCGATGCACGGCCGGTCTGTTCGAAGGCCTTCACCATGAGCGGCTTGCAGGCCTGCATGACCAGAAACGGCCCGGCGACATTCACGGCATAGGTGTCGAGGAAATCCTCACGGCTGAGCGCGTCGAGGTCAGAATGGTCTCGGGCGTGGCGGGTTATGCCTGCATTGTTGACGAGGATATCAAGACGGCCCCAGGCAGAAGCGGCATCTGCCAGCTTCCTAGCACCTTCATCCGTCGACACATCGGCGGCGACCAGCTGGGATTGCGCGCCAACTTCGTTACAGGCTGCCACTGTCGCCTCACCATCGACGATGCTTCGCGTGCAATTGATGATGACGTCGGCGCCGCGTTCAGCAAGGCGCAGCGCGATGGAACGGCCAAGCCCGGTTGCTGAGCCCGTTACGATTGCCTTGCGTCCTGCCAGATCCTTGTCAGCCATGCCTGTTTCCTTCCCGGTTTTCTTTGGCGTCACTTGGCCCGGTGAAGGCTGCGGCGTCAATCGGGCCGCTCAGGCTTTATGATAGGGAAGGCCTGCTTCCAGGCTTGCAGCCCGGTAGAGTTGCTCGGCAAGCATGACCCGGACGAAGCGATGCGGCCAGGTCTGGACACCGAATGCCATTGTGTGCGGAACAGCTTCACGCACCGCTGCGCCATAGCCCTCGGCCCCGCCAATCAGGAAGCAGAGATCGGGCAGGCCCTTGTCGCGTTCATTGGCGAGGAGGCTCGAAAATGCGGTCGAGGTGTATTGTTCGCCAAATTCATCAAGGCGGATTGTGCGTGCACCTGCAGGGATCTTGGCGAGGATGCGGTCAGCCTCTGCGTCGAGGCCGCCAGAGGAGTCGACCTCGACCAGGTCAGCACTACGAAAGCCGAGCTGGCGCCCGGCTTTCCTGAAACGGTCTATATAGTCGTCGAAGAGGTCGCGTTCGGGGCCTTTTTTTATACGGCCCACAGCGATTATCGAGATGCGCACAACTCAGGACCGCCGATCAGGCGTGTCCATGCGAGCTGTCGTCTGCCCAGATCTTCTCAAGGTTATAGAAGCTGCGCACTTCCGGGCGGAAGAGGTGAACGATGATGTCACCGATATCGAGAAGCACCCAATCAGCATTGGGCAGGCCCTCGACCTTTACAGGGCGGCCTGTGACTTCTTTCATCGTCTGGGAAAGATGGTCTGCGATTGAGGCGACGTGGCGTGCTGAGCGGCCAGACGCAATGATCATCACGTCAGCCAGGGATGATTTCCCCTGAAGATTGATCGAAATGATATCTTCGGCCTTATCATCTTCAAGATTGTTGATGACGGAGTCGGCGAGCGCGCGAATGTCATCAGCACTGGCTTTGGCGGCCTTCAATGGCTGCGGGCTGGAAGAGGGCAGGGCTTAATCCTTTTTTCTCAATACAACCCGCTTCATAACATGCGAGGCCTAGCGGCTCTAGCCTTTTTGCGCGTGCGCTCGCAGTTGGGTTGAGGAGGTCGCATCGAAGGGGGCTTTCAGATAAACCCAGGCTGGTGGCTCCATGAATGGCAGGCAAGCGGCGTCACGCTCTGGCAGGCGGAACTTTGCGAAGCGGCGCGCGAACGGAGAACTGAGCGCGCGCGGGCCTGCATCTGGGCGAGACACGATGCAGAGCGGCAGGGTCGCGGCCACCGATTCCCAGTTCTTCCAGTCGTGAAAGTTGCGCAGGCTGTCGGCGCCCATGAGCCAGACAAATCTCGCATTCCGGCTATGGGCCGTGAACGCCCGGACGACGTCTGCGGTGTATCGAAGGCCCGCCCAATGTTCGAAATCACTGACGAACATTTTCGGATGGCCGCCTGCAAGCTCCCGCACGGCGTGCAGCCTGTCATAGAAATCAGCAGGTTTCGATTTCAGCGGGTTACCACTCGCCGGCAGCCAGTAGATCCAGTCGAGACCCAGCCGTTTCATCGCTGTCTTTGCGACGTGGAGGTGGCCCGAATGCGGCGGGTCGAAGGATCCACCGAATAGACCGATGCGCTGGGTGGTCTTTGCGGGCGGCAGCGTGCGCACAGGTGACAGGAAAGAGGATGGCAAAATCAGCGGGCTTCTTCTGTCTCTTCAGGGCCGGGTCTGGCCCTTGCCGCGCACGACATATTTGAATGTCGTCAACTGCTCGGCGCCTACCGGGCCGCGCGCATGAATGCGGCCAGTCGCAATGCCGATCTCCGCGCCCATGCCGAACTCCCCGCCATCGGCAAACTGGGTCGATGCGTTGTGAAGCACGATGGAGGCGTCTACCTCGCGCAGGAAACGCTCTGCGGTGGAGTTGTTCTCCGTGATGATCGCCTCGGTGTGGCCGGTGCCATAGCGCGCAATGTGGGCCAGCGCGCCATCGAGATTCTTCACCACTTTGATCGACAGGATCGGCGCGAGATATTCGGTGCGCCAGTCTTCTTCCGTGGCCGTCTTCATGTCAGGCAGTAGCGCCTTGGCCTGCGCGTCTCCGCGCAGCTCACATCCCGCATCCCGCAAGGGCGCGGCGATAGCTGGCAGAAGGCGGGCAGCCACGGTTTCATTGATCAACAGCGTTTCCATTGCGCCGCAGACGCCGGTGCGCCGCATCTTCGCATTGAAGGCGATGTCGATGGCTTTCTGAGGGTCTGCGTCCGCATCGATATAGATGTGGCAGAGACCCTCAAGGTGACCGATGACCGGGATGCGTGCATCCTTCTGGACCCGTTCGACAAGGCCTTTGCCGCCACGTGGGACGACAACATCGAGGTTACCTTCCAGCCCGCTCAGCATGTGTCCAACCGCTTCGCGTTCACGCGTGCCAACAAGCTGAAGCGCGTCAGCGGGAAGCCCCGCGCCTTCAAGGCCAGACCTGAGCGCCGTTGCGATGGCGAGCGCAGAGTTGAGGCTTTCGCTGCCGGCCCGCAGGATCGCGGCATTGCCCGAGCGAAGGCACAGCGCCGAGGCGTCGGCCGTCACATTCGGGCGCGATTCATAGATGATGCCGATCACGCCCAGAGGTGTGCGTACGCGTGAAATGTCGAGCCCTGAAGGGACGGTCCAGTTCGCGATTGTCTCGCCGACAGGATCCGGAAGACCGGCAATCATGCGAACGGCGCCTGACATGGATCGCATCCGTTCTGGCGTCAGCAGTAGCCTGTCCAGCATGGCGTCTGACAGCTGCTTCTGTTTGGCTTGCTGCATATCAAGCGCGTTGGACTTCAGGATGTCATCCTGCGAGGTTTCGAGGGCATCCGCCATGGCAAGCAGTCCGCGGCTGCGGTCTTTTGCTGTGAGGTGCGACAGGCGCATCGACGCGGCGCGCGCACGCTTGCCCATGCCAATCATCATGTCGGCAAGGCTCGTTTCGGATGTCTGCATAATTCGGCTCATCGTGAGCAGTGTGTGCCGGAAACCCGATAGGCGTGCAAGCCGGTGAGCGGCACCTTGCGGAGCGGTAAGCCTTTAGCCGCGCCAGAAACGCGACGTCATCAGTGTAAAGACGGCGACAAACTCAAGCCGGCCAAGCAGCATTGTGGTCAGACAGACCCACTTGGCGGCGGTTGGAATGTTCTGGAAGGTGGAGGACGGGCCGATTTCAGGGCCTAGGCCGGGGCCGACATTCGAGACGCTGGTCGCCGCACCGGAAATTGCCGAGAGCGGGTCCATCCCTGTCAGCGACAGGAGCACCGACGCGACAACGAAAGTCGCGAGATACAGGAAGACAAAGACCATGACCGACTGCAGCGTGTCAGAGGAGACGACGCGGCCTGCATAGCGAACACGCACGATGCGGTTGGGCCGGACGATCTGGGCCGCATAGGCGGCGACTGCCTTGAAGCTAATCTCCAGCCTGAACATCTTGATGCCGCAGGCCGCTGACCCTGCGCAGCCGCCAAGGAACGTCGCCGCCAGGAAGATGATGCTGACAGGGCCGCCCCAGGTGTCATAGGGCGCCGAGGCGTACCCCGTGCCGGTCATGATCGAGATAATGTTGAACAGGGCCTGCCTGAAGCCGTGAAAGATATGGTCGAAGACGGGCGGGTCGACGACGGCTTCATGCCAGCCAACGATAACTACCGAAAACCCGACCGCGAGCCAGAAATATAGCTTTGGCTGCGGGTCAGACGCGAAGGGGCGCCAGCGTCCATGCAGGATCAGCAGGGTGAGCAGGCTGAAGGGCAGGCCTGCGACGAACATGAAGAAGGTCGCCGCATAGGCCGCAGGTGTGTCGCTAAAATAGCCGAATGACGCGTCATGGGTTGAGTAGCCACCCGCCGACATCGTTGTCATCGCGTGAGCGATGGCGTCGAAGGCGCTCATGCCGCAGGCCGCATAGACGATCGCGCAGATGGCAGAAATAAGTAGGTAGACGATGCCAGTCTGCGCCGTGATCTCGGTAATGCGCGGCAGGAATTTGCCAGACATGTCTGAGCTCTCGATCTGGAAGAGCTGCATGCCGCCAACGCGCAGCATGGGCAGGATCACGATCGCGGTCACGATGATGCCGATACCGCCAATCCATTGCAGGATCGCGCGCCAGAGCAGGATACCGCGCGGCGTGGAGTCGAGGCCGGTCATGACGGTCGCGCCTGTTGTCGTCAGGCCCGATACGGCTTCGAACATGGAGTCGGTAAAGCTCATCCCGTAGCTGATGAAGGGGATGGTCGCGATCAGGGGCAGGGCGATCCAGATCACGACGGTCAGCAGGAACGCTTCGCGTGCGCCGGTCGATGGGGGCGCACCGCCCGACAGGACAGCGAGGCCCGCGCCGATCAGGATGCTGACGGCAGACGAGACCAGGAAGATCGGCCACTGGTCGGAATTGTCAGCAATATCAAGCAGGGCCGACGGGATCATCGCAGCGCCCAGCAGGGCAACCATGATGCCGATGGCAAATATGACGGCTCGAATCTGCATGCCTGACAGCCTCTAACACCGAACCGGGCCAGAGGTCGTCAAATTCTTCAGGCCATAATCGCGAAGTTGGGCAGCACCGGCCTTCCACCGAAAAACACACGCGGCGTTAAAAAAATGCATGGGGTTTCGCGCAAATTATTAACCCTTTGTAAATCAGTCACTTATTGCCCCCGAGGGGTGTCTTACTGCTCGTGAGCGCCGGGCCGTTCCGTTATATTCGGCTTATGTTCTTGTTCTGGTCGCTTGTGAAATAAGCGAATCACCATGCCTGCCCATTGGTGCCCTAGCTGACCCATGCTATCCCAAATCTGATCACAACTATCCCACCGAATGTGGGGCTGGGCTGAAGGGAAAGTGGCTGGTGTTCATTTCCACCTATGAAACTGCGCTTGATGCAAAGGGACGGGTCTCCGTCCCTGCATCCTTCCGCGCAGCTCTGGGTGGCGGTTCCCGCCTCTTTGTCTGGCCCGCGATGGATGGGTCGGGCTGCCTCGAAGGCGGCGGCGATGAGTTGATGGCCGTCTATCGCCAGACGCTCGCGCGCATGGCCCCGACGGATCCGCACCGCCGCGCTTTCATGCATGCAATCTTCACCAAGTCCGCTGACCTGAAGATGGACGATACCGGTCGCATCACGCTGCCCGCGCACCTGCTCGAGGCGGCTGGCATCGAGAAGAAGCTTGTCTTCGCGGGCGCCTTTGACCGGTTTCACATCTGGGAACCATCGCGCTTCCACGCCTTCGATGCGAAGATGGCGCAGGCCGCGCTCGACAATCAGAGCGCGCTTGATGAGCCATTCCAGAAAGCGATGGCTTCGGGCAATCTGCCAGGCATCGGTGCCACCGGGACGGGGGACGTCTGATGGGGCATGTGCCGGTTCTTCTAGATGAAGTCGTAGAAGGTCTCGCACCTGAAGACGGCGACGTCATCGTCGATGGCACGCTGGGCGGCGGCGGCTATACTCGCGCCATCCTCAAGGCGGCTAACTGCCAGGTGGTCGGGATCGACCGGGACGAGACCGCGATCGACCGCGCGAATGGGGCGAGCGACTATGATGGGCGGCTCACGCCTCTGCTGGGGTGCTTCGGTGACATGGCGACGCTACTGCCTGCTGCAGGCTATGACGCCGTCGACGGAATTACGCTCGACCTTGGCGTGTCGTCCTTTCAGCTGGATGAGGCCGATCGCGGCTTCTCCTTCATGCGCGATGGGCCGCTCGATATGCGTATGGGCGGCGATGGCCCGTCAGCTGCGGACGTGGTCAATACGATGCCTGAAAAGGCGCTTGCCGACATCATTTTCCGGCTCGGAGAAGAAAAGCAGTCCCGCCGCATCGCAAAGTCGATTTCCGCGCGCCGTCTTAAGGCTCCGTTCACCACAACACTCGATCTTGCCGGCCACATAGAAGATGCAATGGGCGGGCGCCGGGGCGCGCGGACGCATCCAGCAACCAGGTCATTCCAGGCGATCAGGATGTTCGTCAATGATGAACTGGGTGAGCTTGCAAGAGCTCTGGATGCCTGCGAGGCACTGATGAGGCCAGGAGGCCGGCTAGCCATTGTGACTTTCCACTCGTTGGAGGACAGGATGGTCAAGCAGTTCCTGAAGGAGAGGGCTGGCCAGACGGGCGGTGGCTCTCGCTACCTGCCCGCGCCAGAGGCTGGCCGCGCGCCAAGTTTTGATCTCGTAAAGAGAAAGGCAATCGAGCCGGGCGAGGCAGAAACGCAAGCCAATCCACGCGCCCGGTCTGCCAAGCTGCGTCTTGCGGTGCGCACGGATGCGCCAGCCTGGGGCGAGCCGGTCGATACCGGTCTCAATCTTCCGCGCCTTGATAGCGTGGAGGTCTCCTCATGAGCCGCCGCGCATTCATGGTCGGTCTTGGTGTCATCGCGCTCCTGATCTTCAGCCTTTACCGGGCGAAATATGGCGCTGCAGACAGCGCTGAGCGCATCGCTGGCATCGAAGCAGAGATCGAGCGCGCCATTGATGAGCGCCAGATCCTGCTGGGGGAGCTCAGCACCCTGTCGCGTGAAGACTGGGTTGAAGATTATGCCCGCAACGAGCTTGGCATGGTCACGCCGCGCGCCGAACAGTTCGTTCGCGCAGAGGACCTGCCGCACATCTTTGACGCCGTTGATGACGCCCGCGACATAAGCGTTGCTGAAGGTGGGTCGCAGGGGGTGCGTCATGACTGATCGCCTCGCTTCCAGTGAAGTCGAGGGCTCCGCCCTTCGCGCGCGCCTTGTGTCGCTTGCGCTATGCGTCGGCTTTCTGGCCGTGACGATGAAAGCCGGGTTCGTCGCGCTCGCCGGGCCGTCCGGGCAGGAGGGTGTCTCGACCGCGTTCGAAGAACCTGCACGCCGCGCCGACATCGTGGACCGCAATGGCGTGCTGCTGGCGACCTCTGTGAACGTCTATTCCCTGTTTGCAGACCCCCGCGCCATCTGGGAGCCGGAAGTCGTTGCTGCAGGTCTGGTCAGCGTCTTCCCGGAGCTGGACGTCGATACGCTGACGCGCCGCCTTTCCGATAATGAGCGTGCTTTCGTCTGGATAAAGCGGGGCCTCACGCCCCGCCAGCATAAGGCCGTGTTCGACCTCAACCTGGAAGGCTTGGGCTTTCGCGAGGAAAGCCGCCGCGTCTATCCGCGCAGGACCCTCGCGGGCCATGTGCTCGGCTATGCCGGTACGGACGGGCAGGGGCTCGCGGGTGTCGAATATGCGCTGGATGCAGAGCTCGCAGATGGCGGTGAGCCGCTTCGCCTGACCATCGATTCCAGCGTTCAGCACATGCTGGAGTCCGAGCTTTCCACTGCAGCCACCGAATATGAAATCGAAGGCGGCGCAGGCGTCGTGCTAAATGCGCGCAATGGCGAAGTGCTAGGCCTCGCAAGCTGGCCGCCCATCGACCCGAACCGCGCGCACACGCTGGCCAGCGATGACCCGGCCCGCGCCAACCGGGCCGTCAACTCCGTGTTCGAGCTTGGCTCCGTGTTCAAGCCGATCACCGTCGCAGCGGGTATCGACACGGGCGCCATCCGGCCGTCAGACACCTTCGATGTTGAAGAGCCGATCGTAATCGCCGGGCGCCGGATCGGCGATACGCACCGTATCCCGGGTCCCATTTCTCCAGCAAAGATTGTCTCCGAAAGCTCCAATATCGGCACGGTCAAGGTCGCCCTGATGCTCGGTGCACGCCGCCAGCAGGATATCCTGGAAAACCTCGGCCTTTTCGAGCGCTCACCGATTGAGCTTGCCGGAAGCGCTGATCCGATCCTGCCATCGCGCTTTGACGATATCCATGCGGCCACCGTCAGCTATGGCCATGGCATCGCAGTCTCTCCGATTGCGTTTGCGGGCGCGTTCTCGATGTTCGCAAATAGCGGGGAAGTCATTGAGCCGACCATCCTCGCGAACCGGAACACAGAGCGCGAAGTGCGCCGTGTCGTCTCTGCGCCGACAGCATCGCTAATCACGCACATGCTCCGCGAAGCGGTCGTGGACGGTACGGGCGGGCAGGCCGAAGTCGCGGGTTATCGCGTGGCGGGCAAGACTGGCACGGCGGAAAAGCCCGTCGCTGGCGGCTATGCCAACAATGCGAACATCGCCTCCTTTGCGGCGGTATTTCCCGCTGACAGTCCTGAATATGTCGTATTGATCGTGCTTGACTCCCCCAAGGCGGATGTCGGGCGCGGACGTACGGCAGCCTGGAATGCTGCACCGACGGCAGGGCGGGTCATCAACCGGATCGCCCCATCGCTTGGCGTAGAGCCCAGCTTCGATGATTACGGTCCGTATGAAAGCCCGCTCGTTCGCTCCGTCGCAGAGAGAAGGAGTACGCTGTGAATCTCGCCGCCCTGTTTCCCGGAAAGAACCTGCCCGCGACCGTAGAGGTCAGCGGGCTGACGGCTGATAGCCGCAAGGTTGCGCCGGGCTTTGTCTTCGCCGCCCTGAAAGGCGTCGCCGCGGACGGCCGCCAGTTTATCCCGCAGGCGCTCGAGAAGGGCGCCGTTGCCATCATCGGCCATGACCTGCCGGATGTCGGAAACGCCGTCGCCATTGAGGTTGATGAGCCGCGTCTCGCGCTGGCGACCGCTTCGGCGGCTTTCTATGCGCGTCAGCCCCAGCACGTTGTTGCTGTCACCGGTACGAATGGCAAAAGCTCCACCGTCGATTTCCTGCGCCAGATCTGGGAGAGCGCCGGGATCACAGCCGCCTCGATGGGGACGCTCGGTGCAATCGGCCCCAACGGGCATATCGATCTTGGGCACACCACGCCTGACCCGGTGGCGATCCATGAGACACTGGCAAAGCTCGCCGATGAAGGCGTGACGCATTGCGCGATGGAGGCGTCCTCCCACGGTCTCGTCCAGTACAGGCTGGATGCCGTCAAACTCGCGGCAGGTGCGTTCACGAATTTGACCCAGGATCATCTCGACTACCATGCGGACATGGATGAGTACCGCGCCGCAAAGATGCGGCTCTTCTCCGATCTGCTGCCAGCAGGCGCGCCTGCCGTCATTAATGCAGACAGCCCGGAGCGCGGCGCCTTCGAAGCAGGCGCGAAGGCGCGCGGCCTGAAGTCGCTTTCTGTTGGCTGGCGCGGTGATGATCTCAAGATTGCCGAGCTGATGCCAAAGGCGACGGGCCAGACGCTATTCCTGAAATGGCATGGCGAGGAAACCGAAGTCGAGCTCCCGCTGATTGGTGAGTTCCAGGCGCTCAACGCCCTGACGGCGGCTGGGCTCGCCCTGTCGCTGGGCGCGAGCCTTGCGGATGTGAAGAAGGGTCTTTCCGGTCTGAAGCCCGTGAAAGGCCGTCTCGAATTTGTCGGCGAAACCTCTGACGGCGCTGGCGTCTTCGTCGATTATGCGCACACGCCCGATGGTCTTGATACGCTGATCCGCGCCGCGCGTCCTCACACGGCGGGGCGCCTGTTCGTGATCTTTGGCTGCGGCGGTGACCGCGACCGCAAAAAGCGCCCGATCATGGGTGAAGTGGCCGTGAAGCAGGCCGATGTCGTCATCGTTACCGACGACAATCCACGCTCTGAGGATGCCGCAGAAATTCGCAAGTCGGTGCTAGCCGGTGCCAAGGGCGCGCTGGAAATCGGGGATCGGGGTGAAGCGATCCAGCATGCGGTCGCGCAGCTTCAGGCAGGTGACACGCTTCTCATCGCGGGCAAGGGCCACGAAACCGGCCAGATCATTGGCGACAAGGTTCTTCCATTCTCTGATCAGGACACCGCGCTCGCGGCGCTGGAGGCGCGCAAATGATGGCACGCCCGCTCTGGACTTCTGAGGAAATTGCCGAGGCAACTGGCGGACGCCTAACTGGCGCCATTGAGGCGAATGGCGTGTCCATCGATACGCGCTCGCTCGAGAAGGGCGACCTCTTCATCGCGCTCAAGGATGTCCGCGACGGGCACGACTTCGTTCCTGCCGCTTTTGAGGCAGGGGCAAGTGCCGCACTTGTCAGCCGCGAGGTCGAAGGCGCGTCAGGACCGCTAATCGTCGTCGACGACGTCATGGCTGCACTGGAGGCGCTCGGCCTTTATGCGCGAGAGCGGGCAAAGGACGCGGTGCGGATCGCGGTAACCGGGTCTGTCGGCAAGACCAGCGTCAAGGAAATGATCGCACGCATCCACCGGGGCGCAGGCAAGGCGCACTGGTCGGTCAAGAGTTTCAACAATCACTGGGGCGTGCCGCTGACGCTGGCGCGCATGCCAGCCGATACTGAATACGCCGTCTTCGAAATCGGCATGTCTACACCGGGCGAGATTGCGCCGCGCTCCAAGATGGTCGCCCCGCATGTCAGCGTCATCACCAAGATCGCGCCAGCACACCTTGAGGGCCTTGGTTCGATCGAGGGCGTTGCGCGCGAAAAGTCCGATATTGCTGCAGGCCTCCTCGAGCCGGACGGCATCGTCGTGCTGCCAGCCGGCGACAAGCTGCTGCCCGTCCTCGTCGAGCGGGTGCGTGAGCTGAAACCGAATGCCGCGATAGCGCTGTTTGGTCGGGACGGCGCGAGCGCGGGCCTCGACTGGATCAGCAATCGTGACGGATGGTCGTGGGTCGAGTCCTATGGCAGCGCGGGCGGCATGAGCCACATCGCGCTCGACACGCTGACCTGCAAGCTGGATGTCGAAATCCATGCGGTTGGTGAACACTGGGCAGACAATGTCGCTTGCGCCTTGCTGGCCGTCGGCCTGAACAGCTCAATTGACCTCTACAAGGCCGCGCTGGACCTGTCCGGCTATGCGCCTCCTGCTGGCCGGGGTACGGCCGAACGGCTCAAACTCCCGGGCGGCGGCGAATTTGTCCTCGTGGATGATGCCTACAATGCCAACCCGGAATCCATGCGCGCGGCCCTCTCCAGCTTTGCCTCAAGAGAAGGCAGTCGGCACCTCGTTGCGCTGGGTGAAATGCTTGAAGTTGGCGAAACGTCACAAAAAGAGCACAGCGAACTATCTAAACCAGTGGTTGATAGCGGCGCCGTCGCCGCCTTCCTCGCGGGCCGGGGAATGGTGCCCCTGCAGGCGAGCATCGAATCACAGATAGAATCGCACTGGGCAGAGAAAGCTGACGGCCTCGACGGGGTGGTGAAAAACTCTCTGCGGGACGGTGATATCCTCTTGATTAAAGGCTCGAATGCCTCCGGGATGGGGAGGCTCGCAGACAGGTTGCGCCAGTGGAGCAAGACCGCGGACGAGCAGGTGATGGATAGCGGCTCTGATGGGGCTGCAGGGGGTCGCGATGCTGTATGAGCTGCTGGCCGCAGACGACGGGTTCTTTCGTCTTTTCAACTACACGACGTTCCGCACGGGCGGCGCGATCGTTACCGCTTTCCTGTTTTCGGTGCTTACCGGGGACTGGGTGATCAGCCAGCTGCGCCAGCGTCAGGGCAAGGGCCAGCCGATCCGCGATCTTTCGCTTCAGGCACAGCTCGAAAAGCGCGGCACGCCAACCATGGGCGGCTTCCTGATCTGGATCGGCCTTCTGGTCGCAACGCTTCTCTGGGCCGATCTCAGCAATCCATACATCTGGACCGTTCTCTTCGTGACGGTCGCCTTCGCCTTTCTTGGCTTCCTCGATGACTATGCGAAAGTCACCAAGCAGACCGATGCGGGCGTGTCCGCGCAGGTCCGCCTGATGGTGGAGTTCATCGTCGCAGCGCTCGCCGGTGCCTTCATCATGGGCCTGCACGGCGCCAATACACCACTCGGCCATGCCGAATGGGGCCCGCTCAACGGCCTCGCTGAGTTCATCGCGGCCCTCGCCCCGCCGACCTCGCTGGAGCCAAACGATCAGAGCTTCTCCGGCGGCGTTGCCGTCCCATTCGTGAATGACTACTTTATCCCGCTCGGCGGCTTCTTCATTATCTTCGCGATGGTGGTCATCGTCGGCTCTGCCAATGCGGTGAACTTCACTGACGGTCTGGATGGCCTCGCCATCGTGCCGGTGATCTTTGCGGGCGGTTCTTACGCCCTGATCGCCTATCTCACAGGCAACATCATCTTTGCCGATTATCTCGGCATCCAGTTCACGCCCGGCGCGGGTGAGATGAGCGTCCTGCTTGGCGCGATGATTGGCGCTGGCATGGGCTTTCTCTGGTTCAATGCCTTCCCGGCGACCGTCTTCATGGGCGACACCGGATCGCTTGGTCTTGGCGGCCTGATCGGCGTCGTCGCCGTTGCGGTGAAGCATGAGTTTGCGCTGGCCATCATTGGCGGTCTTTTCGTCATCGAAGCGCTGTCAGTGATGATCCAGGTCGGCTGGTTCAAGATCACCAAGCGCTTCACCGGGACCGGCAAGCGCGTCTTCCTGATGGCGCCGCTGCACCACCATTTCCAGAAAGAGAACTGGCCTGAGACCAAGGTCGTCGTCCGGTTCTGGATTCTTTCTATCCTGTTCGCCCTTGCGGGCCTTGCCACGCTGAAGCTGAGGTAGCCCGCACCCTTATGATCCCGATTACCGAATATGCTGGAAGAGATGTTGCGGTGTACGGCCTTGGCCGGACTGGCCTTGCGGCTGCGCGCGCTCTGAAAGCCGGTAAGGCAAAGGTTCACGCCTGGGATGACAATGAGGCATCGCGGGCCAAGGCTGAAGCTGAGGGCATCCCGGTTTCGGACCTCAACAAGCGCGACTGGCAGAACTTCGCGGCTCTCGTGCTCTCGCCCGGAATACCGCTGACACACCCGCAGCCACACCGTCTCGTGCGCCTGGCGCAGATGACCAATGTGCCGGTGGTTGGCGATATGGAGCTTTTCGCGCGGGCAGTTCAGTCACTACCAGAGCGTGGCCGCCCGAAGATCATCGGCATTACGGGCACAAACGGAAAGTCGACCACGACCGCTCTTATCGGCCACATCCTGAAAGAATGCGGCCTCGACGTTCATGTTGGCGGTAATATCGGTACCGGCGTCCTCGACCTGCCGGCGCTGTCGGCGAATGCCTACTATGTGCTTGAGCTCTCATCCTATCAGCTCGACCTGACCAAGAGCCTGCATTGCGACGTGTCGGTCCTCCTGAACATGTCACCAGACCATCTGGACCGGCATGGCGATATGAATGGCTATGTTGCCGCCAAGAAGCGTATCTTCCGCAATCAGGGGCGTGGCGACACGGCGGTCATAGGGATTGACGACCACTACACACAAGCCATCGCCATGGGCCTTGCTGGCAGCGGCGAAATGCGTCTCGCGCGCATCTCGTCAGAGTTCGCGCTGGGGCGCGGCGTCAGCGCAGTCGATGGCAAGCTCTTCGACAGCCTCGCCAACAATGCGGTCCGCGTTGGTGACCTCGGCGACTCCGCGACGCTTCCGGGTCGCCATAACTGGCAGAATGCGGCCGCCGCCTACGCCGCATGCCGCGCGCTTGGCCTCGACCCCGGCCGTATCTTCGGCGCCATCCTGACTTTCCCTGGCCTCGCGCACCGGATGGAACAGGTCGGAGAGATCGACGGCGTGCGCTTCGTCAACGATTCCAAGGCAACCAATGCGCAGGCTGCAGAGCAGGCGCTCCGCGCTTATCCGCGCGTTTACTGGATTGCTGGTGGTCAGCCCAAGGCGGGCGGTATTGAGCCGCTGATGCCGCTCATGAACCGTGTCGCCAAAGCCTATCTCGTCGGTGAAGCCGCTGATGAATTCGCGCGCACGCTGGACGGCAAGGCCGCCCATGAAAGCTGCGGCACGCTGGACAAGGCGGTCGCCCGCGCGCTCGAGGACGCAAAGGCGTCGGGCGAGGAAAACCCGATCGTGCTGCTCTCACCGGCCTGCGCCAGCTTCGACCAGTTCAAGGATTTCGAGGCGCGCGGACAGGCCTTTCGTGAGGCGGTTGAAACACTCGGCGGGGATGCCCTCCGCCCGGTCATGCGAGAATCGGCATGACGGTCTCGGTCGGCAGCACGGTGATCGTCCCGCGCTCCGAGCGTTCGATCATCACCGAATGGCGCCTCAGCGTTGACTGGCGCATCTTGGCGGCGTCCTTCACGCTGCTTGGTCTCGGCCTGATGCTGTCACTGGCGGCGGGGCCTCCTGCCGCAGAGCGCCTCGGCTATTCAGACCCATATCATTTCGTGAAACGCCACTGCGTCTTCGCGGCTGGTGCATCGGTGGTGCTGATCGCGGCGAGCATGATGACGCGTGTCTGGGTGCGCCGGATATCAGCGCTGATCTTCGCCGGCTCGCTCATCCTGCTCGCGGCAATCATGTTGATCGGCCATGAGGCGAAGGGGGCAGAGCGCTGGGTCAATATCGCAGGTTTCACGCTGCAGCCGTCAGAGTTCGTAAAGCCTGTCCTGATCGTGTTGATCGGCTGGCTCCTCGCGCAGAGGCGTCTCTATCCTGATGGGCCATGGGCGGTTGTCGCGCTTGTCTTCTATGTCGTCGTTCTTGGCCTTTTGCTGCTCCAGCCGGATGTCGGTCAGTCGGCGCTGATTACAGCGGCCTTCATCGCGACCTTCTTCGTGTCCGGCCTGCCCTGGCGGTGGGCGGCGGCCTTCTTTGCGGGCGGCGTGACGCTCAGCGGCGCGCTCTATGCGCTGCTGCCGCACGTGCGCTACCGGGTGAACAGCTTCATCAACCCGTCCGACTATGACACCTACCAGATCGACAAGGCGTCCGAAGCGATCTCCCGCGGCGGGCTTCTCGGCGCCGGACCGGGTGAAGGGACGGTCAAATCCAGCCTGCCGGATGCCCATACCGACTTCATCTATGCGGTGCTTGGTGAAGAGTTCGGCTATGTCGCCGCGCTGCTGGTGATCGGCCTCTATGGTTATATCTGCTGGCGTGGCCTTCGCGCAGCCTCGCGCCTGCACGACCCGTATCCGCGTGCGGCTGCGTCCGGCCTCTTCACCCTGTTCGCCTTGCAGGCGGCCATCAACATCGCGGTGAATGTCAGCCTCATCCCGCCAAAGGGAATGACGCTGCCTTTCATCTCCTATGGCGGCTCCTCCATGCTGGGCATTGCGCTGACGCTTGGCCTCGCGCTTGCCTTGATCCGCCGCCAGAGCCTTGGGACGAGAGGTCGACATGGCTGACAAACCTCTCGTCATTATCGCGGCCGGTGGCACAGGTGGACACATGTTCCCGGCTGCGGCCTTTGCGGAAGAGATGCGGGCGCGCGGCTGGCAGGTCGGCCTCATCAGCGACGCGCGCGGGCTCTCTTATGCTGGCAGCTTTCCAGCCGACTGGAAGGAAGAAGTCGCCGCCGCCAGCCCGAATATCCGCAAGCCCTGGACGCTGCCTTCGGCTGTCCTGAAAATCTGGCGCGGCATCGGCCGGGCCAATCGTCTGATGAAGTCCAGAAAGCCTGCGCTTGTCGCAGGTTTCGGGGGCTATCCTGCCTTTCCGGCCCTCAGCGCCGCGCGCCGGTGCAAGGTGCCCATCATCGTCCATGAGCAGAATGCGGTCCTTGGCCGGGTGAACCGGCAATTTGCATCGAAGGCTGAGTTTGTCGCTTCAGGCTTCCCACGTCTGGACAAGCTGCCCGCAGGCGTCCGCCATGAGCCGGTCGGGAACCCTGTCCGCGCGCCAATTGCGGCCATGCGCGACGCGCCATTCCCGCCAACCAGCGGCGACCTCAATGTCTTCATCACCGGTGGCAGCCAGGGCGCCCGTATCCTCGGCCAGATCATCCCGCTCGCGATAGCGTTTCACACGCCGGCGCCGCTTCGCGCGCGCCTCAACATCGTCCAGCAGGTGCGCGAAGAACAGCTCGATGAGGTTCGCGCCATCTATGAGGAGGTCGGCCTGCGCCATGAGCTGCGCCCCTTCTTCGCCGACATGCCGGACCGCCTTGCAGCCGCGCATCTGATCATTGCGCGCTCCGGCGCGGGCACGGTCAGCGAGATTTCGGCCGTCGGCCGCCCGTCCATCCTGATCCCGCTGAAGATCGCGATGGATGACCATCAGGCCGCAAACGCTGAGGCCCTCGTCGATGTCGACGCTGCCGATGTGCTGCTTGAGGACAACCTCTATCCGAACCTCCTCGGTGAACTCATCAAGGTGCGGCTGGAGAACGGCGAAGAGCTAAAGGCGCGCGCATCACGGGCGAAGGAAGCTGGCACGATCACTGCGGCGCAGGATCTCGCAGACCTCGCTATAGAGGCAGCTAACCGCTGATCTTCCTAAAACAGATTGCCCCTAAATTGCCGTGTCGCAGCCATCTCCGCATGCTCGCGCTTGCCTAGTCTGGCCTCCACACGTTACTGCGGAGGACCCCGTTTCCATGCCCTACGAAGTCAGAACATTCATGCCAAACAAACCTTCGCCCTTTGATCTCGGTCCGGCCCACCTTGTTGGCATAGGCGGCATCGGCATGTCGGGCATTGCCGAGATCATGATCAATCTCGGCTACAAGGTCCAAGGCTCCGACGTGAAGGACAGCGCCAATGTGGAGCGTCTGCGCGCCAAGGGCGCGACCGTCCATATCGGCCACAAGCCGCAGAACGTGATCGGGGCAGGGGCCGTCATCATTTCTTCGGCCATCAAGGCAGACAATCCTGAAGTCGTCGCCGCGCGTGAGTCAGCCATTCCCGTGGTGCGCCGCGCGGACATGCTGGCAGAGATCATCCGCCTGAAATGGACGGTTGCTGTCGCAGGCACGCACGGCAAGACCACGACGACCACGATGGTCGCCGCACTTCTCGATGGTGCAGGTATCGACCCGACCGTCATCAATGGCGGCATCATCAACGCCTATGGCTCTAACGCCAAAGCCGGCAATGGCGACTGGATCGTGCTGGAGGCTGATGAGAGCGACGGCACCTTCACAAAGCTGCGCCCAACCATCGCGATCGTGACCAATATGGATCCCGAACATATGGAGCATTACGGCTCCATGGAGGCGCTGCGGTCCGCTTTCGATACCTATGTGAAGAACATCCCGTTTTACGGGTTCGGCGTTCTCTGCACTGACCATCCGGAAGTCTCCGCCATGGTGGCGCGTGTGTCTGACCGACGCATCCTGACCTATGGGTTCAACCGTCAGGCAGATGTCCGTGCGACCAATCTTGAATCCGATCCGGGCGGCGTGACTTTCGATGTCGTCCTACGTGAGCGTCTCGGCATCGGCGTGTCTTCCATTGAAGGCGTTCGTCTGCCCATGGCGGGCGACCACAACGTTTCCAACGCCCTCGCCGCCATCACCGTCGCGCTGGAGCTTGGCGCAACGCCCGACCAGATCCGCACCAGCTTCAAGAATTTCGGCGGCGTGAAGCGTCGTTTCACCCCTGCAGGTGAATGGAACGGTGTCCGCATCATCGACGATTATGGCCATCACCCGGTGGAGATCGCAGCCGTCCTGAAGGCGGCCCGCGCCATGCAGGGCGACAACCGCGTCATCGCGGTCGCCCAGCCGCACCGCTATTCGCGCCTGCACGATCTCTTCGAGGATTTCTCCGGCTGTTTCCACGACGCCGACATCGCTTTCATTGCGCCCGTTTATGCGGCCGGTGAAGACCCGATCGACGGGGCGAGCCACACCGCACTCGTCGATGCGATCAACGCGAAAGGCCATGCCGACACGCGCGCCCTCACATCTCTCGATGATCTTCCGGCGACCATCCGCGAGACTGCCCGTCCCGGTGACCTGGTCGTCTGCCTTGGCGCTGGCGATATTACCACGCATGCCAATGCGCTCGCCGGGAAGCTTGCAGAATAGATGACAGACTGGCGCGACGACCTGCCCGAAGTTCGCGGCAAGCTGCTGCTGGATCAGCCGCTGGCGCCCTACACCTGGTTCCGCGTTGGCGGGCCTGCCGATGCGCTCTTCCTGCCAAAGGATGAGGATGACCTTGCAGACTTCCTGAGAGTGCTGCCGACCGATGTGCCCGTTCACTTCATGGGTGTCGCGTCGAATTCCATCATTCGCGATGGCGGCATTGAAGGCGTCACGATCCGGCTGATGGGCGGCTATTGGGGCAATGTCGAACCGGCTGGCTCACATTCCCTTTTCGCACGTGCTGGCGCGCTTGATCTCGCTGTCGCCAAGGCATCTGCAAAGAACGGCATTGCAGGGCTGACTTTCTTCTCTGGTATCCCCGGCTCCATTGGCGGCGCGGTTCGCACCAATGCTGGCTGTTATGGCCGGGAGCTGAAAGACGTCGCCAACCAGATCGAAGGCATCACGCGTTCTGGTGAGAAAGTCCGCTTCGAAGCCGAGATCGCCCAGTATGGTGATCCGAAGATCGAGTTTTCCTACCGCCACACCAACTTTCCTGACGACGTTATCGTGACCGGCATCCTGCTGACAGGTTCGGGCGACGGCGACCCGGAAGCGCTTCAGGCCGAGATCGAAGAGCATCAGGCCCGGCGCGCCGAGACCCAGCCGATCAAGGACAAGACGGGCGGTTCCACCTTCGCCAATCCGGACCCGCCCGGCACGCCAGACCAGCGCTCCAGCTGGAAGCTGATCGATGCGGCTGGTTGCAGGGGCCTGAAGGTCGGCGGCGCGCAGGTGTCAGAAAAGCACTGCAACTTCCTCATCAATACCGATGACGCCACCGCGGCAGACATCGAGGCGCTTGGGGAACTGGTGCGCGCCCGCGTGCTGGATGTGACCGGGGTGGACCTTCGCTGGGAAATCCGCCGCATCGGCCGCATCCAGGCGAAGGCCTAGAACGTCCCCCGCAGCGATACGGTCAGGATTGGCCCGGCGCTCCAGCTCCTGTCTTCACTGAAGAGAAGGCTGCCATCGCGCCGTGGCGTATAGACCTGCCGGGTGAACTGCTCATCGCCATCGGTCACGTTGAACCACTCGACCTTCCCGGTCATGCCGAAGATGTCTTTGTGCTCGACATAGAGGAAGGTGTAGATCGGCCGTAGCTCGAACAGCTGGCGCTCATCGAGCCGCACGAAGGGCGCATTGTCATAGCGCTCCCCGCCAAAGCCCAGCGCCCAGTCGGTCTTGGGAATGTCGTAGCGAAGCTCAAAGAACCCGCCCAGCATCAGGTCGTCATTGATGCGGCGCGTCTCGCCCGTTAGCGGATCGTCCAGTTCGGACTGGCGCACTTCAAGCTCATACTCGAGCTGGAGGCCTTCAACGCCGACAGGCGCGAACTTGAACGTGCCATTGGTCGCAATGCCGTAGCGCGTGGCCTGGTCCAGATTGCCGGGGCCTTCTGCATTTGGGCCAAAGGGGACGCGGTCCACAATGTCCTCGATGGCCTCGTAATAGAACTTCATCGTGTGCGCGCCGGCAGCGCCGAAGTCCCGATCGAATGAGACCTCGCCTTTCCAGCTCTGCTGCGGGACGATGTCCGGGTTGCCCTGATTGCCATTGCCGACATTCACGTTCACCGATGAGATGAAGTCGAAGAAGTTGAGCTGACCCACTTCGCGGGCGGCTCGCGCATTGATTGTCAGGCGCTCATTCACCGTCCATGCTGCCGAGACAAAGCCCTTGGGCCGCGTGAAGCTGCGTGTCTGCGCCGACCCACCTGACTGGCTGAGCTCGGAATACTCCATGCCGAATGAAGCCTGCACCGACAGATCCTCTGAGAGCTTGCGGCCATGGGTGATGGACGCATCGAGCCGCTTCTCCTCGACCCGCGAATTGGCATTGGTCAGCGGCACACGGACAAGCGTGCCCGTGGCATCAAGCGCCTGCAGGTCGGCCTCGGCTTCAAGGAAATTGAAAGCCGCTTCGCCGGCGATCTGCCAGTCCACGGTCTCGCTTGGCGCCCAGTTATACTCACTGCGCAGGATGCTCTCGCCTTCATCGACGGTCTGCTCGAAGATGGAGCGTTCGCTCAGCGTACCATCTGTCTCAGTCGTGCGGACACTTGAGATGAAGGGGCTGTGCTCAAATCGCCAGAGCCCGATCGTCTTCAGGCGGCCGGGGCCGAGATCGAACTCATAGTCGCCGCTGATTTCGCTATTCCACTCATCTTCGGAGTTTGCGAACTGGCGGATGCTCGGCTGGCCAGTGACCGGAAACCGGTTGGACGTCTCCTCAGCATCGATCTGGAAGATATTGTACTCAGCATTGAGATTACCGACCGACCCGTTCAGCGGTGTCCATTCCAGCGCGCCAGAAACGCCTGCGCTATTTCCGATATTGGTGACGCGTTCATCGCGCGTCTCGATCAGGTTGCGATTGGCGTCGCGGACAAATTCCGGCCCCGAAGCGCCGCCCCGTATCGGCTCACTTGTCAGGCCAAGCGTCCAGCCCAGCGTGTTCTGCTGCCCGGTCACTGATACGCTGCCGCCATGATAATAGGGCGGGAGATTGTCGCGAAACCGCGCCCGCCAGTCCCATGTGCCCGAGACACCGTTCACCTTGGCCGTAATGTTGGCGACCTGCCCGGACAGGCCCGGCACGTTGAGGGTCGCGCCATCGACGATCTCGATCTTTTCCACGTTCGTGGCGGGGATGCGGGCGAGGGCATCGCGAGGCGTCAGTGACTTGCTCGAAATGCGCCGACCATTGATCAGCACATTGCCATCGGCCTGACCGAGGCCGCGCTCTGACAAGTCGCCATTTCGGATGGAGAAGCCGGGGATCCGCGTCACCATGTCGAGCGCGGTGTTTGGCGAGTACTGCTCGAAATCGGGCAGTGTGTAGGTTCGCGCTGCCTGCGCTTGCGGGTCGCTTTCCTGTGTCTGGGCGTGGCCTGAAAAGCAGGCAAGCATCATCGTTCCCGCAAGCAGGTGGAGTTTAAGTTTCATGGGGGCGTTTCCGTTATCTCTACGCTTATTATTATCGAATGTCGCGTATCAGATATTGTTTTTCGATACAACTACATTTGTAGTCATATATGGCACGCCTCAGCGCAACTTACGCATTTGTAATATGCGGCCGGCCCTCGGCTCTACCCGGTTTCGTCTTCCATTTCTTCGTGAACCTGGCCCCAGGCGAGGATTGCAAACAGGCCGGCACCGCCGATGATGTTGCCAGCAAGGGCAGGCAGCAGGTTCACGCCGATGAGCTTCAGGACACCTTGTTCGCCAGACAGCGCGACGACGAAGAGTTCAGCCGACCCCACAACCACGTGAGCGAATTCCCCAAGCGCAATGAGATAGGTGAAAAATACGATCACCCAGAACTCGCTGCCTTCAGAGCTCGGCATCATCCAGACAAGCGCAGCAATCAGGAAGCCTGCAGGAAGGGCGCGCACGAAAGTCTCTCCTGCGCCCCATCCGGCAACATGCAGGCTGAGCTCAAGGCTTATTCCATATGTCTCCTGCGAGATGGCGCCTGAATATGTCCAGAAAACCGCGGCGACGAGTGTGCCAATCATGTTGGCAAGGAAGACCGTACTCCACAGCCGCGTCGTCCCGAGAATGGTACGCCTGCAGGGATCGGCGAGTGTGGGGAGCACGGCGGTGACCGTATTTTCGGTAAATAGCTGCAGCCTGCTCAGCATGACCAGCAGGAAGCCGGCTGCATAGCCGAAATTCTCCACCAGCGGGCGCCAATCGGTGTCCGGCAAATGCTGGCGCAGGAAGGCCTCCATGATCAGCGACATGGAAATGGCGAGGCCCGCCGCAATCCCTGACCACCATATCGAGCTTTGAGGACGCGACAGCTCCGCGCGCCCTTCCTGCCTGATTATCTCATAGACGATGCGCGACTTCAGCCGGGTCAGGGTGGCTGCCTGCTCGCGCTCTTCTTCTGTGATGTGGTCTTCTTCCGCGTGCTCTTGCGCGGGCGTGTTCTGTCCGGACATGAGGTCGAAACGCGCAGGAGGGTGCAATGTTCAGGTGCTCTGGATGCAGCAAGTTCAGCTGAATGGAAGGACTGCCTTAATTTCTCGGCTGCTACGTGTTTGAGTCGCAGGTCAGGCCAGCGAGCATGCGGGCCAATTTTCTCTCTGGAGGTCAAATCATGAAGCGCGTTGCAGTCGTCTATGGGGGCTGGTCCTCTGAGCGGGAAGTGTCCCTGTCATCGGGCGAGCAGATGCTGCGCGCCGCGCAGGCGGCCGGCTACGACGCTGTCGGCATCGACGCCAGCCGCGACCTTGCAAGCCAGATCGCTGCTGAAAAGCCGGACGTGATCCTGAATGGTCTGCACGGCCCCTGGGGTGAGGATGGCTGTGTGCAGGGCCTCTTTGAGATTCTCGCCATTCCCTACACCCATTCCGGCGTGACGGCGTCGGCCATCGCGATGGACAAGCGTAAATCCAAGGCTGTCTACAAGCAGGCAGGCCTCGACGTGGCAGAAGATGTGGCTGTCACGCGCGCAGAAGCGGCCCGCGCCCACCCGATTAAGCCGCCTTACGTCATCAAACCTGTGAATGAAGGCTCGAGCTTCGGCGTCGTCTTTGTCCGGGAGGAAAATAACGGGCCTTCGCAGCTGCTGCTGTCCGAAGAATGGGCCTATGGCGACAATCTCATGGCCGAGGAATACATCCCCGGCCGCGAGCTGACCGTGGCCGTTATCGGCGACCGGGCGCTCGCCGTCACAGAGATCACGACATTAAGAGAGTTTTACGATTTTGATGCAAAATACGCAGCTGGTGGATCGCGTCATGTGGTGCCTGCAGACATTCCGGAACCGGTAACGAAAAGGGCTCTGGAAGCAGCGCTGAAAGCGCATCAGGCTCTCGGTTGCCGGGGGGTGTCGCGATCAGACTTTCGATTTGACGAGAAGAAGGACCGGCTCGTGATCCTGGAAACCAATACCCAGCCAGGCATGACACCGACCTCGCTCGTTCCCGAGCAGGCCGCCTATACGGGCATGACCTTCGAGGCGCTCGTCGCCTGGATGATCGAGGATGCTTCATGCCGAAGGTGAAAGGTCAGCCAAAGCAGGGCCAGCGCGCCCGGCCGCAGACGCGCAAACGTGCGCCTGCGCCGGTGCCTGTCGAACCTGCGCGTGCAGACCTTACCTCCGTCCTGACGGGTTTCGTCATGGTGGTCGCCCTCATCGTCGCGGGCGCGGCCCTGCTGGGCGGATCGATGTCAAAGGTTGGCGATGGTGTCGGCAATGCTTTCGATAGCGCAGCGACCGGCCTCGGCTTTTCTGTCCAGGACGTGCAGATTACAGGCCTTGGCGATGATGTTCGCCGCGCCAGCCTCGTTCAGCAGATGTCGGGCGTCGCCCCCGGCGACAACATGTTCCGCGCCGACCCGCACGAAATCCGCCGTCAGGTTCTCGCGACCGGGCAGGTGACGAGTGCGCATGTCTACCGGCTCTGGCCAAACCAGATTCTGATCAATGCCTCGCCTGCAAAGGCCAGCGCCATCTGGTTCGATGGCGAAGGCCAGCAGGTCGTCGACAGCACCGGACAGATCATGGAAGGCCTGTCGGCCAAGGATTATAGTGAGCTCGTCCTGCTCACCGGCGTCGATGCGCCCGAAGGCGTGCCAGCGCTCCTGCAGTTTCTGGCCCGCGCTGGAAGCGTGAGCGAGCGTGTGTCCTATGCAGAGCGCGTGTCGCGCCGCCGCTGGGACGTCAAGCTCCGCGACGGTCTGCTGATCCGGCTCCCGGCAGACGCCAGCGTCATGCGTGCGACCGATGAACTCATCGCGCTCGAAACCTCTACCGACCTTTCCCAACGCTCGCTTGCGCGCATCGACCTTCGGGTCGCCGGGCGCACATTTCTTGAACCTCTCGACGAACAGGGTGCGTCCGGCACCGCTGCAGAAAGCTGACCATGGCCAAGGCAGACCTCCGCTTGAAACCATCCCGCGCCGCAAAAGTCGGCCAGCCTATCGCTTCGCTGGATATTGGCAGCTCCAAGATCACCTGCCTGATCGGGCGTTTTGATCCAGAAGCGAAAGCCGGGTTTGCGTTTCTCGGCGGCGGGCGCCAGCAGGCGCGCGGTTTCAAGGATGGATCGATCACAGACATGGAGGCGCTGGAGCGGTCTGTGCGCCTCGCTGTTGAGGACGCAGAACGTCAGGCGGGCGAGCGGATTGATTCGGTCACGCTCGGCGTCACCGGTGCGCAGGTCGCCTGCGAGTTCGTTGGCGCTCTCAATGACATCGGCGGACGCGAAGTCACCGCCAAGGACCTCAAGAAGCTGCACGGTCAGGCACTTGCCAAGATCGACGCCAAGCAGCGTGAAATCCTGACCGCGCATCCGGTTCTCTACAAACTGGACGAACAGGAAGGCATCAGCGACCCGATCGGCATGATCGGCACCAAACTCTCTGTCCTCCTGTCCGTCGTCTCGGCGCCGCAGTCGCTTGTCCGCAATCTGGTTGAATGCGTTGGCCGCGCACACCTCAACGTGGACCGTCTGATCCCGTCTGCGCTTGCCAGTGCCGCCGGTACGCTGATCGACGACGAGATCGAGAATGGCGCGATCTGCATCGACATGGGCTCTGGCGTGACCACTGCCTGCGCTTTCGTGAACGGGGTGCCGGCCTGGCTCGGTGTTGTGCCTGCAGGCGGCGCCAAAGTGACGGGCGACCTTGCACAGGGCATTGGCACCACCTTCGCTGCCGCAGAGCGCATGAAGACGATTTACGGCCACGCCGATACGACCGGCACGGGTCTCACGGAAAAAGTCGAAGTGGCGCGCCTCGGCGACGATGGCCGTCTTGCTGCCCATCACATGACGCGCGGCGAGCTTACCGGTCTCATTGCACCGCGCATCGAGGAAACCTTCGAATATGCCGCCAAGCTGATCGGCAAGAGCGAGCTCGCCAAGATCATGCCGCGCCGCACTGTCCTTACAGGTGGCGGCAGCCTCCTGCCGGGTGTGCGCGATGTCGCCTCTCGCGTCCTCGGTCAGCCGGTCCGCCTCGGCAAGCCGGTCGACGCCGATGTGCTCGGCGAATCACATGCCAGCCCTGTTTTCTCGACCGCCGCCGGGCTGCTGTCATACGAATCACGCGGCTTTGCAGACGTTTCGACCGCCAGTGGCGCATCTGCACAGGGTTCAGGCCCCGCAAAACGGGGTAAAATGAACAGTTTCTTGCGTTGGCTGCATGAAAATTTTTAACAGCGAGGCAGAATCCCTTAACCCTCTCTTAGTGTGACGCAGGCAGTCTGCGCCTACAAACCTCTCTAGGTAGATTGGCAAAGGCGGATTTTTCATGACTCAAGAACTCAAGCCGCGGCTCGTCGTGTTCGGTGTGGGCGGGGCCGGCGGCAACGCAGTCGACAATATGATCGAAGCGAACCTGCAAGGTGTTGAGTTCGTCGTCGCGAATACGGATGCGCAGGCGCTTGAGCGATCGAAATGCGAAACCCGCATCCAGCTTGGTCCTGAAGTGACAGCAGGCCTTGGCGCCGGTGCAAAGCCGGAAGTCGGCGCAGCCTCCGCTGAAGAGTCGATCGAAGAGATCAGCAAGTGCCTCGAAGGCGCACACATGGTCTTCATCGCTGCTGGCCTTGGCGGCGGTACCGGTACGGGCGCAGCACCTGTCATCGCGCGCGCCGCCCATGAGCGCGGCATCCTGACGGTTGGCGTTGTTACCAAGCCGTTCAGCTTCGAAGGCAACCGCCGCATGACCATCGCCGAAGATGGTCTCAATGAAATGCGCAAGGCGATCGACACCATGATCGTCGTGCCTAACCAGAATCTTTTCCGCGTTGCCAATGAGCGCACCACCTTTGCGGACGCCTTCCGCATGGCTGACGATGTGCTCTATTCCGGTGTTCGCGGCATCACCGACCTCATGGTCATGCCTGGCCTGATCAATCTCGACTTTGCTGACGTCCGTACGATCATGAAGGGTATGGGCGCTGCGATGATGGGCATGGGCGAGAGCGAAGGCGAAGGCCGTGCCCTTGAAGCTGCCCGCGCTGCCATCGATAATCCTCTTCTCGACGATGTCTCGATGAAGGGCGCCCGCGGCGTTCTGATCAGCATCACCGGCGGCTATGACATGACGCTGTTCGAAGTCGACGAAGCAGCCAACGAAATCCGCAAGCAGGTTGACCCTGACGCGCACATCATTCTCGGCTCGACCTTCGATCCAGAGCTTGAAGGCAAGCTTCGCGTCTCCGTCGTTGCTGCTGGCATCGATTCCGAAGCCCGCATCTATGAAGAGCCAGTCCGCGAGGCGTCGTTCAACGCTGCGCCGGTTGAGCCGCAACAGATCGAGGCTGAGCCTGCCGAAGCAGAGATCGAGCTCGCTGAAAGCGATGTCAGCATCGCTGAAGAAGAAATCGAAATCGAACGCCCACGCGTCGTGATCAATGATCTCGACGAGGACGACATGATCGAAGCAGACACGCGTCCTGACTTTGTCAGCCGCAGCCTGCCAGCTGCAGAGCGCGAGAGCGTGCCGGGCCACGACCAGGTCAGCGCCGATCAGGTCTTCGGCGGCGGCAAGTCGCGCGGTCGCTCTGGCTCAGAAGGCAAGGCCGGTTTCGGCAATCTTTTCGGCTGGCCGAAACTGTCTTCGCAGAACAATGACGACCATTCCATCGACGACGTCGAGGAGGAGCCAGCAGCGCCCGCACGTGACAAGTTCACCGCGCCAGCTTCGTTCGACGATACCGACCTTGAAATCCCGGCCTTCCTCCGCCGCTCGGCAAACCGCTAGGCGTCAGGAAAGCCCAAAGGACAGGCAGAGCGCTTCCAACTGGGAGCGCTCTGTTTTTTTGTAATATTGCGACATATTCCTTGTTTTGAATCTTTGCGCCTGATCGCCTTCATAGGACCCTGAGAGATGAGGTCTTCATGAGTCGCGTTCAGTATCAGCAAACCATCAGCCATCCGGTCGTCTGTGCCGGCGTCGGTGTGCACTCAGGCGCGCGTGCGCGTATCGTGATGAAACCGGCTGCTGCGGGCACGGGTATCCGTTTCCGCCGTATGGATATTGAAGGCTGCGAAGACATCATCGCGCGCGGCGATTTTGTGACCGAAGTCCAGCTTGGCACGACGCTCACGAATGAGGCGGGCCAGTCCGTCGCAACGGTGGAGCATCTGCTAGCGGCCTGCGCCGGCGTCGGTGTCGACAACCTCATCATTGAAATCGACGGGCCTGAAGTGCCGATCATGGACGGCTCCTCATCGGTCTATTGCGAACTGATGATGGCGGCGGGCCTTCGCGAACAGCGGGCTCTCCGCCGCCGTATCCGCATCCTCGAAGAGGTTGTGGTCACTGACGGCATCAAGACCGCCCGTCTTAGCCCGTCTGCCGACAACTATCTCTCAATCCACGCCAAGATTGAATTTGAAAGCCGCGCCATCGGCACACAGCAGATGTCTCTGCGTATGCTCCCGGGCATGTTCGCGCGCGACATCGCGTTTGCCCGCACCTTCGGGTTTGCGCAGGACGTTGAGAAGCTGAAATCCATGGGCCTTGCCCGTGGTGGGTCGCTCGACAATGCGGTGGTTCTCGATGGCGACTCCATCGTCAATCCGGAAGGCCTGCGCGCAAGCGATGAGTTCGTGCGCCACAAAATCCTTGATGCGGTGGGTGACCTGATGCTGGCTGGTGCGCCGATCGCCGGCGTCTATGAGGCTCGCCAGCCTGGCCATGCACTGAACAACAAGCTCGTTCGCGCACTCATTGATGCGCCAGACGCCTGGTGCTGGGAAACCGACGAGGCCGAGGTCGAAGCCGAAACAACGACCCGCGCATCAGCCGTCCGCTAGAGCCCCGGCGGCACAATCCTGTTCGAAAAAAAAAGAAACGTCGCTCCTGTTCGGAGCCTCGTCTAGTCGGCGCGTGGACGGATATGCTCTGAAACGCCGTTTGGCTTCGTCTCGACAGCCTGCTCAGAATCGGCCAGTGCGCGCACCATATTCAGGATCGAAGCGCGAACTTTTTCGTCGCGGATACGCGTCAGGCTACGGACGCACTCGATCGCAAAGCGCGACGACGCATCAAGCTCGTCTCCGGTTTGCGCGTCGATGTCTGTCAGCCCTTCAAAAAACCAGCCCGGGGCCACGTTCAGCCGCTCGGCCAGCAAATAAAGGCGACCAGCGCTGACACGGTTTGCGCCGGTCTCATACTTCTGAATCTGCTGATACGAAACACCAAGCGCCTCGCCAAGCTGATCCTGCGTCAGTCCGGCCAATATTCGGCGTTTGCGAATGCGCTCTCCAACGAGGGAGTCGACATCCGACGCCGTGAAATCTGATAATCCTCGAGTCATAGCTTTTGCCTTTTAGGCGGCGGCACGAAATCCCTCGTACTGGCATCAACATAGGTTGATTTGTCTTGATACACCATAATAACTGGAAATTCACCTACTCGTTCCTGTAGGCAATGACTTTACAAGCCGCGCGCCAGCGGCAAAGTGCGGCAAAGTCTGTTGAGAAACCGGTATATGTTATGAAGCTTTCGCTCGTCGGCTCCGTCGCAATCATGACCCTGGCACTCGCTGCGTGCAGCTCCAACCGTCAGGCAAGAGAGCTTGCCTACGTCGAGCGTCCGGTCGAAGCGCTGTATAATGCGGCTGCGGATGAGCTGGACGATAGCGATTACATCAGCGCCATCGAGCTCTTCAACGAAGTCGAACGTCAGCACCCATATTCAGAGTGGGCTCGCCGCTCGACGCTCATGGCTGCCTATGCCTCCTATCGTTCGCGCCGTTACGATGACGCAATCAGCACCGCCCAGCGCTATCTGTCGCTGAACCCGGCAGGTGAGGGCGCGCCTTACGCCTATCACCTCATCGCGCTCAGCTATTTCCAGCAGATCGTCGACGTCGGCCGCGACCAGCGCACGACAGAACTGGCTCGCGATGCGCTCAATGACGTTGTTCGCCGTTTTCCGACCACGGACTACGCCCGCGATGCGCAGGTAAAGCTCGACATGGTCAGCGACCAGCTCGCCGGCAAGGAGATGGAAATCGGGCGTTGGTATCTGCGCCGCAACCAGCATCTGGCTGCGGTGAACCGCTTCAAGAGAGTGGTCGACGAATACGACACCACGACCCACACGCCAGAAGCCCTGCATCGCCTTGTTGAGGCTTACCTTTCGCTCGGTCTTCGCGGTGAAGCTGTCGCGGCGGCTTCCGTGCTGCAATACAACTATCCGGATAGCGACTGGTACAGCGCAAGCTATGACCTCATTGAAGGCGGTAGCGACGGCAGCACCCAGCAGGCGAGCGGCGAAAGCTGGCTCGGACGCATCACCCCCTGGTAAGAACGTAGAGAGAACATGCTTGTTCTCATTTTGTTCTGATGATATTGAGGGCGCATGATCACTGCGCTCTCGATTCGATCCTTCCTGCTCATCGAGCGTCTCGACATTGAGTCGGCCGATGGCTTCACCGCCCTGACCGGGGAAACCGGTGCGGGCAAATCCATCATCCTTGACGCGCTCGGCCTTGTGCTCGGCGGCGCGGCATCCAAGAAGCTGGTCCGCAAGGGCGCGGATCAGGCGAGCATCCTCGCGGAATTCGCGCTGGAAGCCGACAGCCCTGTCTGGCCAATTCTCTCCGAAGCTGGCGTCGAAGCATCAGCTGACGAGACGCTGACGCTGAAGCGCATCCTCTCTGCCAAGGGGCCAGCACGCGCCTTTGTGAACGACCAGCCGGTCAGTGCGGGTCTGCTTTCCCAGCTCGGGGAACTCCTCGTCGAAATTCACGGCCAGCATTCGGCCTCGACGCTGATGAAGCCAGCCAACCACCGCGCCCTGCTCGACACCTATGCGGGCAATGAAGACCTGATCGAAGCTTGCGCGCAAAGCTGGGATGACTATGAAAGCGCCCGCGATGCGCGAGAGGCCCTTGAGGCAAAGCTTGCTGAGGCCGAAGAGGAACATGCCTGGCTCGCGGAGACGGTCGAAGCGCTCGACACGCTGGCCCCTGAAAAGGGTGAGTTTGACAGGCTGAGCGCTGAACGCGGCATTCTCATGCAGTCTGAAAAGATCGCAGAATCTGCGACCGAAGCCTTCGAAGCCTTTCAGGCAGGCGACGTTGAGACTGTCCTCGCGCAGGCCAGCCGCTCGGCCGAACGCATCCTGCGTATTGATGGACTTGATGCGATGGAAAGCGATCTTTCCAAAGCCGCCCGCGCCGCCGCCGAAGCGCTCGACCGCGCGCTGATAGAGGCAGGCGAAGCGAGCGCCGCGCTGGAAAGCCTCGGTCTTGCTGCTGTGCACGACCCAGACGCGCTGGAACGGGTCGAGCAGCGTATCGTGGCGCTGCGGACAGCCTCGCGCAAATACAGCGTCGATGCCAATGAGCTGCCCGCCTTCTGGGAAGAGACCCGCCAGAAGCTGGAGCTTTGCGATGCGCCCGACGGCTCGCTCAAGAAAGCCCGCTCTGAAGAGCAGGCCGCCGCTGCCCGTTGGCGCACGGCAGCTGATCGCCTGACCAAGGCCCGCAAGGCCGCCGCCAAACGCCTCGAAACCTCGATTGCGGCGGAACTGAAGCCGCTGAAGCTCGAGCGGACGAAGGTGAAGGTGCGCTTCGATGAAATCTCTGACACCCAGTCTGGCCGCGCGGGCCGTGAGAAGGCCGAGTTCGAGGTTGAAACGAATCCGGGCGCAGGCTTTGGCCCGCTACGCCAGATTGCGTCCGGCGGCGAACTGGCGCGTTTCTCACTGGCGCTTCAGTGCGTCCTTGCTGAGAGCACGCAGGTACCCGTCCTTGTCTTCGACGAAGCTGACCAGGGCGTCGGCGGCGCCGTCGCAGCCGCCATTGGTGAGCGCCTCGCGCGCCTTGCTGACAGCCGTCAGGTTTTCGCGATCACGCATAGTCCACAGGTTGCTGCATCGGCGTCCAGCCAGTGGCTGGTGACCAAGCAGGGCGTGAAGGGGAATGGCCTTGGCGAAACCCACCTCACCGGTCTAGATGCCAGCCAGAGACATGAGGAAATCGCCCGCATGCTCTCAGGCAGCAAGGTCACCGAGGAGGCAAGGGCCGCAGCAACGAGGCTCCTTGAAGATGTATGAGTTCGCAGAAACCGGCTGGAGACCTGACTGATGCAGAAGCAAAGCGCGAGCTTGCCCGCCTCGCGATCGAGATAAAGCTCGCAGATGCGGCCTATTACAAGGAAGACGACCCGCATCTGAGCGATGCGGAATACGACGCTCTTCGCCAGCGCAATAGCGACGTCGAAGCTGCCTTCCCGCATCTGAAACGCAAGGACAGCCCGAGCGACCGGGTCGGTGCCGAAGTCTCCGAAGCCTTCAGCAAGGTCGAGCACGGTGTCCCCATGCTCTCGCTCGACAATGCGTTTTCTGATGAGGACGTCGAGGAGTTCGTTGGCCGTATCCGCCGCTTCCTGGGTCTGGATGCCGATGAAGCCCTCACCATCACGGCTGAGCCCAAGATCGATGGCCTGTCGCTGAACCTTACCTATCAGGATGGCGAGCTTGTTCGCGCGGCGACGCGCGGTAACGGGCAGGTTGGCGAGGACGTCACCGCCAATGCGCGTACCATTGATGATATCCCGGCGAAGCTAGCGGGGTCAGGCTGGCCATCCCGGATCGAGATCCGCGGTGAGGTCTATATGGAGGGTGAGGCCTTCAAGGCACTCAACGCTTCCCAGGAGGACGCGGGCAAGAAGGTTTTCGCCAATCCGCGTAATGCCGCCGCAGGTAGCCTCCGCCAGCTCGACGTCGCCATCACCCGTTCGCGTCCCTTGCGCTTCTTTGCCTATGCTTGGGGTGAGGCGTCCGAAAAGTTCGCAGACACCCAGACTGGCGCTGTCGCTATGCTGCAGGATTGGGGCTTCATCACCAATGAGCTCTTCAAACCCTATCAGGACGTCAAAGGCCTGCTCGGCGCCTATGCGAACATGGCAGAGCGCCGCGCCATGCTCGGCTATGACATTGATGGCGTCGTCTACAAGGTCGACCGGCTCGACTGGCAGGAGAGGCTCGGCTTCGTTTCGCGCTTCCCCCGCTGGGCCATTGCCCACAAATTTCCGGCAGAACGGGCGGTCACCAAACTTGAAGCGATCGAAATTCAGGTCGGCCGCACAGGTACGCTGACCCCAGTTGCGCGCCTGACGCCTGTCACGGTTGGCGGCGTCGTGGTCTCCAATGCCACCCTGCACAATGAGGACGAGATCGCCCGTCTTGATGTGCGCCCCGGCGACATGGTCGAGATTCAGAGGGCGGGGGATGTCATCCCGCAAGTCCTCGGCGTGGTCGACGCCGGCGAAGACCGGGCGCCGCCCTACAAGTTTCCCGAGACCTGCCCCGAATGTGGATCAGCTGCCGTCCGCGAGATCGACGACAAGGGCGAGGAAGACGTTCGCCGCCGCTGCACGGGTGGCCTCACTTGCCCGGCGCAGGCGGTCGAGCGGCTAAAGCATTTTGTCTCCCGCAAGGCGCTCGACATCGATGGTCTTGGCGCAAAGCAGGTCGAACTCTTCTATTCGAAAGGGGCCGTAAAAGGCCCGCAGGACATTTTCCGTCTCGCCCGTCGGCTCGAGGAAGAAGGCCTGCCACCGCTCAAGGATTGGGAAGGCTTTGGCGACACGTCTGCCCGCAACCTGTTCGATGCCATCGATGCGCGCCGCAAGCCGCCATTCCAGCGTTTCCTGAATGGCCTTGGCATCCGCCATGTTGGCGAGATCACGTCCGGCCTGCTCGCGCGCCACTATCTCGACTGGGAAAGCTTCTGGCAGGTCGTCGAGAAAGCTGCCGCTGGTGACACCTCGGCTGAGGCAGACCTTCTCTCCATCGACGGCATAGGCCAGACCGCGATCACCAGCCTCAAGGACTTCGCCGCAGAGAGCCACAATCAGGACATGCTGGCGAGCCTGCTTGCAGAAATCGAGATCGAACCGGCAGAAGCCGCGGCCAGCGACAGTGCCGTTTCCGGCAAAACCATTGTCTTCACCGGGACGCTCGAGAAAATGACCCGCGACGAAGCGAAATCGCGGGCGACCGCACTTGGCGCAAAAGTGTCCGGGTCGGTATCCGGCAAGACCGATATTCTCGTCGCCGGGCCGGGCGCGGGCTCGAAATTGAAAAAGGCCGAAGAGCTCGGTGTCCGCGTCATCACAGAGGATGACTGGCTCGAGCTCGCCGGCCTTTAATCCAAGTCCGTTGTTCAGCAGCGCCCTATGACAGGGGCGCGCACTGGGCGTTCAGCCAGTCCAGAACCTCGCCATCCACGAGCGGACCAATCCTGGCCAGCACGTCATCATGATACCGATTGACCCAGGCAAGCTCTGCCGGGCTGAGCAGGTCGAGATCGATGAGATCACGTGCCAGCGGCGCCCAGGTGAGGTTCGCAAAGCCAAGCATCTTGCGCTCGCCGCCCTCAATGTCGGCAGGCTCGGTCACGTATTGAAGGTTTTCGATCCGGATGCCGTACTGGCCTTCGCGGTAGAAGCCCGGCTCATTCGAGACAATCATGCCGGGGCGTAGTGCGACGCTGTTCCAGGGCTTCGCGATCCGCTGCGGGCCTTCATGTACGCCGAGATAAACGCCGACGCCGTGGCCGGTGCCATGGTCATAGTCGAGACCAGCCTGCCAGAGCGGATGACGCGCCAGCGCATCGAGATGCGTACCCGTCGTGCCTTCCGGAAAGCGCACATCGGCGAGCGCGATATGCCCCTTCAGAACCAGCGTATAGTGACGGCGCATGTCCGCCGACGGCTCACCAATCGGCACCGTCCGGGTCACATCGGTCGTACCGTCGAGATACTGGCCGCCGCTATCGACGAGGTAGAGCGAGCCGCGCTCCAGCTTCCGGTTCGACGCCGAAGAGACGCGGTAATGGGGCAGGGCGCCATTCGGGCCGGCGCCTGAAATCGTCTCGAAGGACAGATCGTTGAGGTCGCCCAGCTGCTCGCGGAAGCTTTCGAGCTTCAGCGCCGCATCAATCTCTGTCGCCTCGCCAGACTGTGCGTCCGTATCCAGCCAGTGGAGGAAACGCGTCAGCGCGGCGCCGTCGCGGATATGCGCAGCTTCGGTCCCGGCAATTTCCGTCGCATTCTTGCAGGCCTTAGGCAGCAGGACAGGGTCACGCTGGCGCAGGATGTTCGCGCCCGCTTTCTCCAGCTCTCCAAAGAACCAGGCAGAGGCAAGCGCCGGGTCCAGGCTGACCGTCTGGCCAGAGAGCTCCGCCAGCGCAGGCTCCACCTCTTCCATCGGGCGCAGGCGCACCTTGTTGCCAAGATGCTCACGCAGCTTGTCGCTGGTCTTGCGCGGGTCGAGGAAGAGGTCCGCCGTGCCATCGGCTTTCAGGATGGCGCGTGACAGCGGCAGCGGCGAACAGGCGACATCGCCGCCGCGAATATTGAACGCCCAGGCCACCGAAGCCGGAGACGTGATGATGGCCGCATCCGCGCCGTCCTCTTTCAGCGCCGCTGCGATCCGCTCGCGCTTGTCATCGGCCTCTTCGCCGGCATGTTTCACCGCGTGCGGCACGACCTGCTCGGTCGGCTCGGCCGGGCGATCGTCCCAGGCTTCGTCGATCGGATTGGCATCGACCGCTTTCAGCGTGACGCCAGCCTTCTTCGCGCTCTCTTCCAGAACGGCGAGGTCATTTGGCGTCATCAGGCGCGCATCATAGCCGAGCATTTCGCCCTTGCGCTTCTGGCCTGCGAGCCAGCCAAAAGGGCCGGGATCGGGCAGGCCGCTGATTTCAAGAAAGTCGCGGTCAGTCTGGTCGCGCACCTGCAGCGTGTAGCGCCCGTCAGCAAAAATGACGGCCGTGTCCTGAAACACCATGGCTGCACCGGCAGATCCGGTAAAACCGGTCGCCCAGGTCAGCCTGTCATTACAGGCCGGCAAATACTCGTTCTGGAACTCATCCTCATGCGGGATGTAGAAGCCATCGAGGCCCTGGGCTTTCATCGCAGCGCGCAGGAGCGGCAGGTTCTTGCGGCCAAGCTGTGGGCCGCCTTTCACGTCGAAATTCTGTCTCATGGACGAAATCTAGTGCGAATGCGCCTGCAGCGGAAGGTGGAGTCTGCGTCCTAGCCGGCCTTGCGGAAAACCAGGCTCGACCAGCCATCGCGGCGCACACGCTTCACCAGGGCGAGGCCGCGATTGCCATAGGCCTTGCGTACCAGCGGCTCCTGCGGCGAGAGCAGGCCCGACAGGATGATGTGGCCACCTGGCGCGGTCAGGCGCTCAATCTCTGGCGCCAGCCTGACAAGCGGACGGAACAGGATGTTCGCGAAGACGAGGTCGTAGGGCGCATCCTTGCGGATGGTTGTGTTCATGCCGCCGCCAGTTTCAAACGTCTTGAAGGCGTTGGCGACATGGTTCTTGGCCGCGTTTTCATTGGCGACGCGCACACTGTCTGTGTCGATCTCGGTGCCCCAGGCACGCTTTGAGCCGGTCTTGACCGCAGCAATGGCCAGAAGGCCGGACCCGGTCCCGATATCGAGCACTTTCTGCGGGCGCGCGGTGCGCAGCACATGCTCCAGACCGATCAGACAGCCAAGCGTCGTGCCGTGATGACCAGTGCCGAAGGCGGGGCCCGCCTCGATCAGGATCGGCGTCTTGCCGGGTGCAGATTTCGCCAGCACATGGCTGCCTGCCACGATGAAGCGGCCAGCTTCCACCGGCGGCAGACCTTCCAGCGAAAGGGTCACCCAGTCGCGGTCTTCCAGCGCTTCGATGACGACGTTGAGCTGCGGCGAGACTTCTTCGATGATGGCCTTGCAGGCATCGGCTTCCTCTGCCGTCTCGCAATAGGCGTCGAGGCGCCAGGCGTGGCGGCCATCCTCCTTGGCGTCGACGGCGCCTGCCGGTGACGGGTCGGTCCAGGCCAGGGCGTCCCAGGCAGGTTCGATGGCCTCGCGCGGGCCTTTTGCAGAAATCTGATACATGACGGCCCGCCCATAGCAGAGCGCGCAGGAACGGGGTAGGGTCGCGCTCAGCAGATTTCTGGAAAGGCTGGGCTATGGGACAATCTATGACACGCGCATTCGCGGGGCTGGCGATGATCGCCGCAGCCACAATGGGCGCAGCCAGCGCGCAGGACGTTGCGGCCGAACCTGTAGCTGAGACCGCAGAGCCGGGCTGGCGCACCATTGCCCCTGAAAACCTGATGATGATCGAAACGGGCAAGGGCCCGATCGTCATCGAGCTCAATCCGGACTTTGCGCCGCGCCACGCCGAACGCATGCGCGAGCTTGCCGCCTCCGGTGAGTATGAGGGCGAGCACTTCTACCGCGTCATCGAAGGCTTCGTGGCCCAGGGCGGCCTGTTCGACGATATGCAGATCCTGCGTTGGGGGCCGCTCGAGAATGAGAATGACCGGCCCTATGGCGGCGAAGGTTTCGTCCCGCTCGGCAATGATGACCTGTTCGCAGCAGAGGTTGGCCATATTGGCGGTTTCCCGGTTGGCCGGGATGAGGCGCTCGGACAGGAATGGCTGCTGCATTGCCCGGGGGCCGTGGCGCTCGCCCGCAACAATGACCCCAATTCAGGCGGCACCGAAATCTACATCGTCCTCGATGCGCAGCGCTATCTCGACCGCAACCTGACCGTCTTCGGGCGCGTCATCGACGGGATGGAGCACGTTCAGGCGTTCAAGCGCGGTGACCGGGCCATCTCCAATGGTGTCATTCAGGCGCCAGAGCAGGGCGAGGAAATCCTCGGCCTGACGATCGTGGCAGACCTGCCAGAAGATCAGCGCCCCGTCTGGCGCACGATGACCAGCGAAGGCGAACCTTTCGCTGAGCACAAGCGCGCCCTTCGCGTCCGCGACAGCGAGTTCTTCTACCGGAAGCCGCCTGAGGTTCTGGATATCTGCAGCTTCAACACGCCCGCAGAGCGCGTTGCCGCTGCCGACTGATCAGCGGCGATAGCCGTTCCACGGGTCTTCGCGGTCGAGGCTGAGCTCGGCTGCGTAGCCCGCGGATGGGGCCGGGTAAGCCTCGTAATAGGCGTCGCCCTCATAATAGCCGTCATCGTAATATGCATCGCCATAGGCGTAGCCGTCGCTGCTGGCATAGGCGCTACCTGAATAGCTGCTGCCCTGGCTGTAGCCGGTGACTGTGCGGGTCGTGGAATAGGTCCGCGCGCCGGTATGGCTATAGGTGTGGTGGGCATGGTCATGGCCGACATGGCTGGTCGCCGTGCAACTTGGCGGGGCAACCCGCGTATAGGTCTGCACGTAGCGGCGCACGACAGGCGCGGTCGTATAGGTCCGCACGACCTGATGGCCACAGCAGCAGCTCGTCACCGCGCAAGGCGAAGTCGTGCTCGTGTGGCTTGTCGCATAGCCATGGCTGGTCGACGGTGCGGTGTAGACATAACCGTCAGCGGCTGCAGGAAGGGCGAACAGCGCCGCGAGCGCCCCGCCAATGAAGAGTCTGGTGCGCATACGGAATCCTTCCTGCTGCAGCTTCTGTGGGTAAACAGAAGGTTAACACAGAAATGCCGCTCGCAACCCAAAATCGTAAAGCCGCGTAATTTTTGCGTGCGGCGAGGTCTGTTCAGGCGGGGCGGAAAGGCGCTAAGGACGAGGCATGACAGGAACGTTGAAACTAGCCATCGCCGGCGTCGCCGGGCGCATGGGTCGCCAGCTCGCCTCTGCAGCTGTTGAGGCAGGTCACACGCTGACAGGCGCCAGCGAAGCGCCGGGCAGTGACGCCCTCGGCGCCCCGCTCTCAAACCTCGTCCACGGCGCACCCGATGCCGTCCAGCCGCAATCTGATGTGGCGAAAGCCGCCAGCGGCGCGGACGTCTGGATCGATTTCACACGTCCCAGCGCCACGCTGGAGGCGCTCAAGCATCTCAAAGCGGCAGGTGTGAAAGCCGTCGTGATCGGCACGACGGGCTTCGACGCTGCGCAGGAAGCCGAGATCGCCGAAGCCGCTGGCGAACTCGCTATCGTAAAGGCGGGCAACTTCTCGCTCGGCGTCAATCTGCTCTGCGCGCTGACAAAGCGGGCCGCCGAAAGCCTTGGCGAAGACTGGGACATCGAGATCCTCGAAACCCATCACCGGCGTAAGGTCGACGCTCCGTCCGGCACAGCGCTCATGCTGGGTGATGCCGCCGCTGCAGGCCGGGGCGCTGACCTCAAGGCCCTGCGCCAGGCCCCCTATGATGGTCCGGATGCGGCACGTGAGGCTGGAAAGATCGGTTTCTCCGTCCGCCGCTCCGGCGGTGTCATCGGTGAGCACGAAGTCACATTCGGCTCTGAGAAGGAAGTCCTCACGCTGGCCCATTCCGCACTTGACCGGTCGGTCTTTGCGCATGGGGCTCTCGCTGCGGCGCGCTGGGCCCTCCGCCAGCCTGCAGGCCTCTATGACATGAACGACGTTCTCGGCCTCTAGACTTCCTTTCAGTCTTTGACGCTGGGGCAGAGATTGCCTTCCGTTGGCGGAAAGGGGATTAGCTTTCCCCATCCGGTCCAATTCAGCATGTTCGGGAGGAATCTTATGGCTGAAGCATACATCATCGACGCGGTCCGCACGCCGCGCGGCATTGGCAAGGTTGGCAAGGGTTCGCTCGCCCACCTTCACCCACAGCATCTCGGCGCGACCGTCCTCGGCGCGATCCGTGACCGCAACAATCTCGACACCGCCACCGTCGACGACATCATCTGGGGCACCAGCTCCCAGCGCGGCGCACAAGGCGCTGACATGGGCCGCATGGCCGCTCTCGACGCAGGCTTCGACGTCAAGGCATCCGGCGTGACCCTCGACCGCTTCTGCGGCTCGGGCATCACCACCGTCTCGCTCGCAGCAGCACAGATCATGTCCGGCATGGAAGACTGCGTCATCGCAGGCGGCTGTGAGATGATGAGCTACACTGCATCCACCGCGGACCCGAAGAACCCGCCAATGATGGACGCTGGCAACCTTCACCTTCGTGAAATGCACCCGCAGTCCCAGCAGGGCTGCTGTGCTGACGCCATCGCGACCCTTGAAGGCATCGACCGCGAAGCCGTCGACCAGCTGGCCGTCGTCTCGCAAGAGCGCGCCAAGAAGGCGATGGATGAAGGCCGTTTCGACAAGTCCGTCGTGCCTGTCTACAACCGCGATGGGTCACTGGCGCTCGACAAGGACGAATTCCCGCGTCCGGGCACCACGATGGAGAGCCTGTCTGGCCTCAAGACCGTCTTCAACATGTTCTGGGACATCCCTGTCGACGACAAGGGCACGACCTATGGCAACATGATCGAGAAGAAGTACCCGCAGATCAAAGGCAACGTGCAACACGTCCACCATGCCGGTAACTCTTCAGGTGTTGTCGATGGCGCAGCCGCTATCCTCGTCACCTCGAAAGAGTATGCCGACAAGAACGGCCTGAAGCCGCGTGCCCGCATCGTCGCAACCGCGAACATGGGCGACTGCCCGACCCTGATGCTCAACGCACCGGTCGCAGCTGCGAAAAAGGTCCTCGAAAAAGCCGGCATGACCACCGACGACATCGACGTCTACGAGATCAACGAGGCTTTCTCTGTCGTGGCAGAAAAGTTCATCCGTGACCTCAAGCTCGACCGTGAGAAGGTCAACATCAATGGCGGCGCAATGGCGCTTGGTCACCCGATCGGCGCGACTGGTTCGATCCTGATCGGCACCGCCCTCGATGAACTTGAGCGCTCCGGCGGCAAGTATGGCCTCGTCACCATGTGTGCCGCTGGCGGTATGGCTCCTGCCATTATCATCGAGCGTCTCGACGCCTAAATCTTCGGGCGAGACTTCGCCTTGAAAAATCGAAGACCCCGCCGCGGCTTGGCCGGGCGGGGTTTTTATTTGTTTGAAATTTGAAACATCGACTGAACCATAACCTCACACCTGTGTGCCATATCGGGCCGTAGCAAAATGACCCAACAGAGGTCGAACAGGCTTTCAGGAGTGATGTGACATGGCGAAGACGGTTCTGGTCATCGATGACGATCCAACCCAGCGCAGGCTGATCCAGGCTGCGGTGGAAAAGGCTGGCTTTGCCTGCCGGACCGCCCCGGATGGCGAAACCGGTTTCACGACCGCGACCGAAGCTGGCGCAGATGTCATTCTTCTCGACCTGACCATGCCTGGCCTTTCGGGGATGGAAACGCTGGAACGCCTTGGTGAGCGTATTCCCGATGTGCCGGTCATCATGCTGACCGCAACCTCCGGCATCGACACCATCGTGACCGCCATGCGCGCAGGTGCCGTCGACTTCGTCGTCAAACCTGCCAATCCTGAACGCGTCGTCGTCTCGATCCGCAACGCCCTCAAAATGTCCTCGCTGACCGGCGAAGTGAAACGCCTCACCCGCAAGTCAGAAGGCGGGATGAGCTTTGACGACATGATCGCGGCCGCCCCGGCCATGCGCCAGGTCGTTCGCCTCGGCCAGCGTGCGGCAAGCTCTGATATTCCGGTCCTGATCCTCGGTGAAAGTGGTGTCGGTAAGGAAGTTATCGCCCGCTGCATCCAGGGCGCGTCCGACCGGGCCGGCAAGCCATTCGTCACCGTCAACTGCGGCGCCATTCCTGAAAACCTCGTCGAAAGTATCCTTTTCGGCCATGAGAAGGGCGCGTTTACGGGCGCGGTCTCCAAATCCCTCGGCAAGTTCGTCGAGGCAGATGGCGGCACGCTTTTCCTCGATGAGATTGGCGAACTGCCGCTCGACATGCAGGTCAAACTTCTGCGCGCCCTTCAGGAAGGTGAGGTCGATGCTGTCGGCTCGCGCCGTCCGACCAAGGTAGACGTGCGCATCGTCTCGGCGACCAACCGCGACCTTGCCGAACAGGTTAAGGCCGGCAACTTCCGCGAAGACCTCTATTACCGTCTCAACGTGTTCCCGGTCGATGTCCCGTCGCTGCGAGAGCGCCGCGAGGATATTCCAGCTCTCGTCAGCCACTTCATCTCGCGCTTCAACGCGTCTGAGAACCGTGACGTGGAAACCGCCAGCGAGGAAACGCTGCAGATGCTCTGCGCCTTCGACTGGCCGGGTAATGTCCGCCAGCTCGAGAACGCCGTCTTCCGCGCTGTTATCCTCTGTGAAGGTGACACGCTGCAGCCGCACGACTTCCCGCAGATCTCCGGCGTCATGCCTGAGATGGTAGACCTGCCGCCCGTGCCAAAACGTGTTCCGCCGGCGAATGACCTGCCAGCAGTCGAAAACGAACCGGTTGCTGAGATGATGGCCGCGCCATCGAGCCCCGTCACGATCAAGGATGAGGAAGGCGAGCTTCGCCCGCTGACCGATATCGAACGCGACATCATCGAATACGCGATCGATTTCTATCAGGGCCATATGTCCGAAGTCAGCCGCCGCCTCGGCATCGGCCGCTCGACCCTCTATCGCAAGATCCGCGAGTATGAGCTCGACGGCGAAGAGAACCGCAAGGCGGGCTAGCGCGGGGCCGCGCACCCAAATTCGATCAGGGCCTCGCCAGTGGCGGGGCCTTTTTCATGTGGGGCGCGGGTGATGCGCAAGAAACGGGTGGCAGCGGCCCGCCGGGCGCGGCAAACTCTGCCCATGACGAACACTGCTTCCTCGCTTTCCGAACGCTCGGTCGCCTATGGCCGCATGGCCGACGCGCTCTCGCACCTCGGTGACACCTGGCGCGACTGGCCGGACCTCGCTGAGTGCGCGCGGGCCGTCGGTCTCTCGCCACACCACTTCCAGCGCGAATTCACCCGCTGGGCCGGTATCAGTCCCAAGCAGTATCAGGCCGCTCTTGCTCATGCTGAGGCAGGCGACCTCCTGCGTCAGGGTGCGAGCCTGCTGGACGCATCGTATGAGACGGGCCTCTCGGGCCCATCCCGCCTGCATGACCTGTTCATCGCGCATGAGGGCCTCACGCCCGGCGAAGCAAAGACAGGCGGGCAGGGCGCGGACCTTGTCATGGGAGAGGCCGAAACGCCTTTCGGAACAGCCATCCTCGTCATTTCGCCGCGCGGCCTTTGCGGGCTTGGCTTTGCCGATGACGGGGCGGATGCGAAATCCGGTTTTGAGCATCCGGGCTACGGCAAGCGGGCTGTAAAAGAGGACTTCGCCAGCCGCTACCCCAATGCCTCCATCCGCGAAGACAATGGCGAGGCGGCCCGCTGGGCGACGCGCATCTTCGAGGGCACAGAGCCTGTGCCCGTCGCGCTCTATGGCACACCCTTCCGCCGTCAAATCTGGCGGGCGCTTCTCGATATCCCACCGGGCGAGACACGCACCTATGGCGAGGTCGCCGCTGCCGCAGGCCAGCCAAAGGCAGCGCGGGCTGCGGGAACTGCAATCGGGGCGAACACAATATCGTGGCTTATTCCCTGCCATCGCGCCCTTGCGTCAGATGGGCGGTTACATAATTACCATTGGGGTGTGGCGCGAAAGCGCGCCATGCTGACATTTGAGCGCGCACACGCCGCCTGAGGCCTCCTCACTGGTCTCGCGGCAGGCAAGGCGCCCGGCCAATGGAAGAGACATGGGATACCTTACATTTTACGCGATGATGTTCGTCGCACTCGGGCTGTGGGGAATCTGGATTCTGATGAAGTGGCGTGAGCTGCCGACTTTCTCGAAAGCGGTCTACGACTCGATGCGCGAGAAGAAGCTACTTTCCGACCGCGTTTCCCAAGAAGATTTCAAGGAAATCTTCATCCGCAGCGAAGCACCGCTGGCCGCCTCCTATCGCTGGGGCGCAGCACTGGTCAGCCTTCTCGCGCTGCCGCTCCTCATCATGGGGTTCAACAGTCTGTGGGACTTCATGTGGCGCCTTGGCGGCTCCGTCCCCGGCCCCATGGAACGGGGCTATATGTTCAACGTGTTCATGACCTTCATGTTCGTCATGGGCGCGGTCGTCCTGTTTCTCTACGCGGTGACCTCGCACTATTACCGCAATGCCCCGCCTTCATTGAAATCTGAAATCCGCCGCCTCGAAGGAAAAGACGAATGAGTGTTGAATACCTCCACACCATGATCCGGATCAGCGACGTTGACGCGGCGCTGAAATTCTTCTGCGACGGCCTCGGCCTGAAGGAAATCCGCCGGGTCGACAATGAAGCGGGCCGTTTCACGCTCGTCTTCCTTGCTTCGCCAGAAGACATTGCCCGTCACAAGCCGGACCCGAACGAGACGGGTCTGCCGCCCGGTCTTCCTATGATCGAACTGACCCACAACTGGGACCCTGAAGAATTGGAAGGCGGCCGCAATTTCGGTCATCTCGCCTATAAGGTCGATGACATCTACGCCGCCACTGAGCGCTTTCAGAACCTTGGCGTGACGATCAACCGCCCGCCCCGCGACGGCCGCATGTGCTTTGTGCGCTCGCCGGACGGTATCTCGGTCGAGCTTCTGCAGAAGGGCGATCCCCTTCCGCCGAAAGAGCCATGGGCCAGCGCCGAGAACATCGGCACTTGGTAGGCAAAGCGCCGCATCTGGCGGCGTTGCTTGCACCAGCCTCCGGCTTAAATGCCTGCGCATGGCAGACGATAAAGACAAAGAGCGTAACAGGTTCAGCGCCCGGCTGAGGCGGACCGCGCAGGTCGGCTCCAACCTGTCTGGCGCTGGCGTCGCCTTTGCGGCGAACCGTTTCTTTGGCGGCGATGAAGGCGATGAGCGCACCGCCCGCGCACTCGCCTCCGCCCTTGGCAAGACCAAGGGACCGCTGATGAAGGTCGCGCAGATCCTGTCGACCATTCCTGATTTCCTGCCGCAGGAATACGCAGATGAGCTGTCGCAGCTTCAGGCGCAGGCCCCGCCCATGGGCTGGGCTTTCGTAAAGCGCCGCATGCGCGCCGAGCTCGGGCCCGACTGGCAGGACAAGTTTGCAAGCTTCGGTCAGGAAGCGGCCCATGCGGCCTCGCTGGGGCAGGTGCACCGCGCGACATTGCCGGACGGCCGCGAGGTCGCCTGCAAACTTCAATACCCGGACATGGCGAGCGCGGTTGAAAGCGATGTCGGCCAACTAAAAAGTCTGCTCGGCATGTTCCGCCGCCTCGATGGCTCCATCGATCCTGAGGAGATCGTCGTCGAAATCTCTGATCGCCTCCGCGAAGAGCTCGATTACAAGCGAGAGCGCAAGGCGATGAACCTCTATCGCCACATGCTTGAGGAGAAAGATTTCGTCCACATCCCCCAGCCCGTGGATGAGCTATCTACTGACCGCCTCCTTACCATGGAGTGGGTGACCGGCGATCCGCTGACTGCTTGGCAGGATGCGCCGCAAGAGGTGCGCAATGGCATCGCCAAGCGCCTCTACTGGACGTGGTGGCTGCCCATGCTGCGCTATGCCGTCATCCACGGCGACCCGCATCTTGGCAACTACCAGGTCACTGATGGCGGCGAGGGGCTCAATCTGCTCGACTTTGGCTGCATCCGTATCTTCCCGCCAAACTTCGTTGGCGGCGTTGTCGACCTCTACCGCGCCATCCGGGCGGATGATTTTGACGCGACCTATGCGGCCTATGAAAAGTGGGGCTTCAAGAACCTCAACAAGGACCTCGTCGAGATACTGAACATCTGGGCAAAGTTCATCTACGGCCCGCTTCTGGAAGACCGGGTGCGCAGTGTCGCTGACGGCGTCGCACCCGGCGAGTATGGCCGCAAGCAGGCCTTCGAAGTTCGTAAGCGCCTGAAAGAGGCTGGCCCTGTCACCATCCCGCGTGAGTTCGTCTTCATGGACCGTGCCGCGATCGGGCTTGGCGCGGCCTATATCCGGCTTGGCGCTGAGGTGAACTACCACCGCCTGTTCGAGGAAAGCCTCGAAGGGTTCAGCGAAGACGCGGTCGCTGCCCGCCAGTCCGAAGCGCTTTCCAAGGCAGGCCTTACGGTCTAGTCCGGGCTGATGGAATCGAAGCCCTACAACACGCCCGAAGCGCTGGGCCGTGAGCCGTTCACGGCTGCGTTCTGGACGCTGTGTGCGCCCTTCCTGTTCCCCGTGCTCGGCGCCTTCCTGATCGGCCTTGCCTGGCCGGGCTTCAATCAGGTCATCAACGGGACCGATAGAACCACTGAAGCCATCGGCCTTCTCTGGACAGCGCTTGCGGCGATCCATCTCGTCCATTTTGCGATCCTGAGCATCTGGAGTGAGCGTATGGGCGCAGGGGCCTTCGCTGGCTCCATGCGCGCTTCGCAGAACTGGATCGTCGCCTCCATCCTTCTCGGCCCGGTCATCCTGATCGCACCGAACCTGATCGCGGCCCTCATCGCAGGCGGTGAGCAGGGCTGGGAGTATTCACGTGACGTCGATACCAGCTTCTTCGCGCGCGAGAACTGGGGCATCGCCTACCTCATCTTCGCGCTCGTACTGGCCCCCATCCTTGAGGAAGTGACCTTTCGCGGCGTTGCGCTGGGCGCGCTCGTTGTCCGGGGCGTGCCTCCCATCATGGCAATGGCGCTGTCCTCTGCCGCCTTCACCTTCCTGCACCTTCAATACAGCATCCCGGCCCTCATCGTTGTCTTCGTTGCGGGGATGGGGTTTGCGTGGCTGCGACTGAAGAGCGGGTCCATGCTCGTGCCGATCCTCGCGCATATCGCGGCCAACAGCATGATCACCTTTCTCGCCAGCCTCGCGCCTCCCGCTGGGTGAGGACTTGTTGGCCCCGGCGGCTTACGGCACACCGCATTCGAAATGACAGACGATCTAGACCGTTCCCAGACATTCGATCTTCCTGAAGGCTACCAGCTCCTGCCATGGCACAGGGGCTTTGGTCGCCAGATCGGCCCGCTCTTCGAAAAGCGCGGACCAGATGGCATCACCTGCGCCTTCCGGGTCGAGGAGCATCACACCAATGGCATGATGAACGCCCATGGCGGCATGCTGATGACCTTCGCTGACATGGCCTGGGGCGCAGCGGTCGAAAGCGACGAGGATAGCTGGTGGGTCACCATCCGTCTTCTTTGTGACTTCCTGTCCGGCGCCAAGCATGGCGAGTTCGTCGAGGGCAAGGCCAGCATCGTGGCCGAGGAAGCGAACGTCTATACCGTCGAAGGCCGCATCTGGACCGGAGAGCGCACGCTTCTCACCGGCAGCGGTATCTTCAAGGTCATAGAGCGGCGCGGATAGGCAGGAGACAGCTCATGAGTGACGGCAACCTGCCGAACAAGGCGCCAGACGTACATCCCGCGCCCAAGGAAGAAGACATGACGCTCGCCCGCTATGGCGGCGAGAAGCCAGCCGCGCCGGATTGGTTCAACTGGGCCATCGCGCAGGAGGCCCGCGAGGCCAGCGTCGAAGTCGATGGCGCCAGGATCGCCTATCGAAGCTGGGGTGACCCGTCCAAGCCCGGCCTGCTACTCGCCCACGGAAATGGTGCGCATGCCCGCTGGTGGGACTTTATCGCGCCCTTCCTCGCGGCCGACTATCACGTCGTTGCCCCAACTTTCTCAGGCATGGGCGATAGCGACTGGCGCAAGGCTTACAGCTTCCCGCTGTTCAGCCGCGAACAGCATGCCGTCTGCGAACATGCAGGCCTGTTCGACCATGCCGAGAAGCCGATCATCGTCTCGCACAGCTTTGGCGGGATCATCTCGCTTTATACCACGATCAGCGAAGGCGGGGACAGATTTGCCGGCGCGGTCATCGTCGATAGCCATATCGAGCCGCCGGGCGAGGAACGTCCACGTCCGCCCCGCCGCACGCGGGCAAACCGCATCTATCCAAGCTTCAATGAGGCACTGGCGCGCTTCCGTCTCGCCCCGCCGCAGCCTTGTGAAAACGATTACATCGTCGACTATATCGCCCGTCACAGCATCAAGGAGATGACGGGTGAGGATGGCGAGGAAGGCTATTCCTGGAAGTTCGATCCCTTCATCTTCAACTCGCTGATGGATGAGTGGAATGATGTCGACCTGACCGCGATGGAAACGCGCTGTCCCATCGTCTTCATGCGAGGCGGGCTGTCAGACCTCGTGCCGGACCGGGTCGCGAATTATATGAGCTCGCTTCAGGACCCGCCCGTGCCGATGATCACGGTGCCGGAGGCCTATCACCATGTGATGCTCGACCAGCCGCTCGCCTTCGTCTCATCGATCCGCGGGCTGCTTGCTGGCTGGCCGGGGCATCGCTGATTTGGCGTTTGCAAGCTCTGGCCGCGCGCCCTACACAGCCGCGAAATGATAGAGATCCTCCCTGAGACGCCCGCCCAGCATGCCGAGGCGATAGAAGACCTGTTCGACCGCACCTTCGGGCCTGGCCACTTCGCCAAGACCGCAGAGCGGCTGCGCGAATATTCGTGGACGCTGCCAGAGATCAACCGCGTGGCCGTGGTCGACCGCGACACGGTCGTTGGCGTCTGCCGTGTCTGGCCGCTCAAGGTTGGCGCGCGGGGCGACAAGGCGTTGTTCTACGGACCTGTTGCTGTCTCGCCAGCCTGGCGAGGCTCAGAACTTGGCCTTCAGCTGACGGAAGCGGCGCTTGAAGCTGGCAAGGCAGCTGGCTGGCCCGCAGCCGTGCTGATCGGTGCGCCGGCCTATTTTGGACGGATCGGTTTCGAAGTGACCCCGCGCGGGCGCCTCACCTTTCCGGGGCCACAAGACCAGTCCCGCGTCATGGTGCGGGATCTTGCAGGCGATGCCAGCCTGCTCGAAGGGCTTGTGACGGCAGCCTAGTCTTCTCTGTCGCGATCAGCATCCATCCAGGCGCGAAGCTCTGACAAGGGACCAATCAGGCCTTCCGCCTTTTCGCGGCTCATCGCCTCGCGCGTCCGGTTAAGAAGCGGCGCGGCTTGCTTGAGCCCCTCTTCACGCGCCTGCCTCCCGCTCTCTGTCAGAAAGACGCGTTTCGAGCGGCCATCTGTCTCGCTTGGTTCAACACGGATGAAACCTTTCTGCTCCAGCCGCGCGAGGGTCGACGTCATCGTTCCGCGCGTGACCTGAAAGGCCTCTGCAAGCTGGGCAGGTGTCTTGTCGTCGCCGAGCCGCACACAATGGTTCAGTATGTTGAACTGCGCCTGGGTGAGCCCGTATGGGAGGATTTTCTCAAACGCGCTCGTTGCCAGCTGCTGGATGATGCCTATTTCGTTGAACAGGCGGAAAAACACGGCCTCATCGGGCAGGGCGGCGAGCTGTTCGGGCGGGGTGTCAGACAAGGTGGGCGTTCAATCCTCTTCTCGGAGTCGCGATCACTTCGGGACCATACCCAACCCGGACCAGCATCTGTAGTCTTTTTCCTTCACCGATGAGGGCGTGCACCTCTTCATACAGCTCCGCCATCTCCGGATATTCCTGCAGGGACTGGCTCCAGGGATGAATGCCGAGGCCAAGCTCGGTCGCTTTCAGATTGAGACGGACATACGCACGCCCGGCATTGATCTGTTCTTGGCGCGAAGTGTCATCATTGCTCAGCCAGAGAAAGCCGCGCGCTGACATAGCCATGGCTTCATACATGGCAAGCCCCTGCTGGAAACCTGCAGACGTCGGATCGGCGAGGCTGTCGCGGTTGACCATGCCGAGGAGCTTGCCAGCGGCAATCATCGGGCCTTCAAGCTCAATGCCATCGGGGTTCTCGCGCACTTCGCGGGCGCCGATCCGCATGAGGTCGACTGATTCCTGATTGGTGTAGTCTGTCGTGACTTCCAGCTTGTGGGCCTGCCAGGTGAGCTCGCGCAGTTTGGCCGTAAGCGCTGTATTGCCGGTCGCCCCGACCCGTTGGCCATAGGTGGTGCCCGCCTGCACAAGCGCGCCCAGCTTCTCCGGCTCAACGTCTTTTTGCGCATAGACCTCCTTGTTGGAGCGTCTCTTGAGCACCTGTGCAAATAGCGGGTCGGGGGTCGCCTGTCCGGGGAGGAAACGGACATGGGCAATCGGCGCGCTGGCGAGCGAGGACATGTCGCTGCCTTCGGGAAAGAGGTCGATTTCGGCGGCGTAGCCCTCTTCAGCGGCGGCGAGGCGGAGGAGTTCGAGGAAAGCGCCGCACCCGATGGTGATCTGGCGATCGAACGGGTCGGTCGCGGGCAGTCTGCGCTCAGGATCTGGATAGAAAGTGAGGGCATCATCGCCGACCAGCGCGACCTTCCAGGGCTGGAGATTGTGCGGGTTGGGCGCCAGCAAGGCGTAGGACAGCGTGCGCTTGCGGAAATCGTCATACCGCCCGGCTTCACGCCAGGGACGCCGCGCCTCACTGGACGGCCCGTTGGCCAGGACGAAGCCGCCCACGCTTCCGGCGGCGAGAACGGTGCCACCCCCAATCAGCATCAGAACATTCCGGCGCGTAACCATCCCCGTCTCCATTTAGTTTGATGCCATACAAGTATAGTATGGCGTCAAACTAGTCAAGACGTTCGGGAGATCAGGCGCGCGTCAGGAGGTTTGCGCGCGTTCTACCTGAGGCACGACATCAATGCCGTCGACATCCTCCAGAGCGCGGATCTGCTTTTCATTCGCGCCTTTGGCGACGACGCTGAAGGACGCGTTCGTCTCGAGGATAACCCACTGGACCTGGTCAGGATCGACAAGGCCGTTCTGGCGGATGGCGGACATGACTTCGCGCTTGGTGACCCGCTCCTTGCGCATGGCGTCTTCGCGGAAGACGCCATTGCCAAGCAGGACAACCGGCTTCGCCTTGACCAGTTTCGACAGGAATTTGCTGTGCAGCACAGACTTGGTCAGCACCCATTGCAGGATCAGGAGCATCACGATGGCGGCGACTGATTCCAGTACGGTCACGCCCTTGAGAACGATGCCGGAACCGACCAGAGAACCGATCGCCACGGTCACGATCCAGTCGAAGTTATTCATCTGCGAGGTTGCCCGCTTTCCTGAAAGCCGGATCGCGAGAACGATGGTGAGATACATGATCGGTGCAGAGATGAGCACGCGGACGAGGTCGCTCTGCTGATCGAGAAGGATGGGGTCCATGGGGCTGCTCCGGCTGGCTAAGTCTGCAATTTCAATGAACCGGGCGGTCGTGTGTTCCAACAGGCGTACAATTTACGCGTGTATATTCAGTGCGTGGCGAGAAGAGACCGAACGCATCAGGGGCAGGACCAGCAACAGCAGCTAGGCATGATGGGCATTATGCACGCGCCGACAGGGAGGGGGACGGATAAAACTGTTCCTCTGACCTCACGCGCGCCCGGCGACGGTCCGGTCGCGGCGAAGCTTGAGAACCTCTCCCGGCCGCCGCTGCCCCGAAAGGAGGCGCTCTGTAAGGCGCTCATAGTGCTGGATGAAGCGTTCGACCCATCGGGTCTCTGCCTCACTCAGTGTGCCGGGCGCCTTGCCGAGGTTGTCTGCCTCCTGCTGCAGGCGCCAGCCGAGGACCGTCTCGAAGCCGGGCGCGTCGAGGTAGATAAAGCTATCGGCCATATCCCAGAGGCGGGCATAGGGGCCGGCGAGTTGCGCCTCCTGATATTGCCGCCATGCGCCAGAGGGGTCTTCGTCCTCGATGCTATTGAGCGGCGCATCCGATGGGGCTGACGGATCAGTCGCGACGCCTATGAGCCAGCCTTCGAGGATGATGAGGCTGGGGCGGTCCTCTAGCGTGAGCACAACTGGCTCGACGCGGTCATCATCCCGCTTGGAGAATCGGGGCAGGGATATCTTGGTGCCGGGCTGGGCGGCCTTGAGCGCGGTGAGCGTCTCCATGAGGAGCGGGAGGTCATGCGTGCCGGGAGGGCCGCGCGTGGCGAACAGCGGGTGGACCTCAGCAGCGAGCCGCGCGCGCTCAGCCTTTGGCAGATAGAAGTCGTCAATGCCGAGGCCGATGGCGCGGGGGCCGAGCACCTCGAGCGCAGAACGTAGCGCCGTCGACTTGCCGATCCCCTGCGCGCCGGAGATGAAGACGAGGCGCGGCGCGGGCCCTTCGGAGAGCTGTGCCTCGAGGAGCGGCAGGAGGGCGTCGGCAAGCTCGGTCATGACGCGCAGTTTGAGCAAGGCCGGACAGGGATCAAGGGCGTTCTTGCGAGCGGCCTGCCTTATCGATCCACCGAAGCCCGATTGACGCGCTTCCATATTTCAACGATTGTGGAAATATGGAAACCAAGACTGCTCTGCTCGCATTCTCGGCCCTCTCTCAGGAGGGGCGGCTGGAGGTGTTCCGGCTGCTGGTTAAGGCAGGGCCGGACGGGCTGGCCGCTGGCCTCATCGCAGAACGTGCGGGCCGCGCGCCCAATACGCTGTCGGCGCAGCTGAACCTGCTTCAGCAGGCGGGCCTGATCGAGAGCCGGCGTGAGGGGCGCTCCATCATCTATTCTGCCTGTTTCGACAAAGTCAGCGACCTCATCGTCTACCTGATGGAAGATTGCTGCGCCGGTGAGCCATGCGTTGCGAGCAGTGTTCAGGCGGCGGCCGAGCGTGCGCTTTGCTGTGCGCCGTCTTCCCCAGTGAACTCATAATACGCCAGCCGACAAAGACGGGGAAACTCCATGGGTACTTTTGAGCGATATCTGTCGGTCTGGGTCGCGCTTGCCATCGTGGTCGGGATCGGGCTTGGCCAGTTGCTGCCGGGGGTCTTCGGCGCGCTGGCGGGGTTTGAATATGCCAATGTGAACTTCGCGGTCGCTATCCTGATCTGGGCGATGGTCTGGCCCATGATGATCGGGGTGGACTTCTCATCGCTCGCCCGCGTGGGGGAGAAGCCGAAGGGCCTTCTCATTACGCTGGTGGTGAACTGGCTGATCAAGCCTTTCACCATGGCGGCGCTGGGCGTTCTCTTCTTTCGTTATGTGTTCGCTGGCTTCATCCCGGAGGCGGATGCTGCAGGGTATATCGCAGGGCTGATCCTGCTCGGCGCGGCGCCCTGTACGGCGATGGTCTTCATCTGGTCACAGCTGACGCGCGGAGAGCCGAACTACACCCTCGTCCAGGTCAGCGTGAATGACGCGATCATGGTCGTCGCCTTCGCGCCGATTGTGGCGTTCCTTCTGGGCATTACCGACATCATCGTGCCGTGGGAGACGCTGCTGCTGTCAGTCGCGCTCTATGTCGTCGTGCCGCTGGTGGCGGGGATCACGGTGCGCCAGATGCTGAAGGCGCGAGGTGGTGAGGCTGCCGTCAATGGTTTCATCGAGCGGGTGAAGCCTGCCTCGGTGCTAGGCCTTTTGCTGACCGTGGTTCTCCTTTTCGGGTTTCAGGGGGAGGTGATCCTCTCCCAGCCGCTGGTCATTGCCCTCATTGCCGTGCCGATCCTGATCCAGTCCTATGGCATGTTCGCGGTGGCCTATGGCGCGGCCTATGCGCTGAAAGTCCCGCACAATGTCGCCGCGCCCTGCGCGCTGATCGGGACGTCGAACTTCTTTGAGCTGGCGGTCGCTGTGGCGATCTCTCTGTTTGGGCTTAACTCCGGCGCGGCGCTCGCGACCGTGGTGGGTGTGCTGGTGGAAGTGCCGGTGATGCTGTCTCTCGTTGCGTTCGCGAACCGGACGCGGGGGGCTTTTGTGGAAGAGGGCTGATGCCTTCTCCCTTCTCCCTTGGGAGAAGGGTCGGGGATGAGGGGGAGCGGCCTCTCGTCAGGCGGCGCGGCTTGCAGTGATGAAACATGAGCATCGCTGCCGCTTCAGTTCCTGATACGGCTTCTGCTTCCCCTCACCCCTGGCCCCTCTCCCCAAGGAGAGGGGAATGAGTTTGCGCATCCAGCCAGCACCAACGCCCGCAGGCTCCCTTGGGCGGAGTGCGGGTGTCAGGATTTGTTGCACGAGATCCCGGCCTTCGCCGGGATGAGCGGATATTGGTGGATCGGCGGGGCGCGGGCGGTGGTTTTGGTGGGGTGTCGCTCTGGTGTGAGGGCGGTGTGCCCCTGGTGCAGCGGCGGTGTAGGCGCGGTGCATAGGGTGAGCGCGGTCCAGGCAGGCTCAAGCTGCAAGGCGGGGCGTGTCCAGGGGGTTGGGGTAGAGGCGGCGGGCAGCGCGGCGCGCTGGGTCTCGGCTTCTGTCAGTTCCCATGCCGAGACCCAGATGACGCCATCCTCGCGCACATGCCAGTTTACCCAGCTGCGGCCGTCGGCCCTCGCTTCGTCAAAAGTGGCGCTCAGCCGGCCCAGATAATGAAACAGCGTCCGCCAGTGCCGCACCGGCACCCGCATCAGACAGCTCCATATGATCGCCCAGCTCAGCTCCATGCGGGAGCGTTATAGACGGGCGCGTGGGGAGGGGGATGGATTGTTCGAGAAGGAGTTACTAAGGGGGCGACACCATTAGCCAGATTGCTAGAATGGAATCTCCTCCTCAAAGTCAGAAGCTAATTGGCAAGAGTCGTCCAAATTTATTTCTGAACTAGGGAGCACTACATCCAAAATGGCTTCGCTTTGGGCCAACAAATGATCGTATGTCATTACTTTAATACTTCTAAGTCGTTGATTGAGGCCATGAAGACACCTCGTTTTTTCATCGTTCCAATCGAGTGAGCGACCAATTATTATTGTAGCTCGAGGGTGATAAGCTACGATCTCGGGATGATCACGTAATCCTTGAGCAGCTGCCTCATGTAATACGTCAAGATATCGATGGCATTGTCCAATCGCTTTCGAAGTATCCGAAGAGAAATAGTAGTTCCGGTGCGAGCCATCGTACTTCAGAACATCCATATCGGGGCGCTTCAACTCCACTATGTCGGACAGCCCGGAAGATATATCGGGCAGAAGCTTATCCACCTGATCAGATATCGATATGCTGCGTGTGATATCTGTTATTCGTTTTGCGGGACCCAGTGCCCAAAAGTGATCATCGCACCACCGTTGATAAGCATTTTCAGCGACTTCGCCTTCCGAAAGCATGGTCCGCAGTTTTTCGACTGCTGTTTCAATTTCTCGAACACGAATGGCGCTTCTGAAGGCATCGCATAATTCGGAGGAAAGTTCGGCGTCCCTCAAATGAGCTACAATTTCCGGCTGCCCAAGTACGTTGGTAATCGCCGCAGCAACTGTCTTTGGATCATGTCCACCAAGTTCGGTCTCGATCGTCTGTCCACTTACTTTTATTAAAATATAATCGCCTTCGACTTCCGGGCTCTCTGAAATAGCAAGATGTGCCTTCAGTGCTTTAAGCAAGCTGAGCGTTTCTTGCCCTGAGAGCGACACGGACTTTTCCTCAATGAGCTTTGGTCCGACTTTCTGTTTACGCCACGTGACTATTTTTCCAGCCAGTTCTTGGTGATCTGAATGTGGAATAAAGAAGGGAACGAACGTAACTTTAGACCGCGAGTTGTCCTTCAGAACGACTGGATCGCCATAGTAGGAAGTACCCGATTTGGCGCGCCTCGCTCTGATATAATCGCTGCTATCGATTTTAGACATTAGGATTGTAACTCAAGTCTGCATGAAGTTAAGATGTACATTATATTGGAGTACACAAGCGTGAGGTCGAAAATTGATTGCGGTGTGGCACATTATTTCAACGGCCAGACGTTCTGGGAAACGTTGATCTTGTAATGCTTGAGAAGCATCGAGGTCTGTACGTTGCGGCTTTAATATTTGTTGCTGCCGGTCAGCTGGCGCAGGCGCAAGAACGCTTAGATCAATCCGAGCAGCTAGCTGATGATGAGCAAGCCGCCGCCGAGCAGCCTAAAGTGCCGGTTCCCGTTATTATTTTGGAATCTGAGGAAGCCGTAGAGTCCCGCCAAAGAGCACAAGAAGAGTCCGCACAACGCGAAAAAGCTGATCTTGCTGCTCAGCAAGGCATGAATCTCGCAACGGAAAAGATGGCAGACTATGCCCTCTTTCAAACAGCGCTCGTGCTAGTTGGTACTATAGCTCTTTTATGGACGCTTCTCTTGACTCGGCAGGCCAACCGTGCGGCTCGCGATGCTGTTTCAGTTACTCGTGAAATGGGGGAGGCGCAAACGCGAGCGTACCTCGATTTTAGATTTTTGAGCGCTACTTACTTGCGGGGGCGCAATGGGGGCGATGGACTTCGGATCAGCGGAATATTGCACGTTGTAGGGCACTCTCCGGCCAAGTACGTTCGATCTGGTTTGTGGGTCGGCGACCAAATGCATCAGGGCGAAGAGCCTCCCCTCGGGATGGAGTTGCAGCAATTTGGCACTTACGTCGCGCCCGCTTCGGTAATGAATGATGTTTCGGTTCAGGTGCCGTTCAATACGGTAAATTTCAATGTTGGGAGCGCCAACCAAGTCTGGTGTTGCATTTTCGTTCAATGGGAAGATATTTTCAATAAAACGCAAACGGCCAAATACCAATTTGCGTTGATCGATACCTCTACCGGAACTCACCTTACAGGCGCGCAACTACAATTGGGCTGCCAAAATAATACCGTTGGCACCTCTTCAAGCTAGGTTGGGATCGGCATTTAATCGCAAACGAAAATCACTCTAAATGCAAGCACCTAAATTCGCTCGGGCCATATGATAGAGCACAGTGAATAATGTCGCGTTCGTCGTGAAATCTCAAATTTATTTACTTGCTGGCTTTAGCTGCGATTGCGGGGGGGGGGCTCGCATCTCTGAAACTACGGAACAATTTGTCAGCGTTGCTTCCCATCACCCCTAGCCCCTCTCCCGGGGGAGAGGGGAATGGGTCAGGTTATTGCCCCTCGCGCCGCCACGCCAAAATCAGGAAAACCAGAATAAGCGCCACGGCCAATAGCCCCGGCAGGAGCGGCAGGCTGGTGGAGCTGCGGACGGCGTAGGCGCCGCGTTCCTTGAGGCCCAGCCAGTTGCCGCCGGCGGCGTTGGCGTTTTGTCCGACGCGGCGGATGTCCGGCAGGCTGGCGCCGGGGCGGGTGAGTTCATAGACGCCTCCGCCTGTGGCCGCCGAGAGCGGGGCGAGGACGTCGCCGGTGGCTTCGAGGGAGGCGTATTCCTTTGGGTTGGCGGGGCCGTTCAAGGCCACCGCTTCGAGGCCGCCTGCCTCAGCGCGGAAGAGGCCGAGCTGGTCTATGGCAAGCTCTGCGGTGAATTCGCCGGGGCCGGTCTGGGTCCAGCGGGGGGTGAGGGTTTCGCCGTCCGGGGTCTCGACGCTCAGGGTGGGTGCGGTGTCTGACAGGGTGCGAAGGCGTGCGCGCATCGTGTCGCCCTGCGCTTCGAGGAGGAGCTGGCGCTCTTCAAGCTCTGGCTCTTTCATCAGCCAGTGGACGGTGCGGCGGATCAGCTCTGCGAAGGGGCCGCCGCCATCATAGCCGCGCGCCCAGAGGAAGATCTGGCCGGACAGGATCTGCGCGACGCGGCCTTCGCCGACGCGGTCGACCACCAGAAGCGGGTCGCCATTGCGGGCGGTCATCAGGACATCGCCAACTTCGGGCACAGCCTCGATATAGCGCACCCAGTCGCCCCATGACTGGCCGGTGAGGGTTTCTGTGATGGTGTGGCGCGCGCCGGTCTCAGAGATTTGCGGGTTGAACTTTCCGACCTGGATGGTGCCGGTGGGCAGGGCAGGCAGGACGGCAGAAAGCGGCGTATTGGCGAGGGAGGCGGGGCCTGCGAAATCCTCACCCGCCGCGATCAGCAGGGCGCCGCCATCGGCCACATAGCGGGCCATATTGGCGAGGTAGGACATGGTGATGACGGTGCGCCGCTCATACTGGTCGAAGATGATGAGGTCGAACTCATTCAGCTTGCCTTCGAACAGCTCCTCTGTCGGGAAGGCGATGAGGGCCATTTCCTCCAGCGGGGTCACGTCCTGCTTGTAGGGCGGGCGCAGGATGGTGAAGTGGACAAGGTCGACCGAGGGGTCTGATTTCAGGAGGTCGCGCCAGACGCGGCCTGCGGCGTTCGGCTTGCCGGTGATGAGAAGGACGCGGAGGCGATCGCGCACGCCGGACAGGGTGGCGGCGGTGCGGTTGTTTGCAAGCGTCAGCTCCTGCTCGCCTGCCGGGGTTTCGACGACGAGGATATTGTCGCCGCGCCGCTCAATCTCCACCGGGAGGGGGGTGTCGGTGCCGGTCTGGACGGTGATTTCTTCGGGCTCTCCGCCATTCATGGAATAGGTGACGGTGGCCTGCGCGCTGACAGGGTCATCGACGCGCACGACGAAGGCGGCGTCCTCGCCGACAATACCGAAGTCTGGTGAGCGGACCAGCGAGATACGCCGGTCGCCGCTGTCCGGGTCGCCCGTGATGAGGCTGTGAATGGGGCCGAGCGCGTCGAGGCGGGCGGCGTCTTCGGGCACGTCATGGACCTGCCCGTCGGTGACGAGGACGGTGCCGGCGATCCGGTCGCGCGGGACGTCTGCCATCAGGCCTTCGAGGGACGCGATGAGGTTGGTGCCGTCGGCGCTGGAGCCTGTCTCGACGAAGCGGACCTCCAGCGAGGTGTCGGCGTCCATGTCGGCGCGCAGCTTTTCGAGGGCGGCGTCGGCAATGGCTTCGCGGTCACCGAAGCTCATACTCTCTGAGCGATCGACGACGATGGCGGCGACGGAGGGGAGGGGGTCTCGTTCCTCGCGGACATAGGCGGGGTTGGCGAGGGCGGCAGCGAGCGCGGTGAGGACGGCGGCGCGCATCAGCCAGGCGCGGCCACGCCAGCGGATATAGGCGCCATAGGCGAGCAGGCAGAGCGCGAGCAGCGCCCAGAGCAGCGGCCAGCCGAGAAGCGGGTCGAGTGAGATGCGGCCAGCTTCGGTCATTCAGGCGTGCCTTCCTGCTGGCGGCGGAGCATGTCTTCGAGCTGGACCGGGCCCTGGTCTTCATCGCCGCTGCCGGGAAGGCGCGGCGGTATCTGGCGTTCGATACCGGTCGGGGCGGGCTCTGTGCCGTCTTCGCCTTCGCCGAGGCGTTCCAGCAGGGCAGGAATGTGGACCTGGTCTTCCTTATAATTGCCGGTCAGCACGTACATCATGAGGTTCACGCCAAAGCGGCGCGCCATCTCGCGCTCCCGGTCGCCGCCATCGACGCTGAGCAGGGGGCGGCCGCTCTCATCAATGGCCCAGGCGGCGAGATAGTCTGCGTCCCCGATGATGAGGCCGGAGACGCCGTCGCCACGGCGCGCCGACGCGTCTGCGGCGCCTGCCGAAGACTCGATCCAGAGCTGGCGGTCCTGATAGCGCCCGGCGAACCCGTCGATCAGGTAGAAGCTGCGCGTCATCACATGGTCCTGGCTGACGGGCTGGAGCGGCGGGGTGTCGAGGCCGGGCAGGACGCGGTCGAGGTCGGCGAAGCTGTTATTGCTGGCGACGTTGCCGCCCCGCCGCGTGTCGATGAAGAGCGCGCCGCCATTGCGCAGATAGGCGTTGAGGCGCTCCACCGCACGGGAGCTGAGCGGGGTGGCATTATCCGGCAGGGCGAGCACGATCATCGGGTAGACGTCGAGCTCATCGGTTTCAGGGTCGACAGTGTGCGGCTCTGCTGGCTCGACCGAGGTGCGGCGGAAGAGGGTGAGCGAGAGGCCGCGAAGGCCCGCGCGGGTGACGGCGTCAACCTCGCTGTCGCCGGTCTCGATATAGGCAAGGCGCATCTCGAGCAGGGCTTCCATTGCCTTGTCGATCTCGCCGGTCTGCTCGATCTCCGTGCCGCGATAGCCGGGCGAGATGGCATAGCTGTAGGGGTTGGGGCTGATATCGTCGAACTGCGCATGGGCGGGCGGCTGGGCGAGGGGGACGAGCGTCGCCGCACCAGCGATGAGGACGGCCGCATGGGCGCCGCGGCGCAGCGACGGGAAGCGTCCGGCGAGTGCGAGGGCGACGAGAAGATCGATCGCGATCAGCAGGCCTGCGAGCCCCAGAAGAAGACCGCCGAGGCGGATGGTCTGTGCTTCGGCGTCACCGAGCAGCGTGGCGCTGGTCGGCCAGTTGGTGACGAGGGCGGGGACGCCTGCGGCTGCGGTGTTGATGGCACGGGTGCCGCCGGGCCCGCGATAGAGGCCGGGTGGGTGCGATTCAGATGGGACGGCGTCTGTAAGGTCTGCTGCCGCTATGGGTGAGGCGTTCGGGCCGGGGCTGACAAGGCGGCCATAGCCGTTCACCGTCACCTCTGGCGTATAGGTGCCTTCTTCGTCCTGCATGGTTTCGCCGCGGCCAGCGGCAATGGCGCGTCTCAGCATCTCGACGAAGGTGCCTGAATAGGAAAGGTCGGACCAGTCGGGGCCCGCAGTGACATGGAAGAGGACGAGCGTGCCCTGTCCGCGGCTCGCGCCTGTCACCAGCGGTGAGCCGTCCTGAAGGCGGGCCCATGTGCGGCTGGCAAGCTCCGGATCGGGCCTCGCGAGGACCTGCTGGCGGATCTTGATGTCGGCAGGGGAGGCAAGGCCCGCAAAGGGTGAGGTCTCAGGGTAGCTGCCGATGCTTTGCGGTTCTTCCCAGGTCAGCGCGCCGCCAATGGCGCGCGAGGAGCGGCGCAGCGGTGTCGGCACGAGGCTGTCGGAATGCGCAGCAAGGCGCGGGCCTGCGAAACGGATGAGCGCGCCGCCGCCTTCGACCCATTCGGCCATGCGATCTTCAAGCTCAGGCGCAAGCTGGCCGATATCGGTCATGATGATGGCGTCAGGGTCGGCGGCAATCAGCTCTTCGATGGAGCCGTCCGTGATATGGGCGAAGGGCTCCAGCGCCTGACGGACATAGTGCATGTCGGAGAGAAGCGGCTGAGCGGTCGAGTCGCCAGAGACCAGACCGACACGGCGCGAGCGGTCAGCCGAATCCCAGAGCCACACGCTGCCTGCGCCCTGCACGCCGGTGATCGCGAAGCGTTCCACGCGGGCGAGGGCGGCTGCGGGAACGTCAAAGCGGGCGATGGCTTCTGCCTCACCGGCGGCGAAGTCTGCCTCTGCCGTGGCGAGGGCTGCGCCATCGAGGGTGAGGGCCGAGACATAGGTTTGCGCGCTGTTGGAGGTATCGACCCGGCGGACCGTGACGGCGGCCCCGTCAGCGGCGGAGGACAGGCCGGTAATTGCGAACGGTCCGCGCGGGGCGGCGGCATAGATGCTGAGTGGGGCGATCTCGCCGAGGGCGTCTGCGAAGGCGCGGGCACCCTCGCTGCCAAGCCCGTCACTGGCCCAGAGGATGCGGGCCGGCTGGACGCCGGAGGCTTCGAGACGTTCCAGCGCATCTTCGCGGTCTGTGCCCCAGGAGACGGGGTCGAGCGATCCGATACGGGCAGAAAGGTCTGTCCGTGTCAGGCGGTCGGCCGGGTCTACGTTGAGCGTGCGTGGGGCGGTGAGAAGGAGGTGGCCTGCAGTATCGCGGCTAGCGCCATCGAGGGCGCTGGAGGCGGCAGATTGCAGCTCACCCCAGCGCGGGGTGCTGGTCCAGCCATTGTCGATAACGATGAGGACCGGGCCTGCGTCCTCGCTGCCGACCTGCGCGCCCGGTGCATAGACGGGGTTCGAGAGGCCAAGGATGGCAGCGGCAGCGGCCAGAAGGCGCAGGAGGAGAATCCACCAGGGCGTGCGGGCCGGGGTTTCGTCTTCGGGCTCAACATCATCGAGCAGGCGGAGCGAGGGAAGGGCTGCTTCCTGCGGGGCGGGCGGCGTCGCGCGCAGGATGTACCAGATGACGGGCAAGGCGATGAGGCCGAGCAGCGCCAGCGGTGCGCCAAAGAGAAACGGACCAAGGCTCATAGGCGCGCCCCGAAGGCTTCGAAGGCCTGTTTCAGGTCTGCCGCGCCATAAGTGATGTCGTCACCGGTCGAATGGCGGACATATTGCCAGCCAAAGCTCGCCGCGAGGTTTTCGATGGCGGCGGCATGGGCGGCGAAGCGTTCGAGGTACTGATCGCGGATCGTTTCGGCGCGGCCAAACAGACGGAAGAGCGGGGTGCCCGGGCGGCTGAACCGGACGCGTCCCTGCCATGGAAAGGTTTCTTCGATGGGGTCGCTGAGCGCGATCAGGATCCCCTCTTTCGACACGCGGGCGAGCGGCGCGAGCCTTTCGCGCCAGACATCGATCGGGTCATAGAAATCACTGGCGAGGGCGAAGATGGCACGCGAGCGGGGCGGCGGTGGAAACTGACTGCTGCCGGAGGCGAGCAGGTCCTCGCCGAGCTTGTCGGCGGCGGCCTTGCCAAAGCTTGCCTTGCGTGCGCTGCCGAGAACGCCAATGCGCTCTCCCGCCTTGGACAGCATGAGCCCATTCGCCAACATCAGGATACGAGCCGTGTCTGCTTTCGTGCGGCGCTCTGGCGTGCCGCTCCAGTCGAAACCTTCTTGCGGATCGCACCAGAAGAGAATGGTGCGGGCGGTCTCAAGCTCTGTTTCGCGGACATAGACGTCGTCACCGCGCGCCGAACGGCGCCAGTCGATCCGCTGGGCCGTGTCTTCCTGAGAGTAGTGACGATACTGCCAGAACTGTTCGCCCGTGCCTGCCCGCTTGCGGCCTGCCGCGCCCAGATGGGCCGCGTCGGCGGCGCGCGCCTTCAGATTGAGGCCCGGCAGGGCGCGCGTGACGGCCTCTGCTTCTGCTCTGAGGGCCTCAAGCTTCATTCGCGGAGACCTCATCGGTGCAGTCGAGGGCAGCTTCGAACTTGCTGCGCCACTGTGCAGGCTGGCTGGCGGCGTCTGTGCGCTCACTCAGGCGGTCCTGATCGCTGAGGCCTGCTTCGGCTTCGACACCGGAGAGGAAGCTCTCGGCCTCTGCCGACTCGTCTTCGATAGCGCCGACTGACAGGCCGACACCTTCGCGGTTTGACCAAGCGTGGAGCACGCGCACGCGGGCCGCATCAAGCTCAGCGCGGACAAGGCGGCGATCCGAAGCTGAAAGACCTGTGCCGCTGACGTCTATAGCAAGCTCTGCACGTTCGATCATGCGGTAGCATTCTGCCAGCGCATCGCCTGAAGGTGACGGCATGCCGGGGTCACGCTCGCACGCCGCGAGGGCGGCTGCGCCAAGCGCGAGGCCAGCGGCCATGCGCACCAGTTGCGGCGTTGCAGCCTGCATCTCAGCCTGTCGATCTGGCGAGGTCGCCGATCAGCTCACGCATGCTTGGCGCCTGACCGGTCGGGTCATAGCGCATTGCCATACGGTGGCCGAGGCAAGGCTCTGCAAGGGCTTCGACATCTTCGAGCGATGGCGCGAGACGGCCGCGCAGGAGGGCGCGTGCCCGGCAGGCGAGCATCAGCGCCTGACCGGCGCGAGGCGACGGGCCCCAGTCGACGAAGCGACGAACACGGTCATCCGAGCTCTGCTCAGGGCGCGCTTCGCGAACGGTGGCGAGGATCGCCGTCAGAACCTTCTCGCCAACAGGCATCTGGCGGACGAGGCGCTGGAGAGCCATGAGCTGTTCGCCATCAATGGCGGGCTGGACGCTTGCATCTGAAAGGCCGGTGGTTTCAACGAGGATTTGACGTTCGGTATCGATGTCCGGATAGGTGACATCGATCTTGAGAAGGAAACGGTCGAGCTGTGCTTCGGGTAGCGGGTAGGTGCCTTCCTGCTCAATCGGGTTCTGGGTCGCGAGGACATGGAAGGGCGCGGGCAGGTCATGGCGCACGCCTGCAATCGTCACATGGCGTTCCTGCATGGCCTGAAGGAGGGCGGACTGGGTGCGCGGCGAGGCGCGGTTGATCTCATCTGCCATCAGGAGCTGGGTGAAGATCGGGCCCTTGATAAAGCGGAAGCTGCGCTCGCCGCCGGCGCCTTCATCGAGAACTTCGGAGCCGAGAATGTCGGACGGCATCAGATCTGGCGTGAACTGGATGCGCTGTGAGTTGATGCCGAGGGCCGTGCCCATGGCTTCGACGAGGCGGGTCTTGGCAAGGCCGGGGGCACCAATGAGCAGGGCGTGGCCGCCTGCGAGGATTGCCGAAAGCGCCAGCTCGATCACGCGGTCCTGACCGAAGACGGCTTTCGCGATCTCGGCTTTCACCTTTTCCAGCGTTTCGCCAGCGGCTTCAGCCTCCTGAACAACCACGTCATTATCGTCTGCCATGAGGTCTCCGTCTTTGCTCCGGCCCAGTTCAGACCTACGTCTAGGCAAAATGATGGCGGAGCGCGACGTGAAATCCAATGAAAACACTGCAATCAGCTTGAACGACCTGCTTAAAGTCATCGCGCCTGACCCGAGCGGGCGCAAACTGCCGCCTGTCGAGCAATGGTCACCGGAGCGGTCGGCCGATATCGACATGGAAATCCGCGCCGATGGCAGCTGGTGGCATGAAGGCGGGCGAATCAATCGCAAGAAGCTGGTGAAGCTGTTCTCGACCATCCTGCGCAAGGATGCAGACGGCTCGCACTGGCTGGTGACGCCTTATGAAAAGGTCGTCGTGCATGTTGAGGATGCGCCCTTCATTGCAACGCGCGTGGACCGGGCCGGCGAGGCGGGTGAGGATCAGAAGCTGGCCTTTGTGACCAATGTCGGCGACGTCGTGATCGCTGGCGCAGACAATCCGCTGCGGATCGAGACGGACCCTGAGACACTGGAGCCGTCGCCCTATCTGCTGGTGCGCGGGCGACTAGAGGCGAAACTGGCGCGGCCTGTCTTCTATGAGCTGGCCGGAATGGCGGTCATATCGCCTGAGGATGAGGGGCGACTTGGTGTCTGGTCAGATGGGGTGTTCTTTGACATAGGACCGGCCGAGGACTGAACCCCCTATGGCCTTTGTCGATCTCGATGATTTTTTGGCGCGTGCGCGCCTGCGCCTCGACCCTGTTGAAGGCGAGGAACGCCTGTCTGAAGGCGGCGATATCGAGTTTCTGGACGCTGACAGCATTGCCAATATTCGCCGGGCCGCTGTGCTGGTGCCGATCATCCCGAGGGAGGGCGGTCCGACCACGCTGCTGACCCATCGGCCCATGACGATGAAGGCCCATCCGGGGCAGGTTGCCTTTCCGGGCGGCAAGGTCGACCCGGTTGATGCCGATGAAATCGAGGCAGCGCTGCGCGAAGCCGAGGAAGAAGTTGGCGTCAATCCCGATGAGGTAAAGCTGATCGCACGGGGCGCACCCTATATTACGGGGACCGGCTTCCGGATCGTGCCGGTGCTGGGTGTCCTGCCAGAAGGTTTTGTCCCACGGCCAGACCCGGTCGAGGTGGACAGCGTGTTTGAGACGCCGCTTTCCTTCCTGATGAAGGCGGCAAACCACCAGCGTCAAAAAGCCAGCTGGAAGGGTCAGGTGCGCCACTATTATGAGATGCCGTATGAGGGCCACCGCATCTGGGGCGTGACGGCTGGGATCATACGCGCTTTATATGAGAGGCTGTACGAGCCCGGGGAGGAAGTGGTTTGACCTACAGGATCATCTTTCAGATCGTGCTGTTCTTGCTGCCCTTCTTCGCCTATGGCGTCTGGCGGCTGGCACGCCAGGAAGCCATCGAGGAAGGCCGCAAGCCGTGGCCGATTACCATCCTGTTCGCAACGGGCGCAGGTCTGGCCGTACTGGCCTGGATCATCCTGATCTTTGTGGATCGGGGCGGGCGCGACACATGCATCCAGCGCTCCTATACCGACCCTGAGACCGGCCGGATTGTAGCCGCGCAGGAAGTGCCTTGCGAAAAGCGCCGCGACGAGCTTGGCCTGCCGGCGAGCCGTGACCCTGGCAGCCGCGCGCCGGGCCTCGGCGGGACAGACCCTGCGGGGCCGAATGAACCGCCCGGCCCGCTTGACCCGGAAGCCCGCGATGATGCAACGGCGCTGGAAAGCGAAACTGCGGAAGACAGGACGACCGCCCCGCAATGACCGAACTTACCAAGACTGACTGGATCGACGCGCCCACAACGCGCGCCGTGATCGACGCCTTGCACGCTGTGCGCGCCGATTGCGCGCGCTTTGTCGGCGGATGCGTGCGCAATTCCATCATGGGCCGCGAGGTGGACGATATAGATATCGCCACCCAGCTGGAGCCGCAGGCCGTTATCGATGCGCTGGAAGCCGCTGGCATACGCGCCATCCCGACGGGAATAGAGCATGGCACGATCACGGCCGTCATCGAGAGCAAGCCTTTCGAGATTACCAGCCTTCGCCGCGACGTGGAGACAGATGGCCGGCGGGCCGTCGTTGCCTTTACCGAAGACTGGGCGGAGGATGCCGGGCGGCGCGATTTCAGGCTGAACGCGCTTTATGCCGATGCTGCGGGCAAGATCTATGACCCGATTGGCGGGGGGCTTGAGGACGCAGAAGCTGGCCGCGTCATCTTTATCGGGGACGCCGATGAGCGCCTGCGCGAGGATTATCTGCGCATCCTGCGCTTCTATCGCTTCAATGCCTGGTATGGCGCGGGGATCGACGCCGAAGGCCAGGCGGCCTGTGAGCGTCAGAAGGAAGGGCTGCGCCAGATCGCGGTCGAGCGTATCTGGAAGGAGCTGCGCAAGCTGCTCAGTGCGCCGGACCCGGTGCAGGCTGTTGTTGCCATGGAGGAGAGCGGCGTGCTCGCGCTGCTTCTGCCGGAATGCGAGACGCTGGATGGGCTGCATGATTTGCGGGTGAGTGAGACGCTGGCCGGTGTGGGGGCAGACCCGATACTGCGGCTGATGTCGCTGATCGACCGGAGTGCGCCGTCTGTCATGGCGGTGACCAAGCGGCTGCGCCTCTCGAACGCTGAGGCTGACCGGCTGACCATGTGGGCGGCTGACAACCTGCCGAAGATCGCCGGCATGAACGGGGCCGAGCTTCGCCGCACGCTGTACTGGCATGGGAAGCAGGCCGTCGTCGACCGGGCGCTGACCTCCGGTGAGAATGTGCGCGACCACCTCTATGCCATCCGCGCCTGGAAGCGGCCTGAGTTTCCGGTTGGCGGTGACGATGCGCTGGCCGCTGGCCTCAAAGGTCCGCAGATTGGCGAAGCGCTGCGCGCGCTCGAGGAATGGTGGATGGGCCAGGATTTCCAGCCAGAGCGCGAAGAGCTGCTGGCGCGGCTGAAAGCCTAGTTCGCGTAAACGATGAAGCCGTTGAGATACGCGGCGAAGCAGACCCAGGCGAGGTAGGGGACCTGGAGGATACCTGCGATGATCGAGTGGCGGCTGAAGGCGCGGATCATCAGCACGATCAGGACGAGCAGGATCGCAATGATGACGAGCGCGATGAGCGGCGCCTGAAAGCCGAAGAATATCCAGCTCCATGAAAGGTTCACGGCAAGCTGGGTAAAGAAGATGCCGAAGGCGGCGCTGGCGGCGGCGAATGACTTTGCTTTCAGCCGCACGATGATCGCGCCGAGCGCCATCAGGGTATACAGGATTGGCCAGACGATCGCGAAGGCGCGGTCAGGCGGATTGTAGGGCGCCTTGTCGAGCGCGGCGTACCATGGGTCCTGGCTGCCGCTGGATACGAGACCGCCAAGCGCGGCGACAGCTGCAGTCAGCGCGATGATGGCGATAATGATCCGCCAGGGGCTGTTCTTGGTCGTGTCGCTCATTTCGCTGTCATATCAGGGGTTTGCAGGCGGGTCACGGCCATTTTACGACTGGAGGCATGGACGAGAGGATCGAATTGACGTTGCCGCCAGTCTTGAGCCCGAAGGTGGTGCCACGGTCATAGAGCAGGTTGAACTCCACATAGCGCCCGCGACGGACGAGCTGTTCTTCGCGCTCGTCGCTGGTCCAACTTTCATTCATACGGCGCCGGACGAGGGCCGGGTAGATATCGCGGAAAGCGCGGCCGACATCCTGTGTGAAGGCAAAGTCAGCCTCCCAGTCGCCGCTATTGTGGCGGTCATAGAAGATGCCGCCTGTGCCTCGCGGCTCGTCGCGGTGGGCGAGGTGGAAGTACTCGTCGCACTGCTGCTTCATGCGCGGATAGAAGCTTGCATCATGACGGTCGCAGGCGTCTTTCATGGCGGCGTGGAAGTCGACCGTGTCGGGATAGTCGGCCTCGCGCTGATAGGTCAGCAGCGGGGTGAGGTCTGCGCCGCCGCCGAACCAGCTCTCGCTGGTGACGAGCATACGCGTATTCATGTGAACGGCAGGGACGCGCGGATTGCGAAGATGGGCGATCAGCGAGATGCCAGAGGCCCAGAATCGGCCACCGGACTTGTCGGCGCCGGGAATCTGCGCGCGGAAGGCTTCTGAAAAGTCGCCATAGACGCAGGAGACATGCACGCCGACTTTCTCGAATACCTTGCCTTTCATGATGGCCATGGTGCCGCCGCCAAGGTCCTCGGTGCCATCGCCGCGTGTCCAGGGTGTGCGCACGAAACTGCCAGCCGGACCGGTATAATGAGGCGGCTGGGCTTCGGCCTCGATGGCCTCGAAGCTGTCGATGATTTCGCCCTGGAGGGTTTCAAACCAGGTGCGGGCGCGGGTCTTTTGTGATTCGAGGTCGTTTTCGGTCATGCTTACCTTCTTTGCCCGCAGGCCTTAGTGCATGCGCGCCGGTCGGAAAACCGGCATTCGCCTGACTTCATTGACGCACCCTGGCTTGTTGCCACTGCCCGCGCCGCTGCGTCGCATGCGATGACGCACATGCGCGCCTTGCAAACCCCGCGCGCCCGCGCTAACCGCAGCGCAGATATATGCGGGGAGGTGCATTTTGCGGCGTTGCGCCGCAATGATTTTCCTCACCTTTAATGTATGCATCTCGGAGAAATCCTTGGCCAGAGGACTGGAAGAGTGAGCGACGCGCAAACCAAACCACACGAGACGGTCGATGAAGACCGTCGCGATTTCATTCACATTGCTACGGCGGCGACAGCTGTCGCAGGCGCAGGTGCGCTGGCATATGTGTTCGTCGACCAGATGAATGCCGCCAGCGACACAAAAGCGGCATCGAGCCTTGATGTCGACGTTTCGAAAGTGCCGGTCGGCGGTGAGATCCGGGTTCTGATCGGCGGCAAGCCGTTCTTCATCCGTCACCGCACCTCAGCAGAGATTCGCGCCGCCCAGAGCGTCGACGTGTCGTCCCTGCCGGACCCGCAGAGCGATGAAGAGCGCCTGGTTCCGATGCAGAGCGGCGAGTACAATCCTGCGATCCTCGTGACCTCGGGCAGCTGTACGCACCTTGGCTGTGTCCCGGTTGGTCCAGCCCAAGGCAATACGGGCGACTTCGGTGGCTGGTACTGCCCATGCCACGGTTCGCACTATGACACTTCCGGCCGCATCCGCCGCGGACCCGCTCCGTCGAACCTTCCGGTTCCGGACTATAACTGGGTCAGCCCGGCCGTGATTAACATTTCGCTTTAAGGAAGAGGACGTAACAAAGCCATGAGCGGACATGCCTCTACATACGAGCCGAAGACCGGCTTCACGAAATGGCTCGATTCACGCCTGCCGGTTGTCCGGCTGGCCTATGACAGCTTCGTCGACTTCCCGACGCCAAAGAACCTGAACTACTGGTACACATTCGGTGGCATCCTTGCCGTCTGCCTTATGACGCAGATCCTGACCGGTGTGGTTCTGGCCATGCACTATACCGCTACCGTCGATGGCGCTTTCGCGTCGGTCGAGCGGATCATGCGCGACGTGCCTTATGGCTGGCTCATCCGCTACATTCACTCGAATGGCGCGTCGATGTTCTTCCTCGCGGTCTACGTCCACATGTTCCGCGGCCTCTATTACGGTTCCTACAAGGCGCCGCGCGAGATCCTCTGGATCCTCGGCGTGGTGATCTTCCTGCTCATGATGGGCACGGCCTTCCTCGGCTATGTGCTGCCATGGGGCCAGATGTCCTATCACGGTGCAAACGTGATCACCGGCCTGATCGGTGCAGTTCCGGTCATCGGCGACAGCATCAAGGCCTGGCTGATGGGCGGACCGTCAATCGGTAACCAGACGCTGCAGCGCTTCTTCTCGCTGCACTACCTGCTGCCATTCATGATCGCCGGTGTTGTGATCCTTCACATCTGGGCGCTTCACGTGCCGGGCAATAACAACCCGGCCGGCGTTGAAGCCCGCAAGGACCCAGAAGGCCTGAAGCAGGATACCGTCCCGTTCCACCCGTACTACACGGTGAAGGATGGCTTCGCGATCGTCGTCTTCCTGATCATTTTCGCGGCTTTCGTCTTCTACATGCCAAACGTTCTCGGCCACGCCGACAACTATATCGAGGCAAACCCGCTGGTGACGCCGGCGCACATCGTGCCTGAATGGTACCTCCTGCCATTCTACGCCATTCTGCGCGCCATCACGTTCAACCTTGGCCCGATCGACGCCAAGCTGCTCGGTGTCATCGCGATGTTCGGCTCGATTGCTGTGCTGTTCTTCCTGCCTTGGCTCGACACATCGAAGGTGAAGTCGATGCGCTACCGTCCGGTGGCCCGTCAGTTCTTCTTCGGTTTCGTTGTTGCAGGCCTGCTGCTCGGCTGGTGCGGCGCGGCGAACCCGGATGATCCAATCATCCCGATGGGGTCTGACAAGCTGGTCGTCAGCTATACCGATGCGAACGGCAATGAAGCGACCCAGACCTATGAAGAGTATGAAGCCGCTGCGACCTTCCGCGAGCAAAAAATGAGCGAAGGCGTCGAGGCGATCATCGCCGTCGAGAAAGCGCCGGCGTTCCGCTTCGTGCACCTCGCACAGCTACTGACGCTCTACTACTTCGCTTACTTCCTGGTGATCCTGCCGCTTCTCGGCCTGCGCGAGAATCCGAAGGATGAGCCTGCTTCAATCCACAAGGCAGTTCTCGGTCACGACCGCGCTGCCCCGGCCCCTGCCGAATAAGAGGTCAAAGCACATGAAATTCCTGCGTTTTATCTCTGCTGGTCTCGGTGCGGCTGCTATCGCTGCAACGGCCCATGCTGCTGGCGGCGCTCTGCACCCGCATGAGCCAGAAGGTGGCTGGGCATTCGAAGGCCCGGTCGGTGAACTCGACATGGCCAGCGTCCAGCGCGGCTATCAGGTCTACCGCGAAGTCTGTGCGGCGTGTCACTCGATGCGCCTGCTCAGCTATCGTAACCTCGGTGAGCCAGGCGGCCCGTTCTACGATCCGGAATATCCGAACGCGAACAACAACCCGCTGGTGAAATCGTTTGCGGCACAGGACGAGATCCTGAGCACTGAGCCGAACGATGTCGGTGACTATGACTTCCGGCCGGCGCGTACGTCTGACCCGTTCAAGTCACCATACCCGAACGCGGCAGCTGCCCGTGCGGCCAATGGCGGCGCGCTTCCACCAGACCTTTCGGTGATCACGAAAGCCCGTGCCGGTGGCGCGAGCTATGTCTACAGCCTGATCTCAGGCTATCCGACGGAAGACGCGATCAGCACGCGCGAGGTTGAAGCAGAGGAAATGCCGGCAGCGGCAGAGTCCGAAGCGGAAGCAGAGGGCGAAGGCGCCGAAGCGGTCGAAGCTGGTGAAATGGAAGCCGCCGAGATGGCTGAAGGCGGCGAAGAAGCTGCTGCAGCCGAAGGCGAAGCTGAAGAAGCTGCTGCACCTGCGCAGCCGACCATGGAAACCGTCATCGACGTGTCTGCTGTCAAAGCGCTTTCGCATGGCGACAGCCACTATGAGGGCGAGCTCGTCCAGCCGGTTGGTCAGTACTACAACCCGTACATGGCCGGTGACGTGTCCGCACAATGGCGCGGTGATCCACGCCACACGCCTCCGGGTGGCTTCCTTGCCATGCCACCGCAGCTGTCTGATGGACGGGTGTCCTATATGGACGGCACCGAAGCGACCGTCGAACAGATGTCGATCGACATTGCGAACTTCCTGCAATGGGCAGGTGAGCCAAAGCAGAGCCAGCGCAAGTCCACCGGTCTTGCGGTGATGATCTACCTTCTGATCTTTGCCGTGCTGCTCTGGTTCTCGTTCCACCGCATCTGGCGGAACGTGGAGCACTAGGCCCAGGGCCCCGCGACACTCTCGTGGAACACCAATTGACCATCCGCTCAGCTAGCCTGGCGGATGGTTTTTTGATTCATGAGCTGACGCAGGCGATCTGGTCGGGCCGGGTATCACCGGAATCGACCGTGTTCAGGGAAACGCCTGAGACTGTCAGCGCGCAGATCGCCAAAGGCGGGGCGGTCGTCCTTGAAGATGCGGGCGAGCCGATTGGGGCCGGGCGTTTCGTCTTTGTGCCGCCGCCGATATCGGGCCATGCGCGCTGGATTGAGATCAAGCGAATTGGTGTTCTGCCAGGACGTCAGAAAGCCGGGTTGGGACGCATGATCCTGGCGTCGCTTGAGGCAACCGGCCGGGAAGTGGGTGCAGAAGGGGCGCAGCTCGCTGTGCGGACCGATCAGCCCCGGCTGGTCGATTATTATCTGGCCTGCGGATATGAGCTGGCGAGGGATGTGCAGCTCACGACGCCAAACCCGCGTTCGCCGGAGCCGACCGGCATGCGCAAATGGTTTGAGCGCGCCTAGTCGTCAGGGAAGCGGTGGCGCAGGGACTGGACGCCGGAATAGATGCCGTAGGCGCCGATCGCGGCACTCGCTGCAATGAAGAGAGGCAGGCCGAAGGGTTGTGTTCTGATCCAGCCAAGCGTGGCCGCGAGGCCTTTCACATCCGACGGGTCAACATTGTAGGCGCCAGCGAGCAGGAACAGGCCGATCAGCCCGAAAAGTATGCCGCGCCCGGCAATCCCGAACTCAATCACCGGCTTTGCGCGCTGCGCCCACCCTGAGAGGTCGAGGCTCTTTTTCCATTGATTGGATTGCGTGCGCCAGATCTGCGCGCCGCCAATGCCGATCAGGCAAAGTCCGGCGAGGCCCACCATCCATGACCCGAAAGGCTGTTCCATGAGCCATTTAGCGGTTTCTTCGGTCTTGCCGCCGCCGCCGCCATCATCCGCGTCGAACGCGACCGCGCCAGCTGCGAAGCCGACGAGTGCGTAACTCGTACCAGATGAAACCATGCCGAGGCGGGCGAGGATGCCTTTTGCGTCGTTGCCCTGATCGTCCGTGTCGAGCGCGGCCTGCTGATACCGCCAGAGCGCATAGAGAAAGAGGCCGAGGGCGAGGCCGACGAGCAGGATGCGTCCGCCTGTCGTGGATTCGATCATTCGAAAGGCTTCGCCGGGTGTTGCGCCATCATCTTCCTCGCTTGTGAAGGCGGCCTTCAGGAGGAGGAAACAGACGGCGAAGTAGACGAGGGCGCGTGCCCCAAGGCCTATCCGGGCGAGAGTGCCCGAAACAGGGCGGTGGGTGTCGATTGCGCTCATAGGTCAATGACGCGCAGCACGGGTGACGTGTTCCCACGCGGCATCTGTGACAAGGCTTGATTTAAGCCGGGCAGGCTGCTTTCAGCCATGGAGACAGTCAGGAGTATGAGACGATGAGCGAATGGGTGATCGGCGTTATTGGCGGTTCGGGCCTTTACGATGTGGAGGGCTTTGAGGACCGCGATACGATGCGGGTCGGGACGCCCTGGGGCGAGCCGTCGGACGAGCTGACCACGGGGCGGATCGGCGATGTCCGCTTTGTCTTCCTGCCGCGCCATGGCCGCGGCCACCGGCTGACGCCGACCCATGTGCCTTACCGCGCCAATATCGACGCGCTGAAACGGGCGGGGTGTACAGATGTGCTGTCTATCTCTGCCTGCGGGTCCCTGCGCGAGCGCTATGCGCCCGGTGACTTTGTCATGGTGGACCAGTTCATCGACCGGACATTCGCGCGCGAAAAGAGCTTTTTCGGCCCGGGCATGGTCGCGCATGTCTCCATGGCGGACCCGGTGTGCGAGCGGCTTTCGCAGCTGGCTGGCGATGCCGCCGAGAAGGCGGGGGTCACGGTCCATCGCAGCGGGACGTATCTTGCCATGGAGGGCCCGCAATTTTCCTCGCGCGCGGAAAGCTATCTCTATCGCCAGTGGGAATGCGATGTGATCGGCATGACGAACATGCCCGAAGCAAAGCTCGCCCGGGAGGCAGAGCTTCCCTATGCAACAATGGCGATGGTGACGGACTATGATTGCTGGCGCGATGCGAGCGAGGCGGTGTCGGTCGCCAATGTGCTGGAGATCATGCAGTCGAACACGGCGGCGGCGAAGAAAGCGCTGACTGAGCTGGCAAAGCTGCTCTCCGGTGTCTCGCGCACACCCTCGCCGCAGGCCATCGAAACATGCCTTGATTATGCGCTCATCACGGCGCCTGATGCGCGTGATCCGAACCTGCTGGCAAAGCTGGACGCTGTCGCGGGGCGGGTGCTGAGATAGGGACTCCTGAATGAGGAGGTGTCTCGCCGAATTCACGTGAGACGCGAACTTGTTCGACCCCGTCATTCAACTGGGTTAACCTCTGCTCCCGACCGGGGAGGGGTTGAGTAGAATGACAGAAGAAAATCTGGAAGTGTTGCTGGTTGTCGCCGGTGCCATTGCGGGCATCGTCGTCCTGATGATTATCTGGTTTGTGCTGAAGAGCCTGCGCACACGCGGGCGGGCGCTGACCATGGCGCTGGACGGGGTCGGCCACGAGTTCAGGTTCAATCTGCAGCGCGTCCTGTCGGAACTGCGTGATCTTACGGGCAATGGCGACGCGAGAGAGGAACTGTCCGTTCCGCTCGGCCGTCCGCAGCTTGATAGCCTGCTGACGCAGCCTGAGGTAAAGGACAAGCGCGCGCTTGAGCGGCTGGATACGACTTACCAGGCGCTCGAGGCGAGCCGCCATGAGGTGCGTACGCAAGGCCAGTCGAGTGACAGCATAGAGGCCTACAAGCGCAGCGCAGTCGAGGCGATCGCGATCCTGTACCTCTGGGAGCAACATAAGGGCGGCCTGCCGGAGAAGGCGCCGTCGACAAGCAGCTCTTCGGTTCGCGACTGGATGAAGTCGCTTGGCTTTTCCCAGACGCTCATTCCCGGAATGGCGCTGCGGGATGAGGTCATCAAGCATCTGCGCCGTCTGCGTATGCCGCTGAAACCGAGCGAGCTTGGCATGAGTGCGCAGGACTATTACGGCCTCTCCGCTAAGGACGAAGATCGCGCGACAGGCGAGCTTGCGGCCGGCGTTCCAGAGACGCCAGAGCCGACCAATATGGCCGAGGAAGCTGCCCAACAGGAGGCTGAGCCTGAGGTTGATTCGACACCAGCAGAGAATGAGCAGTTGGAGCCTGAGGCCGAAGAAGCCCCGGCGGAAGCGCCGCGCGAGGCTGAACCTGCAGTAGATAATGCAGTTGCGGCGCGCGCGTCCACGCCGCCCGCAGGCGATCTGGCACAACCTAGCCGTCGCCGGAGGCGTAGACGCTAGCTTTTGGGCTTCCCGCACGCGGCTAAAGCCCGCTAAAGTGGCGACATGGATTTCAAATCGACCATCCGAACCATTCCGGACTATCCCCGAAAAGGGATCATGTTCCGGGATGTTTCGACACTGATGGCCGATGCGGCAGCGTTCGCAGCCGCTGTCGAAAAACTGGCTGCGCCTTTCGAGAAGTTCGAGATTTCCAAGGTCGCCGGGATCGATGCGCGCGGCTTCATCCTGGGCGGTGCCATTGCGGTGCGGCTGAAGGCTGGGTTCCTGCCACTGCGCAAGCCGGGCAAGCTGCCTTACCGCACATTCAGCGAATCCTATGAACTCGAATACGGTTCCGACGCGCTTCACATGCATGTGGATGGGGTCGAGCCCGGCGAGCGGGTGCTGCTGGTCGATGACCTGATCGCGACGGGCGGAACGGCTGAGGCCGGGGTGAAGCTGCTTCGCCGGGGGCGGGCCGATATCGTGTCGGCTGTCTTCCTTGTGGACCTGCCTGACCTTGGCGGGGCGCGCCGTGTGCGTAATATGGGCGTTGAAGTCAAAGCACTGGTTTCCTTCGAAGGAGACTGAACCGACCGTTTCAAGGGGGACATCTGATCATGAAACGCATCTCACTGGGGGCGGCGCTCGCCCTGTCTGGTTATCTTGCGGCGTGCGATAATCCTCCGCGGGTTCCTGAATTCCGGTCAGATGGGGAACAGTCTTCTCCTGAAACTGCTGACCGAGGATCTGGCGCTTCAGGCGCGGCAAGCTGGAGCGAGAAATTCGCTGCCTTCGAAGCGTTCGAGGCCGAAGCCTATGCTGACCCGGACAGCGGCGAGGCCGACCTTTCCGATATTCAGGGCCTGCTGCCAGACTTTGTCAGCGTCAGCTGGGACGAACAATCCTATGACGAGACGACGGGCGCCACGGCGTTTGAAAACCTGCGGATCACGATCAATACAGAGCCTGCCTTTGGCGTCGCGATGGATGAGGCGCGCGTCTGGGGTTTCGATGATGACCTGCTGATTGCCCGCATAAATGGGGAGCGCCTGGAGGAGACGGGCACGCTGTTCGACCGGCTGGAGACTGACGGCTACTCGCTGTTCGGCGCGGCAGGCGCGATGGGCGCAGTCTTTGACTTCATGGAAGCAGAAATGGGCGGGGATGCGCCGAGCGAGATAGACTTCGCCATCAACCAGCTCGACATGACCGTGGAGAGCACGGTGACAGGCCCGCTAACCCTGCGCCCATTCGAGTATGTCCCTCTCAGTGAAGAGCAGTACGCACAACTCACGGGCATGCTGGAGATCGGAACCGGCGAGCTTGAGGAAGAAGGCATCGACGGGTTACAGGCCCTGCGCCTTGCCCAGCAGGCGATCGCTGTTGTCCGTTCGGTCGAGATCGAGCGCGGATCGGCGCGCAACATGGACATGACAATGCAGATCGACACGCCTGAGGTCGACCAGACGGTGTCCTACACGCTCGACTTCTATGGCTATGAAGGCCTCTCCGGCTACGACATGGGCGGCATCTACTATTCAGGCATGCGCCAGGAGCAGGGCATGTCGTTCGATGGCGAGGCGCTGGAGGCCGAAGAGGTTTATCCTGACGGGCTCAATATCGATCAGCTGGTGACGGCCGATTTCATGTCCTATGAGGGCATACGCTTCGACAAGCTGGCTGGCTTTCTGGCGCGCAGTGAATTTCCGGGACTGGACCAGCGTGACCTGATCAGCCTCGGCCAGAGCGTGGTCAGCAATTATGCCTATCAGATGGGCGGGTCTGACGTGTTCCGCGTCGACGAGATGCGCGTCGAGGCGAACGAGTTCGAATGGCTGATGCCAGAAGCGATCTCCGTCGATATGCAAGGCGTCGCCGTCTATCCGGGCGAAATTGGCCAAACCGTACTGTCCTTCATACCGTCCGGTGAGGATGAAGAGATGGAAGCTGTTCGCAGCGATATCGCCGCGGGTATCGAGCTGCTCGATGAGCACGGCTTCAGCGAAATCCCGGCAGACATCCAGACCGCCATGACCTGGAACAAGAATAGCGGCGAAACGGAGTTTTCGTTTGCGGCCCAGTCGGACGGCTTTGGTGAGCGGATCGCCCGGCTTGGCATCACGCTGCCGCCTTATGATCCGATCGCGGCCGCCGCTGAGGAGGGCGAACTCGACTCTGCCTTTGAGGATCTGTTTGAGACGCACTTCACCTTCAATGGCGCGCGCCTCTACGAGTCTGATGATGGCGGCTATGACAAGCTGTTCGGCTATCTTCATGCGCTCGGCCAGCAGCATGAGAGTGAAGGGTGGGGCGCAACGCTGGCGGGTATGCCGCCAGAAGACCTGCGCCAGTTCATTGCGGTGATGACCCGCTCTGCCAAGGGCCGCGTGCAAGATCAGTTCCCGCAGGCGGTCGACTGGATCGAGGCCGTTGCGGCTTATTTCGAGACGTCTGGCGGCAGCCTGGACATCCGTCTCGATCCGCCGTCGCCGCTGACGCCGGAGGGTATCGAAGAGCTTGCCCGTGCCAATGACATGGACGCGTGGGTCGAGCAGTTCGGTATCAGCGTCACGCATACGCCGGAATAGGTGAGTGAGGTGCTTGACCATAGCGCTGGCGCGCCTCACCTATGGCTTCTGACTGAATGCACGGGAGACGTCATGTATCGCCTCGACGATGAGACCGAACAGAAACCGCAAACTGAGCCGAACGCCTTTCTTGAAGAGGCGCTGTTCAAGGCCAGAACAATCATGCTCACGGGCGGCGTGGACGACAAACTTGCACGCCGGGTTTGTGAGCGCCTTCTCGCGCTCGATTCCGAGAGCGACAAGCCGATCCTTCTGGTCGTCTCCTCACCGGGTGGCCATGTCGAATCCGGCGACATGATCCACGACATGATCAAGTTCGTGAGCGCGGATGTGAAAATCCTCGGCTCTGGCTGGGTCGCCTCTGCTGGTGCGCTGATCTATTCGGCCGCCAAGAAAGAGAACCGCTACTCGCTGCCGAATACACGCTTCCTGCTTCATGAACCGCGTGGCGGCTTTGGCGGCCAGGCGTCCGACATCGACATTCAGGTGCGCGAGATCGTGCGTATGCGCGAGCGCCTGAACAAGATCTTTGCCGAAGCGACCGGCCAGCCACTTGAGAAGATCAAGGCCGACACCGACCGTGACCACTGGATGAGCGCAGAAGAAGCGGTCGCCTATGGCCTCGTCGGCAAGATCATTACCAGCCGCAAGGACCTTGCCTGATCAGTGCAGGGCGCTGCTTTCAACAGCAGCCGGCATCATTTCAACGACAGAAGTCCGGCCCAGGAAGGGCCGGATTTTTTGTGCCGTCTGTTCTGGTTTCAGGAAGGGGAAGAGGTGTCCGCCATCTTCGATCCATTCCTGACGCGAGCCGGGAATGAAGGTCGACAGCTGAAGCGCGTTTGACGGCGCGATGATGCTGTCGCGTGTGCCAGCGAGGACCAGTGTCGGCGTTGCAAGGAACGGCAGGAAGGCGAGGCTGGACCAGCCCGTGAAACCCAGAAGCTGACGTGACATCGCATCCGGCGGCGCAAAGGCGGCCGCATTGGTGGCGCTGTGCAGTTTGCCGAGGTCGCGTTCCAGCTCATTCCAGAGCTTCAGGAATGGGAATGCCGACGAGAAGAGCCCGGCTTCGCGCCAGTCATGGGTCAGCATGGTGAAGCCGCTGCAGGTCGCTGCGAGGATCAGGTTTGCCACTTCCTTGCGGTACTGAAGTGCCACCTGCTGTGCGAGGACGCCGCCGAGTGAGAAGCCCATAAGGTCAAAGCGGTTGGTGCCAAGCGCCGCGCAGGCCTGAACAACGAGGCGCGCAAGCAGGATAGGCGAATAGACGATATCGGTTTCGGGCGTCTGGCCGCTGCCCGGCATCTCAATCGCGATCAGCCTTGTGTCCCGGAACTGCGCAGCGAAAGGCGGGATCAGCTCCAGCGGAGACCCGATGCCATTAAGGAAAACCAGTGGCCGGCCCGGCGCATCATCATTCCAGATGTGGATGCGAAGCCTGGTCGACCCAGAGCGGTGCCAAACTTCGATGGGCGCAGTGTGGGGAGTATCGGGCAAGTCGTCTACCAGTTTGCGGTGCGAGATGGTGCCATTAAGCCTCGCAATAGTTGCAGACAGCCTAAGCCACGTCAAAGCCTGTCAGGCGCCAGAACGGAAAAAGGGAGACCAAATTGGTCTCCCTGATCCACTCTACGCGGTAAACTCTACCGATGCGTTACATAGTCCATTCGCTCTAGAAAATCCAGAGGCGAAACGCATCGTACGCGTAGTGGCTTGTGGTCTCCTGCGGACTGTCTGCAATTCCCCTCGTAAAAATCTGAGAATGAGATTGACTCGCAAGTGCGACCTCTCTACGGCGACTGTTATTGATAATCATTCGCAAGTCGAGAGTTGAGGGACTATGGGGTACAGGACATTTGCAGCGGCGCTTTTCATATCGGTTAGCACCGGTGCGCTCGCAGCAGCGCAGCAGGCGGCCACACTTGAAGAGGGCGACAGCCGCCAGGAAACTGTCATCGTGACGGGCACGACCGCTTTCGGCGCCACCAAGTCGGACACGCCGATCGTCGAGACCGCGCGGACGCTGTCGGTCGAGACGGCTGAGATGTTTATCGACAAGGGCGCGTTGAACCTGGCTTCGGCGCTGACCTATGTGGCGGGCGTTACGTCAGAGCCATACGGCCTCTCAACGCGCGGCGACTTTCCGCAGTCACGCGGACTGGAGCTGCCGCGCTACCGCGACTCCATTCAGGAGCTGTTCGGCAGCTACAATTCCACCCGCGCCGACCTTTACACGGTGGAGCAGATCGAAGTGCTGAAAGGCCCGGCATCAGTGCTTTACGGGCAGGGCTCACCGGGCGGTATCGTGAACTATGTCTCCAAGACACCGCGCGACACGTTCGGCGGCGAGCTTCGCGCCCAGGTCGGCAACTTTGACCGCTATGAAGTAGCAGGCGATGTGACCGGCCCCGTCGGCGGCGAGGGCAGTCCGTTTTCCTTCCGGCTTGTCGGCCTCTACCGTGATACGGGCACGCAGATCGATCAGGTCGACGAAGAGACCAAGGTTTTCATGCCGTCTCTCGCCTGGCAGGCGACCCCGGATACGCGGTTCACGCTGATCGGTCTGGTGCAGGACACTGACAGCGACGCCGCAGCGCAATTCATCCCGGTAGAAGGCACGCTGTTCCCGCTGGCCGATGGCTCCTATCTCGACACGGACGTCTATGCAGGTGAGCCGGGCTTCAACCGCTACAATACCGAGAGCCAGCAGGTGACCCTGCTGGGTGAGCACCGCATCAATGACAATCTCAGCATTGAAGGCACCGCGCTCTGGCGTTCCGGTGAGGCTGACTATCATCAGGCCTGGCCGACATTTACCGGCGCCGGGCAAAGCCGTTACCTGAATGGTATCTTTGCGGCCCAGCCTGCGCTGGCGGCGGCCGCCGCGCTGCAGGGGTTGACCTTTACCGATACGACAGTGCCGCGCACCTTCTATCAGGGCGACAACACATTCGATCAGCTGGCGGGTGATGTGCGCCTGCGGGCAAGTTTCGTGACCGGGACGCTGGAGCATGAGCTGCTCGCCGGTGTGCAGTATCAGGATGTCGAGACCGACAGCGACCGCGCAAGCTTTTATGGCGGCGGCGCGCTGGCTGGCGACTTCCGCTATGTGCTGGACCTGAAGAACCCGGTCTATGGCAATTACCCGGACCAGAGCGTGTTTGACGCCTTGCTGGTCGACAGTCCGACCCAGACGACGCAGGATCTAGGCTTCTACGTGTCCGACCAGATCGCCTATGACAAATGGCGGTTCACGGCAGGTATCCGTTTTGACAGCGTCGAGAATGAGGCGGGCGCCGTCAGTCAGGACGACGATGCAGTGTCGACCAGTTTTGGTGTCCTCTACCGCTTCGACAACGGCTTCTCGCCCTATGTGAGCTATGCCGAAAGCTTCGAGACGGTGGTTGGCACAACGGCTCAGGGCGATCAGCTGGAGCCGGAAGAAGCGCGCCAGTATGAGGTCGGCTTCAAGTATGAGCCGCGCGGCCTTCCGGGCCTGATCACGGCGGCCTATTACGATATCGAGATTTCCAACCTGCCGAACCCGAACGCGCTGCCGGGTAATGCCGCCCAGCAGCAGGGCGTCTCGACGCTGAAAGGGTTCGAGGCAGAAGCCCGCCTGCAGTTTGATGAGATCTATTTCCAGGCCGCCGCATCCACCATCGATGCGGAAGACCCGAACGGCTTCCAGCTGGCGGCTATTCCGGAAACGCAGGCGTCCCTCTGGACGACGTGGCGTCCTGATGGGGCATGGGAAGGCTTCAAGGCGGGCGCAGGCATCCGCTATGTCGGCGAGACCGTGTCGGAGAATGCGGCCCTCTCCTACACGACGCCGGACTACACGCTGGGCGACCTGATGGTCGGCTATGAGTGGGACCAGTGGGACTTTGCCATCAATGCGCGCAACATCACCGATGAGGACTACCTCACCGGCTGCCTGACGCGCGGCGATTGTTTCCCGGGCCTGCGCCGGACCGTGGTCGCGAGCCTTAGCTACGACTTCTAGTCAGCCCAATCGGGGAGATTGCCAGTGATGACCAGCTTTGGATGGAGCCTGTTCCTGCTCGCTGCGGCGGCGGGGCTTGGCGGTCTCTATATGCTCTATGCAGCATGGAAGCGGCCCGGACGGCCCTTCCATGTGCTGGGCGGCTGGGGCCTGCTCATCGCGGCGCTGGCGGGCGGCCTCATTGCGAATGGTGATCGCGGCCTCGCGCAGGTTAGCTGCATCGTAATGGTGGCGGCCTGTGTCTATCTTGCCGTGCCGATGATGCGCGGCCTGGCCTTGCCGGTTGCCGATGTGCGGGCGCGGGCAGGGGGCAGTGAGCCGGCGGTGCTGGCGTCAAACCCGGTCCTCAGCGGGCTCGCGGGCATCTGGACCTTCCTGCTGACCGGACCGGTGGCGGGCGGCATCGCCCTGTTCGGTGCGGCAGGTCTGTTCAAACTGTTGCGGGTCCTGTCGGTTGGTACAGCGACGGCCGGGGCAATCGCGATCATTACGTCGGTTGTGATCTGGGCGGTGGTGTCAGTCCTGCTGCTCATGGAGCCGAGGGCCGGGCGGCGCTCGGCCTTCGCGGGCAGTCTGCTCGCCCTCAGTCTCATCGCTGCTTTCCTGCCGCTCTAGAAAGGCTTCTTCTCATGGCGACTTCTATCTGGCCAAAATCCAGCAAGGCGCGCGTCGACAGGTCCCTGTCGGCGCACTCGGTCATGGGGCTGGTCATCAGCGCGCTCATGTTCATCGTCTGCCTGTCAGGCACCGTGGCGATGTTCGAGGATGAGATCGGCTGGTGGGAGAACCCCGTCCAGGCGCCGGTCGAATCTGTGTCGCCAGAGGTGGCGCAGGCCGCCGCGATGAACGTCATGGCGCAGCAGCCCGATACGACGCATCTCTATCTCTACCTGCCGCGTGACAACTGGCAGCGTTTTGTCATTGGCGGCGATGACGGGCTGGAGACGGCGGACGCGCAGGGCGCCATGACCGGCGGGTATGAGACGGCTTGGAACGACTTCCTCATCCACCTTCACTATTATCTCAGCCTGCCGACCAGTTTCGGCATGATTGTCGTCGCGATCCTTGGCGTGATGCTGGTGGCGATGGCAGTGTCCGGCCTGCTCGCGCATCCGCGCATCTTCCGTGACGCGTTTCGTCTTCGCCGCAAGGGGCAGGCGCGGCTGGTACAGGCGGACCTTCACAACAGGCTCAGCGTCTGGACCGCGCCCTTCACGATTGTTGTGGCCGTGACAGGCGCGATGATCGGCCTGTTCGTGGTCGTGGCCATGGTGCTCGCGCAGACAAGTTTCGATGGTGACCCGCGCGCGCTGACTGAGTCGATTTTCGGCGAGGAGGGAGAGATTGATGAGAGCCCGGCCCCGCTCGCTGATATAGGCGCGGCGCTCGTCACGATGGAAGAGATGGTGCCGGACGCAAAGCCCTTCCTCGCCATCATTCACGACCCCGGCACGGCGAGCCAGCACACCACTATCTATGGCGAACATACGGACCGTCTCGCCTATGGTGAGATGTATGAGTTCGACGCGGGCGGCGCCTATACGGGCAAGGCGGGCTACACCGACGGCGAGGCAGGCAAGCAGATCGCCATGTCGACCTACCGGCTTCACTTTGGCGATTTTGGCGGGCTCGCCATGAAGGTCGCCTATTTCGTGATGGGGGTCGGTCTCTGCATCGTCGTCGCGGCGGGCCTCAACATCTATTTCCTGAAGCGCGCAGAAGCCGGACGGGGTATGCCGAGACTCGAAGCCGCTTGGGCAGCGCTCGTCTGGGGCAGCCCAGCGCTGCTGGCAGCCACGCTGGCGGTGAGCCTTCTTGGCGTCGCTATGGTATCGCTGACGGCGCTGTTCTGGCTTGGCGCGCTCGCGCTGTGCGGGCTTGGTCTGGTGCTGAGAGATCAGGTGAAGACAGCGCGCTGGATGCGGATCGGCTTCGGCGTGTCATTGCTTGCGGCGGTTGGCGTGCATGCCGCGCGCTTTGCTGAGGCCTATAAGTGGCCGCATGTCTGGGTGGTCAGCGCATGCTTCGCGATTGTCGGACTGGTGCTTCTGGTGCGGCCATTACTGAATGCGCAGACCTCGCCGCAGCGGCTGGCGTCTCAGGGAAGCTAGCGCGGGCGCTCAATGCCCCACCCTAACCCTCCCCGCAAGCGGGGAGGGGACTCGGTTGCGCTTCGCTTCAGCATTGTGGCCATAACTGAGGCAATCGCCCCCTCCCCTCTGGGGAGGGTCGGGGTGGGGCCGTCATCCGGCAAAGAATATCGGAAGGTGGACGCGCAGCCCTGAGCGCGCTTCATGTGAGGAGCGCAGCGACGATACGAAGGCTGATGCTGATGGCCACTGCCGTGGCCTTCATTTCCTATTTTTGGTCCACTGGACCAAAAATTTTGCGAAGCAAACCGGAAAAGAAGTGGTGGTTCGGGGGAGACTTGAACTCCCGACCTCACGATTATGAGTCGTGCGCTCTAACCAGCTGAGCTACCGAACCGATCGGCCCATGGGGCGATGCCGCAGGACCCGGTAAGAGCGGGCTGCGAAGCGGGCTGAATACACATTGAAGATGGCTCGTGCAACCGCCTAATCCAGCAAGCCTGCGACATGATCGGCAATGGCGAGCGAGGAGGTGAGGCCCGGGCTCTCGATCCCGATGAGGTGGATGAGGTGTTCGCTTTCCTTGCGGATCATGAAGTCGCCAGAGGGGGCGCCTTTCTCTACAATCTTGGGACGCACGCCTGCATAGTCTGGCGTGAGGGCACCGTCCGGCAGGCCCGGCCAGTAGCGGCGCGCAGAATCGTAAAAGAGCGAGGCGCGGGCGGGATCCACCTGGTAATTGAAGGGCGGTTTTGCATCATCCGGCAGCCATTCAGCGTCTGGCCCGAGCTTGCCGCGGCCTGCAAGGTCCACTGTGAGGTGAAGGCCGAGACTGGCGCGGCCCGGCATCGGATAGATGAGGCGCGAGAAGGGCGTCTTGCCGAGAATGCTGAAATAACTGCCTTTCACATAATGCGGCTCTGGCAGGTCGATGTCGGCATCGATGAGGCGCGCAAGTTCGATGGCGCGGTGGCCTGCGCAATTGATGACGGTGCGGGCTGTGATCCTGGCGGGGGTTTCGCCGCCCGTGACGAGTTCTACACCGTCGGCCGTGCGCGTGCCTTCGGTGACGGGCGTGCCAAAGGCGATCATGCCGCCTGCGTCTTCCAGCTCCCCCTGAAGGGCGAGGAAATAGCCATGGCTGTCGAAGATGCCTGAGACAGGAGAGTGGATCGCGGCGGCAATGTCTTCGCTGAGGGCAGGCTCCATCCGGCGGGCCTCGACGCCCGGGATGATCTTGAGGTCCTCGACATCGTTTTCGCGCGCGCGGGCGAGAATGTCCGCGAGGCGGTCTTCTTCATCCGGGTGGGCGACGACGAGCTTGCCGCAATTATTGTACTCGACGCCGTGATCCTGAAGGTAGGCGTAGAGCTTGCGGCGCCCTTCGACGCAGAAGCGCGCCTTGAGCGAGTCTTTCGGGTAATAAAGCCCGGCATGGATGACTTCTGAATTGCGGGACGAGGTATGGCTGGCGATGAGGTCTTCGGCTTCGAGCACGATGACATCTCGCCCCGCCTGCGCGCAAGCCCGCGCAACGGCAAGGCCGATGACACCGGCCCCGATGACAATGAGATCTGCGTCCAGCCTGTCCATCCATTCTCCTTATGCGGCGCCGAGCGCCTGCCAGACTTCAGCAGCGAGCGTGATGGCCCGCATATCGCCGGTGGTCGTTCCCTGCATCCTGTTCATCGCATAGGCGATCGTCGTGCGCGCCGCCATATCGATGAGGACGATGGAGCCGCCATAGCCGCCCCAGAACATGGCCTGATCATGGAGCGCTGGCGACATCGGCCCGGAAAGACCGAACCCCATGCCATAGCGAACCGGCATATCGAGCACGAGATCGGTGCCCTCGACCTGGCATTCAAGCGCCTTGCGGCAACCTGCCTCGGAGAGGAAGCGCTTGCCCTGGGAGACACCGCCATTGGCGAGGATAGTATGGATTTCGGCAACCGAGCGGGCGTTGCCGGTCCCGCCGGCGGCCGGGATTTCAGCGCCGCGCCAGGCGCGTGTGCGGGTCTCACCGACTTCGATGGGCGGATTGGCGAAAGCGGCCTTCTTGATGTCGGTCTCGAAGCTGAAGCCGCCGCCCGCTGCTGGTGGGGGCTGCAGGTCTGCGACGCGGTGATCCTCTGATGCGGGCAGGCCGATATGGAAGTCTGCGCCAAGAGGCTCTGCGATGTCTTCTCGGAAGACGGCGCCGACGGTGCGCCCGCTCGCGCGGCGGATGACTTCACCAACGAGATAGCCTTGCGACATGGCGTGATAGCCGGGGGCTGTGCCAGGCTCCCAGAGCGGGGCCTGCGCTGCCAACAGGCTGACGGCGAGATCCCAGTCATAGAGCATTTCCTTAGGCGCGGGCTCGGTCCAGCCGGGCACGCCAGAGGAGTGGCTCATCAGGTGAGAGACCTTGACCTTGTCTTTTCCGTTCGCGGCAAATTCCGGCCAGTATTCGGCGACCGGTGCGTCGAAGTCGATCAGGCCCTTGTCCGACAGGTAGAGCGCCGTCAGGGCGGTCATCGTCTTCGTCGTCGAATAGACGTTGACGATCGTGTCCTTTTCCCACGGACGGGTCTTTTCCGGGTCTGCATAGCCGCCCCAGAGGTCAATGATGGTCTCGCCATCCTTGGTGACGCAGAAGGACGCGCCGATATCGGTGTCGTCCTGCAGGTTCTTCTCAAATTGCTCGCGTACGCCTGCGAATTTCTCGTCAGCTTGTCCGTGCGCCATCTGCTCAGCCATGGCTTGTATCCCCCCGTCTTCTTTTTTCTTTGGCGAAACTAGGAGGACGGCGGCGAACAGGCAACGAAGAAGGAGGCTGGCTGCTTGATTGGCGAGACGGAATTTCGCGCTATCCTCACCTCGCATGAGACAGATTGCTGTTTCCCTCGCGCTTTTGCTCATGGCCGCATTGCCGGTCATGGCGGATCCTGCAGAGGAAGCCTTTGCCGCGGGGCGTTACCTTGAAGCGGCGAGCATCGCCGAGCAGGCAGGCGGCGCGGACAATCTGGCGCGGGCGGCTCGCTGTCTTCTTGCTAATGAGGTTGCTGCAGGCACGCTGGATGAAGCGGTGCTGCGACGGGCCGAGAAGCTGGCGCGGGTGGCCTTGCAGGAGGACGCTGATCACGGAGAGGCGCGCCTGCAGCTGGCCATCGCGCTGTCCATGCGATCACGCCTGATGAGTACGCGCGAAGTCCTGAATGCGGGCTATGGCAAGACGGGTCGCGAGCTCGCCGAAGGTGTTCTGGAGGATGACCCTTCCAACGTTTATGCCCACGGCTTTCTGGCTGTGTGGAATGTCGAAGTGCTTCACCGGGGCGGATCACTGGGGGCGGCCTGGTTCGGGGCGAGCCTTTCGTCAGCGCGGGCGCATTTCGAAAAGGCGCGGCTGCTGGATGCGGACAATGCGTCGCTCTGCTGGCAGTATGCGCGAGCGCTCGCCGCTCAGGATTACCGGCGCAATCAGGACGAAATCTTCGAGGTCCTGACCTGCGCCTTGGAAGCACGTACCAATAGCGAGATGGACAAGCTCATGCAGGCGCGGGCGCGCGAGTTCTGGAGCTTCGCGCGCGCCCATAGCGGCAAGCAGATCGAAGCGCGCGCGGCAGACCTCCTCTAGGGCTGGCCTCCGGAAGCTGACGCCAGAAGCGGCACGTAGTTGCGGCGGCAGTCGAGCGCAGTTGGCGCGCTGGCCGGGCGTTGGCGCAGCGCAAATTCGTGGCTGATGACGGCCATGGTCACCGCGTCCCTGTCGAGACCCCCATTACGGGCCGGGTCGTTGACGAGGCTGCGATAGGCGTTGGCGGCAGCTTGCAGGAGGGCCGTCTCGGCAAGCTCCGAGCGGCCTGTGTCCAATTCTTTCTCTATGACGAGCAGGCAGGAAGCGGCAGCATCGCCGTTGGGGCTGAGTGGGGTATCGGCAAGGATGGCAAAGCGCTGGCCGCTGGCGAGGATGACCGGATCCGGCGTTGGCGCGCGGTCGAAGATGGCGTCGGCCAGGCTGGCGGCGAGCTGGCCGGGGGCAGGCGCGGCGTCTGAAGGCTGGCTGGACGCAGCAGCAGCGGCGGCGACCCGGTCGCGGGCTTCGAGCTGGATGAGGATATGCTCTTTCCCGGCCTCGCGAACTGCATCGCGGGGCAGGTCTTCGAGCATGTATTGCGCGCTCTCCAGCCCCATTTCGAAGGCGTAGCCAATCCACTGGGCGGCGGCGACCATTTGAGGCGTGCCGCCCCAGACACCGTCCCGGTAGATCGCGCCGAGCGTGGTGGCCGCAGACGGATCCTTGCGGGCTGCGGCGACGAGGAGGTCATGAGCCTCAGCGCGGGTCGACGGGCACTGGTTCTGGCGCAGGCAGAAGCGGGCGAGAAGGCGCGCCGCATCGGGGCTTCCCGCCCGAGCGCGGGTGAGAATGGTGCTTTCGTCGGAGGGGGCAGCGGCTTCGGGCACTGGTGCCTCAGCAGGGGCGGGCGCGGCGTCGGCGGGGGCAGGGGAGAGATAGGCGCCGCCGCCAGCCGCGATGACGAGCTCACGCGGCATCTGGGAAAGACGCGTCGACGCGATCGGGTCGCCCAGTTTCGCGGCGAGAACCGCGAACTCAGCCGATTTGACCTCGTCTTTGGCCTGTCCGGCGTCGCCGTAGGCATAGATCCGGCTCAGGTGGATGGCGGCCGGCCAGTCGCCGGCTTCCGCCGCGCGGGTGAGATAGGTGACGCCAAGATCCTGATCGCGCGCATAGCCCATCCCGTAGAGATAGGCCTGACCGATAATGGCGAGGGCGTCGGCTTCCCCCGCATCTGCATAGCGGCGGATCAGGGCGATCTCGCTATAGTCTTTTTCCAGATAAGCATCGATCGCCGCATCAAGCTCTGGCGGGCCAGCAAAGGCTGGACCGGCAAGCAGAAGCGCAAGCCCGAGCAGGCCAGCAGTGTGTTTTCGCGTCCCCATAAGAGGCGAGAATAGCGGTGATGCAGGGTCTGTCTACTGCCGGTCTATTCGGCGGCGACGGCCTCATTGATGGCGACCTGCTCTTCCAGCCAGTGTTCGGCTTCGAGGGCAGCCATGCAGCCCATGCCAGCAGCCGTCACGGCCTGGCGGTAAGTCTCATCGGTCACGTCGCCAGCCGCATAGACGCCAGGAATGTTCGTCTTGGTCGTGCCGGGTTCAGTGATGAGGTAGCCATTGGCTTTCATGTCGACCTTGCCTTTGAAAAGCTCGGTCTGCGGGGCGTGACCAATGGCGATGAAGACGCCGTGGACGTCGCGGGTTTCTTCGTTGCCGGTCTTCACATTCTTGAGGCGGGCTGCCGTCACGCCGGGAGGGTTGTCCTCACCAATGACTTCCTCGAGCACCGTGTCCCAGAGGATTTCGACTTTCGGGTGCTTGAACAGACGGTCCTGCAGGATCTTTTCTGCGCGAAAGCTGTCGCGGCGGTGCACCACAGTAACCTTGGAGGCGAAGTTCGTCAGGAAGAGCGCTTCCTCGACGGCCGTGTTGCCACCGCCGACGACGATGACTTCCTTGCCGCGATAGAAGAAACCGTCACAGGTCGCGCAAGCGGAGACGCCGAAGCCCTGATACTTTTCCTCAGACGGCAGGCCGAGCCATTTGGCCTGTGCACCGGTGCAGATGATGACAGCGTCGCCAGTATAGGTCGTGCCGCTTTCGCCGATGGCGCGGAAAGGGCGGCTCTCGAAATCGACTTCAGCGATGTGATCTTCGGAGACCTTGGTGCCCATCTTCTCGGCATGGTCACGCATCTTTTCCATGAGCTCCGGGCCCTGGATTTCAGCGAAGCCCGGATAGTTTTCCACTTCGGTGGTGATGGTCAGCTGGCCGCCGGGCTGCAGGCCTGCAACGACGCGCGTGTCGCGCAGGGCGCGGGCCCCATAGATCGCAGCTGTCCAGCCTGCCGGGCCGGACCCGATGATCAGGATTTCAGAATGGATTGTCTCGCTCATCACCCGCTCCAGTCTTCTGGCCAGTTCGTCAGCCAGTCTTTGTTTTCTGGGCTACAGGTATGGGGATTCTTTGCCGCTGAATAAAGCCCCTGACATGCACAGCAGCAGTGCGGGAGGTCAGGGCAGGTCTGGCGCCTTGTGCACTTCGACGGTGGCGTGACTGACGCCAAACTGCTGTTGCAGCCGGGTTTTTACCGCGCGGCGGACCGTATCGAGGCAGGCACCATCGCGGGCGACGACTTCCAGGGTGACGAGTGGTTTCTGCTCTGTCAGCGCCCAAGCGTGGATGTGGGTGACGCGGGCAGCGTCCTCGAGATTGGCTTCGAGATCCTTCTTGATGTCATCGGGGCTAAGGCCGGACGGCACGCCCTCGATCAGGATATGCGCGCTTTCGCGCGTCACGCGCCAGCCGCCAACAGCGATGATCAGGGCGACGACGACGGAGAGGATCGGGTCGATCGGCGTCCAGCCCGTCGCGAGGATGAGGATGGCGGCCACGATGGCAGCGACAGAGCCGAGGAGGTCGCCTGCGACATGCCAGATGGCACCGCGCATGTTGAGGTCATCATGATCGCCGCCATGCAGGATGAAGAAGGCGATGATATTCACGACAAGGCCCGCGATAGCGACGCCAAGCAGGATCCCGCCAAGGATGGGCTGTGGCTCCAGCAGGCGGTGGATAGCCTCCCAGACGATCCAGACGGCGAGAGCGAGCAAAGCGAGACCGTTCACGAAGGCGGCGAGCACCTTGAAGCGGGCAAAGCCGAAACTGCGAAGGCCATCTGCGGGACGCGCCGCGAGCCGGAAGCCGACCCAGGCCAAGGCAAGCGAGCCAGCATCGGTCAGCATGTGCGCCGCATCTGCCAGCAGGGCGAGCGAGCCGGAGATGATGCCGCCGATGATTTCGGCGCCCATGAAGGCAAAAGTGAGTACGGCAGCGATGGCGACGCGCTTGCGTGCGTCAGCCGTCTCCGTCACTGCGTGATGGTGACGGTGCTCGTGGTGTCCAATGCCGTGCGAATGGGTGTGTGCCATGCCTGCAAGATCGTGGGACTCGCGTCGAAGTCAAGAAAAAATGCAGAAAAAACAGTTAGTTGAGAATGTGATTACGTCTCATTCCAACCAGTCGGGCAGGACAACGGATTGATCTTTCACGTCTTTCAGTGCGGGCTGGGGATGCCGGGCGATCAGTTTTTCGATGATGGCGTCAGCAACGCGGTCGGCTTCGCGAAGCGGCGGATACTGCCAGTGGGCGAGTGTGCCATCGAACCAGCGCGCACAGCCGCGTGAAATGAGACTTTCATGCAGCCGGTCGAATTTCGGGCTGGAGCCTTCAAGGCGCGCCATGTGAATGGGCAGGGCGTGCCATGCAGCGTCAGACAGCATGTTCGCGCTGTCCTCGGTCACGATGGCGGCGTCTGAGTACAGAAGCCAGGCGAGATAGGGGTTCTGGCCGTCCTGCGGACCGGACCAGAAGCGTGCGCCCACCTTGTCAGCAAAAGCGCGGAAGCGGGCGACGATTTCGACCGGGGTACGCCGGGAGGCCGTGATGCGCAGGCGCCACTTCTGCTGGGCGAGGGCAGCAAGCTGCGCTTCGAGACGGTCGGCGGCGGCCTCCGTGAATCGGTGCGCCTTGGAGTCGCCGCCGAGGATCACGATGCAGGATTTACCCTGCTCATCGGCGAGGTCAGCGAAAGCCTGCCCGGCGGTTTCTATGTCGTCGGAGGCAAAGTGAGAGGGCGAACCGACTGTCTGGATCACGTTCGGGCCAGTGACGTCATCATGCTGTGGCACGACGAGAAGGTCGAATTTGTCGGCTGACGTCTTCGGGTCGAGGATCTGGACTGTCAGCGTGCGCCCGCCCGACAGCTCCCTGATCCGCGCCGTATAGGGCGCGCTGCGGCGGCCCGCGGCGATCCAGACATCGGGGAAGGGGGGCTGGAACAGGCTGCGCTGCTCCTTTGGCAGAGCGGCAAGCGGCATAGGCCAGTTGCCACCCGGCAGCAGCGTCCATGGCGCGCGCGGGGTGAGCACGATTGGCGTTTCGCGGTGACCTGCGCCAGCGATGTGGGCGATCTGCATCCAGCGGCCGGTGCTGGACAGCGCACGCATGACGGCGCGGACCTGCGCGGCATTACCTGCGCGTCCATCAGAGACACCCCAGACCGAAGGGCCTAGCTGATCGTCTGCATGAGAGGCCGGAGCCATGCTGCTTGCGCCTTTCCATAGTGGTTATGGTGAAGGTGGCTTTGTGCCAGTTTTCGCCGCGTCGTGCACCCGCGCTTTCATGTGGAAAAGAAGAAGCCGGCAAGGTGGTCCCTGCCGGCTCTTCGATCCTGTCGCGGAATGCCGCCCTATTTGAACTCGACGTTCTCGATTTCGTAGACGCGGGCGCCGCCAGGTGCGGCGACTTCTGCTTCGTCGCCAACAGTCTTGCCGATCAGCGCACGGGCAATCGGCGACTGGATGGAAACCTTGCCCTTGGCAATGTCGGCTTCATCCTCGCCAACGATGCGATAGGTGACTTCCTTTTCGGTGTCGGCATCGATGAGGGTGACGGTCGCGCCGAAGACGACCTTGTCGCCCTTCAGCTTCGTCACGTCGATCACTTCAGCGCGCGCAAGCTTGTCTTCAAGTTCAGCCACGCGGCCTTCGATGAAGCTCTGCTTTTCCTTGGCAGCATGATACTCAGCGTTTTCCGACAGGTCGCCATGCTCACGTGCTTCGGCGATCGCAGCGATGACAGCCGGGCGTTCAACCGACTTCAAATGCTTGAGTTCTGCGTCGAGGGCAGCATGCCCTTCGGCGGTCATGGGTGTTCTTTGCATATCGAGAATAACCGTCTGTTTAACGTGTCAGCGTCTGTCTAAACGCGAATTCCGTCAAGTAGGGTTGTGTCAGGCCTGCTGCAAGGGGCGAACGGTGAGTTCGCGTTCGCGCAGCGTGCGAATGCCCTGCACCGACGCAATCGAGGCCGCAAGTGTCGTGAAATACGGGATCTTGCGGGTCAGCGCCGTGCGCCGGATCGAGGCGGAATCCTTGAGCGACTGGGCACCCTCGGTCGTGTTGAAGACAAGCTGCACGCCGCCATTGATCATCCGGTCGACAATGTGGGGCTGGCCTTCGATGACCTTGTTGATGCGTTCAACGGCGATGCCATTCTCTTCCAGGAAGGTAGCGGTGCCGCTGGTCGCGATGATGCTGAAGCCCATCTCCACAAGCTCTTTCACTGAATTGAGTACCAATGGCTTGTCGCTGTCCTTGAGCGAGATGAAGACAGAGCCCTCGCGCGGCAGGTGCACGTCGACGGCGATCTGCGACTTCAGGAAGGCCGCGCCGAAATCATCGTCCCAACCCATGACTTCGCCGGTTGAGCGCATTTCCGGGCCAAGCACGGGATCGACGCCCGGGAAGCGGGCAAATGGGAAGACGGCTTCCTTGACCGCAACGCGGCGCGGCTTGGCATTGCTGAGGTCGAACTCGGTGAGCGACGCGCCAGCCATGATCTTTGCGGCGATCTTGGCAATCGGTGCGCCGACCGCCTTCGCCACAAAGGGGACAGTCCGCGAGGCGCGCGGGTTGGCTTCGAGCACGAAAATCTCATCATCTTTCACAGCGAACTGGATGTTGATGAGGCCGCGGACCTTCAGCTCACGCGCAAGCGCCGCTGCGGAGTCCGAGAGGCGCTGGATGATGTCGGCCGAGAGCGTGTAGGGCGGCAGGGCGCACGCGCTGTCACCGGAATGGACGCCGGCTTCCTCGATATGCTCCATGATGCCCGCGACGTGGACATTCGTCTCGTCGCACAGGGCGTCGACATCGACTTCGATGGCGTCTGAAAGATAGCGGTCGAGGAAGAGCGACTGGTCGCCAGAGACCTTCATGGCCTCTTTTGCGAACGCCTTCACATCGGCGTCGTCGCGGCAGATTTCCATGGCGCGGCCACCGAGCACGAAGCTCGGGCGCAGCATGATCGGATAGCCAAGCTTGCGCGCCATCTCGAGGGCTTCTTCCTCTGACCGGACAGTGGCGGACGGGGCCTGCTTGATGTCGAGCCGGTCGAGCAGCGCGGCAAAACGCTCACGGTCTTCAGCAAGATCAATGGAGACTGGGCTGGTGCCGAGGATCGGGACGCCGGCATCGTGTAGCGGTGTGGCAAGCTTCAGCGGCGTCTGGCCGCCGAACTGGACGATGACGCCCTGCAGCTCTCCCTTGCCCCGTTCCTTGGCGATGATTTCGGAGACGTGCTCATGGGTGAGCGGCTCGAAATAGAGCCGGTCCGAGGTGTCATAGTCGGTCGAGACTGTCTCAGGGTTGCAGTTGACCATGATCGACTCGATGCCGACCTCTTCCATCGCAAAAGCGGCGTGACAGCAGCAATAGTCGAACTCAATGCCCTGGCCGATCCGGTTTGGGCCGCCGCCAAGGATGATCGCCTTCTTGCGGTCAGAGACGTTCGCCTCATCGTCGGCTTCAGTCTTGCCGTAGGGCGGGTGCTCATATGTCGAATAGAGATACGGCGTCTTCGCTGCGAATTCGGCCGCACAGGTATCGATACGCTTGTAGACCGGGCGCACGCCAATCTTGTGGCGCGCGGTGCGGACACCGGCTTCGGACTGACCTGTCAGTTGGGCGAGGCGGGCATCGGAGAAACCTTGCGCCTTGAGCTCGGTCATGTTGTAGCGGTCGGTCGGCAGGCCATCGCGGCGCACATTGGCTTCGGTCTCGATGAGGCCTGCAATCTGACGCAGGAACCAGCGGTCGATGCTGGTGATGCGGAAGACGTCCTCAACGCTGAAGCCTTCACGGAAAGCCTGCGCCACATGGAGCAGGCGGTCAGGGGTCGGACGGGCGAGCGCAGAGTGAAGCGCTTCGCTGCCGGTCACTTCGGATTCGTTGAAGCCGGTGAGACCCGTTTCGAGCGAGCAGAGCGCCTTCTGCACACTTTCCTGGAAGTTGCGGCCGATGGCCATGGCTTCGCCGACGGACTTCATCGCTGTCGTCAGGGTCGGTTCTGAGCCGCGATATTTCTCGAAGGCAAAGCGCGGGATCTTCGTGACAACATAATCAATGGTCGGCTCGAAGGAGGCTGGCGTCACACCGGTGATGTCATTATCGAGTTCGTCGAGCGTGTAGCCGACGGCCAGCTTGGCGGCGATCTTCGCAATCGGGAAGCCTGTCGCCTTGGACGCCAGCGCAGACGAGCGCGAGACGCGCGGGTTCATCTCGATAACGACGAGACGGCCATTGTCAGGGTTCACAGCGAACTGGACGTTCGAGCCGCCCGTTTCCACGCCGATCTCGCGCAGGACGGCCAGCGAAGCGTTGCGCATGATCTGGTATTCGCGGTCGGTCAGCGTGAGAGCAGGCGCGACGGTGATCGAATCGCCAGTGTGCACGCCCATCGGGTCGATATTTTCGATGGAGCAGATGATGATGGCATTGTCCGCCTTGTCGCGAACGACCTCCATCTCGAACTCTTTCCAGCCGAGAAGGCTCTCATCGACGAGCACCTGCGCGACCGGCGAGGCAGCGAGGCCGGAGCGGACGATCTCTTCATACTCTTCGACATTGTAGGCGACGCCGCCGCCCGTGCCGCCCAGCGTGTAGGCAGGGCGGATAATGGCAGGCAGGCCAACTTCTTCCAGCACGTCCATGGCGCGCTTGAGGCCTTCAATCCGGTCGTAGCCGGTGACCTTGCCAGCTTCGTTCTTTATCTCTGGCGCAGAGACGATGGCAGCGCGCGGATTTTCGAGGCCGATCCGGTCCATGGCTTCGCGGAAAAGGCGGCGGTCTTCTGCCATCTCGATGGCTTCAGCGCGCGCACCGATCAGCTCGACGCCGTATTTTTCGAGGATGCCGTCCTTGTAGAGGTCGAGCGCGCAGTTCAGCGCCGTCTGGCCGCCCATGGTTGGCAGGATCGCGTCAGGCTTTTCGGCCGCGATGATCTTCTCGACAAAATGAGGTGTGATCGGCTCGACATAGGTCGCGTCAGCCATGTCCGGATCGGTCATGATCGTCGCGGGGTTCGAGTTCACCAGAATGACGCGGTAGCCTTCATCCTTGAGAGCCTTGATGGCCTGAACGCCGGAATAGTCGAACTCGCAGGCCTGGCCGATAATAATGGGGCCGGCACCGATAACGAGGATGGATTTAAGGTCGGTGCGTTTTGGCATCTCATGTCCTCGTCATTTCATGACCAATGGTCAAACGGGTGCGCTATAGCGGCGCTTGAGGGCAGGGGGCAAGACCACAATCAGGGAAAACTGACGATTGTCTGCAGGCCGGTCCTGCGTGCAGGCCGGAAACTAACACGAGGGGGCGCTGAGCAAAGGTGCCTTGGTCAATTGAAGACAAGAAAAAAGGCCCCCTGCGATGAGGGGGCCTTCTTCAATCAATGATGTGACTGGGACCTACCAGCGACGTGGGTCGGTCGGGTAGCGATCGTATGCGTCTGCATAGCCGTCGCCATCATAGTCCTGCTCATCGGCCTGGTCGCGAACGCCTGGCATGTCGCAGTCCTCGGCTTCAGTACAACCTTTAGCTGCGCCAGCTGCGCCGCCAAGTGCTGCGCCGATAGCGGCGCCGCGTCCGGCATCGCCGTCGCCCGTATTGTTACCGACAACCGCGCCAGCGACGGCACCAAGGCCTGCGCCAACAGCTGCGTTGCGTTCGGTGTAGCCCGACTGCGTGCACGCGGCCATCAGAAGACCGGTAGCAGCGATCGCGGTAGTTTTAAGAAGCGTATTCATGGGTAGACCCCTTCTCTTCGAATATGAGCAGATCAAACGAAGTGAAAACCTGCTGGTTCCGGTCGTGACAGAGAAAAAGTCGGAAGCTGAATTACAAATGCTTTAGATGAACAGCGCACAACAGAATTGGGCGCTATTTCTACTCTATAAGCCGGGCAATACGCGCAGGTTGGATGGCCACGGGCACATCGGTCTTGCCGGGGTTGAAGTCGATGCGCAGCACGCCAGTATCGCGCAGGGAAATCCGGTTCGCGACAATCTGCAGAAGCGGAGATGACTGATCGCCCGCGCCGGAGCCGCTGATGAAGAAATTCTGGGTTGGAAGATAAATCAGCCCGATCATGCTGAGCGCGCCATGACCAGTAAGACGTGAAACGACAGGCGTGCCGTTCACAGCCGTGTTGCGGCTCTCTGCAACAGCAATGCCGGCCAGCGGGCCATCCGTTGGCGCGGAAAGGTCGAGGCGCGCCTTATCGCTGACGCGCAGATAGGCGCCCGGTCCGGTAAAGATGAGGGTGACGCCTTCAGCGGTGACGGTTGCCTTGCGCGTCACCTCCATCGGGGCATCCTTGATGAAATAGGTGCCCGGTTGCATGCGAACGTGACCATAGGCGATGTCCAGGCCGCAATAGGTGCCCGGCGTCAGCGTGTCGGTTTCCATGTCGAACTGGCGGTCGAGGATGTAGAGCGCATTCAGGAGATTGTCGGTGACGGCCAGCAGGTCAAAATCGCTGAGGCCCGTACCTGTGGCACGGTCGCTTGGGCAATTGGGATTGTTCTGACCGGCGCGGGTGCCACAGGCATTTTCCAAGCCGGTCGGGCGCTCATCATCATCCTCATCATCGTCGTCGTCATCATCATCGCCGCGACCATTGTTGCGGTTCTGACGGCGAAGCAGGCTTTCGAGCTGGCGCTCAGTCTGGCGGACGACACTCAAAGGCGGATCGAAGTCCGGTGATGGGCTGCATGTCCCGGCAGTCGGCGGTGTCCAGTCATGCAGTGGGTCGGGAATCGGGTCACACTGCTGGTTGGGAAGCGGCGAAACGCTCGCGCGGTGCGAGCGGTCGACAAGGCCGGAGGCGCAGAAGCTCTTGGCCTCTGCACGCCCACCTTCAAGCAGCATGGACTGGCGCCCTGTATCGTTTGACCAGACGATGCACCCTTCTGCGGTCAATCGCGCAAGGTGCTTCAATGCAATGCCCGACTGCTCATTCGGGCTGAGCGCAAGCATACAGAGCGGGAAGCCCCAGGTGGATGAGGCAACCGCGCGCCTTCGGATCGGGGCGGTGGCATTGTTCCCCGAGAAGCGCGCGAAGAAATTGACGGGCTGGAATTCGAGCTCGACGGCGAGCTGCGTGTGCTGGCCATAGGCGTCCTCGGTCACCGCATCGACCACCAGATCAGCAAGAGCGTATTCGGAGTTTCGTTCCGCCAGGACCTTCGCCTGCTGGCGGGCCGCTTCCAGCCTGTCGGCGGCGCGCGGCGAGGAGGAGTTGAGGAAAGCCGTGGCACCGCCAAGCGCGGCAGAGTCTGCTGCTTGCTGGACTTTTGAACCGGACCGCGAATCCATCCCCAGCGCAAGTGTGGCCGCGACCAACGCAAGGATAGCCATGATGCTGATGGCGAAAATTGGCATCGTGCTCGCACGCTCGCATGCGAGATATCGTCTGGCTGAGAAGGTCAGATGCCGATGCGTCACCATCTTCCTATCGCAGAAGCGCTTGAAGATGATGCTAGGTAACTGTTTAAAATTTTACCAAATTGGGTAGGCGTCTAACCTTTAGAGGCCAAGCACACGTTTCGCGATGATGTTGTGCTGGATCTCGTTCGTGCCGCCATAGATCGACTGGGCGCGGGTCCCGAAATAGGTCGACACGCCCGGCGCCGCATGGCTGGTTGCCATTCCGCCTTCAAGCCAGTCGGGGCTGACAGAGTCGGCAAAACCGCGCTGGGCATTGAAGCCTGCGGTGTCGAGATAGAGTGTCGTGATCTGCTGGGCCGTCTCGGTCGCAAGGATCTTGACGATGGAGGCTTCCTTGCCGGGTGCGCCGCCATCTTTCACCGCTGAAAGGACGCGCAGAACAGTCATTTCGAGGCCATCGACGGCAAGGTCAGCCTCGGCCAGCTTGCGGGCAAAGGCCGGGTCATCGATCAGGCGGTGATTGCCGCCATCAGGCACAGATGACGCGATCTTGCGGATATGGGCGAGCTGCTTTCGCTTACCGCCAATGCGCGCATAGGAGGTGCGCTCATGGCCGAGCAGGTACTGGCTATAGGTCCAGCCCTTGCCTTCCTCGCCGATGAGATAGTCGGCAGGCACGCGAACATTGTCGAAATGCACCTGGTTGAGGGCATGCTTGCCATCAATCGTGATGATGGGCGTCACGGTGATGCCGGGCCGGTCCATCTCCGCGATGATGAAGCTGATGCCTTCCTGCTTCTTGCCGGAGCTGTCGGTGCGCGCGAGGCAGAAGATCCAGTCGGCATGCTGGGCAGCCGACGTCCAGATCTTTGTGCCGTTGAGGACGTATTCGCCCCCCTCCTTCACCGCAGAAAATTGCAGCGAGGCGAGGTCAGAGCCGGCTTCCGGCTCTGAATAGCCCTGCGCCCAGCCTTCGCGGCCATCGCGGATACCCGGTAGCCAGCGCTGTTTCTGCTCATCCGTGCCGAATGTATAGATGATCGGGCCGACATAGACGACGCCCATCGGGGTGACGGTCGGTACGCCTGCGCGCTCCAGCTCCTCGTCGAAGACGTATTGTTCCTCAAGCGACCAGCCGGGACCGCCATGTTCTGCTGGCCAGCCTGCCGCGAGCCAGCCCTTGCTGCCCAGCGCGGCTTCAGACTTTCGCACCTCTTCAGTCGTCAGCGAGGCGCCTTTCGCCGTCTTGGCGAGAATGTCCTTGGGAAATTCGTTTTCGAAGAAAGCGCGCACATCTGCGCGAAAATCCTCGAGCTTCGGGTCTGTCTTGAGGTCCATAAGCGCACTTTAGCTGACGCGCCTGCCAACGTCAGCCATGACCCTAGGTCAGAGAGGGTGGGAGAGCGCCGCTCTCCTATGTTACGCTCATGAAAAGACACGCCAGAAACCGAAGGGTCCCTCATGAAACGTCTATTGATCGCATTCGTGCTTGCAGGCTGCTCTCCGAACATTTCGCAGGAGCCGGAACAGCCAATTGGAGAGGGCGAGCAGGCCGAAACTGGCGCGAGCGATGTCTCGATGGAGCTGACGCTGAACGATCTCGAGCCGGGCGATGAAGTGACGTCTCCGCTCCGTTTTTCAGGCAGCGCGTCTGGCCTCTGGTACTTCGAGGGGGACTTCCCGGTCCGCATCGTCGATGGCCAGGGCAATGTGATCGCCGAGTCCTACGCCTCGTCCCAGTCAAACTGGATGACAGAGGAACAGGTCCCGTTCGAAGGCGAGATCACTTTCGATGTGACACAGCCGACCGAAGCAACGCTGATCTTTCAGGAAGACGATCCGAGCGGCATGAAAGTGCCAGCAGAGCATCCGGTCGCGGTGGTTCTGGTGCCGTCGGCAATATCTTATGAAAGTGGTCACCGCATATCTGACGATGTCTACGTTCCGGAAGGCGCCCGGCTCTTAAACCCGCAGCAGGCAACGGCTGAAGCGTCCTTCTTGCATTTCGAGGTTGAAGAATCGCTTGCAGATTCAATCGCCGATATCCGGGGCGGCATGACAGAACTAGAGTGGAGCGAGCCAAGCTCGCGAGAGGAGCCGAACGACAGCCGTATCTTCCTCAGGTTTGAGAAAGAGGGACGAACGGTTATCTACATATTCGAACCTGCAGAAGAAGAGGCCACCAGCCGACTTCGAGTAGTCGAAGTTCCGGAAGAGAAACTCCGACTAGTTATACAGGCCGAGCCATTCCCTTGGGAGCGAAAGCAGGACTAGCTATACCGCTTCGACAGCTTCTGGTCGATTTCGCTGGCGGCCTGTTTCTCTGCGCCAGCATAGCCCGTCAGGGCATCTGCGACGAAGGGATTATCCTGACGCTCCTGACCGAACGTGCTCATCGGGCCGTGGCCCGGGATGAAGCGGATTTCAGGGCCGAGCGGCCAGAGCTTCGAGGTGATCGAGTCGATCAGCTGCGTGTGGTTGCCGCGCGGAAAATCGGTGCGGCCGATTGAGCCGCGAAAGAGGACATCGCCCACAAAGGCTAGCGCGCCGCTTTCATTATAGATCACGACATGGCCGGGCGTGTGACCCGGTGTGTGGGCCACGCCGAATTTCACGCCGTCGAGCTCCAGCTCATCGCCATCGTCGAGATAGCGGTCCGGCGTCACGTTTTTTCCGTCTGTGATGCCATAGCGCTGACCGGAGGACTCAATCTCATCCAAAAGCCACTGGTCGTCTTTATGCGGGCCGATGATCTCACAGCCAGTACGCTCTTTCACGGCGGCGGCAGCGCCTGCATGGTCCATATGGCCATGGGTCAGCCAGACGCCGACGATCTTCACGCCAAACTCCTTGGCCGCGCCCATCAGTTTGTCGATATCCCCGCCCGGATCAACAAACACGCCTTCCTTGCTCTCGATCGACCAGATGAGAGAGGTGTTCTGCTGTAGCGGCGTCGTCGGAATGACGCGGATTTCGAGCTTGGGCTTGTTCTGGGCTTGGTCTGTCATGCGGTAAATCTAGTCATGGAAGCCTGAAGCGCAATGCTATCGGCGCGGTAAGTGTTTAGGCTAGGATCGATCAGGTGATGGCACAAGCATGAGCGGGGAGCTTCGATGGCAGGTGATGCAGGCGGGCTGATGACAGCTGGCGAACTATGGCGCGAAGCGATGCGCCTGTTTTCGAATTTTCGCGGCATGCGCCCGCGCAGGTCGTGGATGAGCGGGCTGAGCGTCGGCACTGGTCCGAAACGCCTCGAACGACTGACAGGCTCAAAGGGCGCTGCGCAACTCATGCCAAAGCTGGAAAGGCTCTCTGACAGGGAACTTGTCATCTTCCGGACCTATGCGCGGATCAATCTGGAGCAGGCCGAGGCGGCGATGCGGCTCAGCCTGATCGCCAATATCACCATCCCCGTCGGCTTCCTTGTGATCCTCAATCAGTTCTTCCCGGGAACGGTGCTGGAGCTGGTCGAGTATGCCGGTCCTGAAGCCATGCTGGTTGGCGTCGGGCTAGCGGCGGGCCTGCTGCTCATCCTGATCTGGTACAGTTATGCAGGCGTCTTTCAGGCGCGCGACATCTCCCATCTGGCGGCGATTGCCGCAGCAAAGCGCGGCGCGGGTGTTTCTGATCAGGAAGGTAGTGGAGATAGCGATGAGCCGGGGCCGCTGGAGGCGGTCGAGCCGCTTCTCTAGCTGGCCGGTTTCCAGCGCGCGAAGGAGAGCCGCATGGTCGCGATATTGTTCAGGATCACGCCTGCCGCGAAATAGTAGAGCCCGATGCGCGGGTGAAAGCCGACATAGGCCATGGTCTGCGACAGGCCAATGAGCAGGGCCGCGAGAAACACGTCCAGCATCGACCATTTGCCGAGCACGTTGAGCCACCAGGCGAGCTTCGGGCTGGGAGGCGCGCCGCGCCGGAAGATGATGGCGGCGATGAATGTCTTTGCCAGCGGGAAGACACCGGAGAAGAAGACCACCACCATGCCGAGGAAAAAGAGGTTGAGTTCAATCAGCGTCTCAACCAGGCCCCAGAGATTGTACTCGATCATGATGCCCACATAATTCGGCTTCATGATGGAGGGCTGAGAGATGCCCATGATGATCAGCGCAACGGACGCATAGAGCGCCCATTCGGCGATAACGTCGATGATCTTGCTGGGCAGCGGCGTGCGGCTGGCTTGCTTTTCTGGGGTGTCGGTCATCGCGGGCGAGACTTGTCAGACATTGTGGCCTTGTCAACGCTTCCAGGCCTCAACTCTTTCAAGAGGGGGGCTTTGGAACTAGTTAGGTTGGGAAGCTCATCACGCGCAGCAAAAGCGAGGCACACACTTGGGACGTTTCATTGTTATTCTTCTCGGGCTGGCGGGGCTCGCCTTCTATTATTTCACCAATCAGGAAGTGAACCCTTTTTCGGGTGAGCGGGAATTCAATGCGATCTCGATCTCGCAGGCGAGTGAGCTCGGCGCGCAATCCTATGCGCAGATCCTGCAGCAGGAACGGTCGAACGTGCTCTGCCTTGATCGCTGCCAGAGCGAGGTCGCCCGGGACGTTGTGGATGAAGTGCGTGCCATTGGCGAGCGCCTGCAGCGCGCCGCCGTGGAATATGAGCGCGATCTTCTGGCAGCCGGGTGGGACTTCACCCCCGTCTCAGAGGATTTCGCGTGGACCTATAATGTCATCCAGTCTGATCAGCCCAACGCCTTCTGCCTGCCGGGCGGCTATGTCGCCGTCTATACGGGCATCCTTGATGTGACCGGCAATTTCGACGGGCAGGTGACGCTGGCCGACCTTGAGGACCCGGACAAGCTGGCCGTCGTCATGGGCCATGAGATCGGTCACGCCATGGCGCATCACGGCGCCAAGCGGATGAGCCAGAGCCAGCTTGCACAGCTCGGCATGGCAGCCGTCAGCGTCGGTGTTGGCGATATGGACCCCGGCCAGCGCCAGATGGTGCTGGGGGCGATGGGTGTCGCGGCGCAGGGCGGTATGATGGCCTTCTCGCGCCAGCATGAGACCGAAGCCGATCGCATTGGCCTCGAGCTGCTTGTGCGGGCCTGCTATGACCCCCGTGAGGCACCAGAGCTGTGGGAGCGTATGGGCTCTCTCGGCGGCGGTCAGCGCCCGCCTGAATGGATGTCGACCCACCCGGCCTCAGAGACCCGCGCGCAGAATTTCCGCGACTGGATGCCGGAATATGTCGAAATGTATGAGGCCAATTGCGGCCCGCTTCGCTAGGCGGCTGCGGCCGCCGCTTTTGCATAAGCCTCGATCAGCGGGCCCATATCGTCAGGTCCTGGAAAGCGCTCAAAGCCGTGCGGCGCGCCGGTCTCGGCCCAGCTGAGCTTTTCGGCCGTCTGGGTTTCGACGAAGGGCGTGTACCATCCTGTCTTATCGAACAGGGTCGCGCGGACATTGACCATGAAGTCGAGCGCGGCAGGCCGCGTAAACATCCAGCTCATGCAGTCAGGACAGAAGAAGTGCGGGAGGTCGGGTCGCTTCAGCCCGCCAATGACCGGCTCGCCCCTGATGACTTCGAAGCCTTCCGCCGGGAAGGCAACGCTGGTGGAGAAGGCGCTTCCCGACATTCTCTGGCAGCCCGTGCAGTGGCAGGCCATTGTGATGAGCGGCGGCTGCGTGACTTGGAAGCGGACTGCGCCGCAGCGGCATCCGCCTTCAGCGGGGAGGTCGGGATGTTTCATGGGGTGCTCCAGTCGTTATCGGGCCTGCTATCTGTCTGCCCTATTGCTCGCGAACGCTTCAACCGGGCACGTCATTAATCCAACTTCGGAAAAGGCCTGCGGCCTTCACGAGTGAGGCAAGGCGCCTATAGTCATTCCTGACAGGTTGGCGGTGTCCGCTGCTGGCCATTTCACGCGATCAGGAGACACTCAATGTTCTACAAGACATCCGCCCTTGCCGGTGTGGCTGCGGCAGCGCTCATCTCGGCCCCTTTCGCCAGCGCACAGGAGGCGATGGCGCCGACGACTGCCGAACGCGTGACCGAAGGCAACCTTGTCATGGAGAATATTCCGGACATCCCGGAAGCGGTGAGTGAGAAGCTTCGCCAGTATCAGAATGTGCGCACGCACGGCTTTGCCGACTGGACCGATGAGGGCGTGCTGATCGCCACCCGCTTTGGCGAGGTCAGCCAGATCCACCAGGTGAAGACGCCGCTTGGGGCGCGCCGTCAGGTGACCTTCTACGATGAACCTATTGGCGGCGCATCCGTCAGCCCGGCTGGCGGCAGCTTTGTCTTCTCGAAGGATACAGGCGGCGATGAGTTCTATCAGGGCTACCTTTTCGACATGGCGAGCGGCGGCGTCACGCGGTTTACCGAAGCGGGCACGCGCAATGGCGGCTATGTGTGGACCGATGATGGCTCGCAGGTCTTCTTCTACGAAGCCCGCGATGGAGACGCCGACTACGACCTGAAAATGGGCAATCCGGCTGACCCAGCCAGCATTGAGACCGTGTTCGAGGGCGACGGCACAGGCGCGCTCTTCCCGGTCGATTTTTCCGCCGATGGCAGCATGGTGACCATCCAGCGCTACATCTCCATCCAGGACAGCGACATCTTCACTTTCAATGTCGCAACAGGTGAGATGACTGAAATACGCCCCGGTGAGGAAGTTGCCTATGATGGCCTGCACTTCCTGCCAGATGGCAGCCTGCTGACCTCCACCGATGCAGGCTCGGAGTTCAAGAACCTGGTCCGCCTCGTGCCGGGGTCTGATGAGATGACTGTCTACACCACCGATATCGATTGGGACGTCGAAGGCTATGACCTGTCCCCGGATGGCAGCACGGTTGTATTTACGGTCAATGAGGGCGGTCTCGGCACGATCAAGTTGCTCGATATTGAGAGCGGCGAGGTGACCGACGGCCCAGACCTTCCGACGGGGATTGCGGCCGGCCCGCAATTTGACAGCACGGGCAGCCGCGTCGGCTTTACCTTTGTTGGTGCGACCAGCCCAGCTGATGCCTGGTCCTTCGATGTCGAGACGCTGGAGCTGACCCGCTGGACCGAAGCCGAAGTCGGCGGGCTTGATACTGCCGCCTTCGTCGAGCCGGAGATGTTCGACTATCCGAACGCTGACGGCATGGATATTCCGGCCTTCGTCTATCGCCCGGCAGGCGAGGGGCCTTATCCGGTCATCTTGTCGATCCATGGCGGGCCTGAAGGCCAGTCGCGGCCTTACTTCTCCTCGACCTATCAGTATTGGGCGAACGAACTTGGCGCGGCCGTCGTCGTGCCGAACGTCCGTGGCTCTGCCGGTTATGGCAAGACCTATGTGAGCCTCGACAATGGCCTAAACCGCAAGAAGTCGGTCGAGGATATCGGCGCGCTGCTCGACTGGATCGATGGGCAGGGCGACCTCGATAGCGACCGCGTGCTGGTCTATGGCGGCTCCTATGGCGGCTATATGGTTCTGGCCTCGATGGTCGATTACAATGACCGCCTCGCCGGCGGCATCGACATTGTCGGTATCTCTGACTTCAAGACCTTCCTTGAGAACACCAAGGGATATCGCCGCGACCTTCGCCGCGCCGAATATGGCGATGAGCGTGACCCGGAGATTGCGGCCTTCTTTGAGGAGATTTCCCCGCTGAACAATGCAAGCGAGATCACCAAGCCGCTCTTCATCATTCAGGGCGCCAACGATCCGCGCGTGCCAGCATCCGAAGCTGAGCAGATCCTTGAAGCGGTCCGCCAGAATGGCGGCGAGGCGTGGTTCCTGCTCGCCATGGATGAAGGCCACGGCTTTGCCAAGAAGTCGAACCGTGACTTCCAGCGCGAGGCCGAAACCCTGTTCCTTCAGGATGTGCTGGAGCTGGACGGCGCTGAGTAACCTTCCGTCATCAGAGCAAATTCTCGTGACTGGCCCTCGCAAGGGCCGGTCACTTGCTTTAGCGCTGGAGGTTGAACCAGACGGCGGGAAGCAAAATGCAGTCTATCTACTGGGTCCTTACCTGGGCCTGCCATCGCAAGTGCAAGCACTGTTATGACGACCGTTTCCGGCCCTATGTGCGCGATGCCCTGAAGAATGTCGTCGCCGAGGGACAGACCTCGTATGAGCGTATCCTCGCCAATCTGCCCGACGATATGAGCTGGGCTGACCCGCAAAACGGCACGCGTGAGCGCACAAACCTTATCCTTGCAGGCGGCGAACTGTTGATCGACGGGGTGCGCGAAGAGTTGTTCTATCCAGTCCTGCGGGCGATCAGGGCGCGCTGGGGGGCGAAGGCGCCGAAAATCTCCATGCAGATGACAGGTGATGTGCTGACGCCGCAAATCCTCGATGAATGCCTCGAGCTTGGGGTGGAGAGCATCGCCATCGCCTCCATCGACGATTTCCACGTCGGCATGAAAGGCGAGAAGAAATTCCGCTTCATGCAGGAGATAAGGGAGCTGATGGCGTCGCGCGGCGTCAGCGAAGTGTCTTTGGGCGGGGCGAAATCGAAGAAGCTGAACATGCCAGCACAACAGGAAAAGCGTCCCGATGGGCCGACCTTCCTGTTCTTCGGGGCTCAGGAAGATCTCTGGATCGGGGAGCTTTGGCCGCGTGGGCGGGCCTGGGCCAATGGCCTTTCCAATGCGGGCTATGATACGAATTTCTGCGCGCGCTGGTCTGGTGGCAAGAACTTCCTCCACCTTGGGCAAGCCGGCTCAGAAGTGGCCATCGAGCCTGACGGGTCGATTTATCCGTGTTGTCTCAAGACCAAGGCCCCGCTTGGCAAGCTGACCGAGGAGCGGCTCGAGGACATCCTGACCAGCGTCGGAACGCTGCCAGAGATACAGGCGATCAATCGCGGCGCGCCGGACGCCATGATCGAGGATGCCGACGCCTTCCGTGCCATGTCTAGCGCGGTCGACGGGGCAGGGCGAACCGTCGAGAATATGTGCATCGGCTGTGACCGCTATTTCGAGACGACGCTTGGGCCGAAGCTGAAAGCGCTGCGCGAAGAGCGGTTGGCGGCGCTGGCAAGCTGACCCCTCAACGTACTCATCCTGAGCGATGTCGAAGGACGAGGGCGTCTGCGCTGGCTGCTCGCCTCGTGGTTCGACTTCGCTCACCATGAGGCTGTGTTGGGTTTGAGAAATTAGCTCAGCGGATCGATGCGGCCGACGCCGGACTGGTTGACGCGCCACCAGCCGGCAAGACCGTAGCGGGTTTCCTGCGTGACTTCGACTTCGTGTGGGATGGCTTCTGACAGCATCAGAACGACGCCGCCCGGCTGCGGAATGATGCGGGCGGCGGGGGCGTCCTCCTCGCCTGCGCCTTCATCCCACACTGCCAATGCACCGCCGCGACCCTCGTCCCAGTCTTCGTTGAGATAGGCGACAAGGGAGACAACGCGGTTTCGCGCGCCTGCAAAACTGTCGAGGTGGCGGTCATAGAAGCCGCCGGGCGGGTAGACGGCAAAGCAGACTTCCATCTCGAACAGGCCGAGCATCAGTTCGCGGTTGAGCGCATTGCGGAGCGTTTCGGTCCAGCTGCGGAAGTCCTGCTGGGCTGGCGTCGAGCCATCGAACCAGGTGATGCGCGTGCGCCGGACAGAGCGGTCGACATGGAAGTCGTCCTCACGGCCTATACCTGCAGGGCCAAGGTCAGAGGCTGCATCGCGGGCGATGAGTTCAGCGCGCAGCGCCGATGTCAGCGCATCCGGGAGCAGGCCGGGCTGCCAGCTCCATCCTTTGGTTGCGAGATCGTCGGCAATGGCGCCGATACGATTGTCCCCCACGCAAAGCGCTTCAGGGGGAGGGGAGATGGCGTTCAGCTCTGTTGGTCCTTCATGAAGCCTGCAAAGCGCTGGAACAGGTAGAAGCTGTCCTGCGGGCCGGGGCTCGCCTCGGGGTGGTGCTGGACCGAGATGATCGGCTTGCCTTTGACCCGAAGGCCCGAATTGGTGCCGTCGAAGAGCGAGCGGTGGCTCTCCTCAACGCCGTCCGGCAGCGTCGCGGTATCGACGGTGAAGCCGTGATTCATGGACACGATCTCGACCTTGCCGGTCTCGAAATCCTTCACCGGGTGGTTCGCGCCGTGATGGCCCTGCGGCATCTTCCTGGTCTGCGCCCCCAGCGCGAGCGCAAGAAGCTGGTGGCCAAGGCAGATGCCAAGCAGCGGCTTGCCACTATCGATCAGCTTCTTGATCGTGTCACCGCAGCGTTTGATGGTCGCGGCCGGGTCACCCGGGCCGTTCGACAGGACGACGCCGTCCGGGTTCAGTTTCATGATCTCTTCAAACGGCGTGTCGCCGCGAACGATGGTCGCGCGCGCACCAACATGGGCGAGGTTGCGCAGGATGTTCTTCTTCACGCCATAGTCGAGCACGACGACGTGGAAGTCTGTCTGCTCATTATTGGCAAAGCCGGTGGCAAGGTCCCAGAGGCGCTCGGAATTGTCATAGGCGGCATCGCCAACAACATTCAGCGCGAGGTCAGCCGCTTCGAGGCCTTCCCAGGCGCGGGCCGCTTCGATCAGCGCTTCGACGTCGATCTTGCCGTCCGGGGCGTAGGCGACGGCGCATTTCGGCATGCCGCCCTCGCGGATGATGCGGGTGAGCGCACGCGTGTCGACATTGGAGACGGCGGTGATGTTCTTCTTCGCCAGCCAGGCGTCGAAATGATCGCGCGAGCGCCAGTTGGACGGCGGCGAAATTGGCTCGCGGAAGACGGCGCCCGTCGCGGCGCGGCCTGCCTCAGCGGAGGATTCTTCATGGTCTTCCGGGTTCGCGCCGACATTGCCGACATGCGGGAAAGTGAAGAGCACGACCTGACCTGCATAGGACGGGTCGGTGAGGATTTCCTGATAGCCCGTGATCGATGTGTTGAAGCAGAGCTCCCCCACTGCAACGCCTGCGGCGCCGGAACCGTGGCCGAGGAAAACCGTTCCATCTGCCAGCGCGATCGCGCCAGTTGCTGGTGAATCAGGTTGATTTCCGGTGGTCATGCGCGTATCTCCTCGCGTCCTGTCAGACGCCATTAGGGATTCGGTCACTAACAGACCTCATCCTCCGGCGGCGTGAGATAGGCGTGCAGTGACCCGGGCGTCAAGTTCGAGGTCCATGTATAAAAGAGCAGGTATGGGACAGACAGAAGTTTCTCCAGCTAACACGATCCGCGACCGTGTTTTGATCGCACTCCAGAAAGCTGAAGTCGACGATGCCGAAGGCATCCGTGCGCGCACGCTGCGTCTGGTGAGCTGTGCCATGCGCGATCGTGACGTCACGGCCCGTGGACAGGGCCAGTGCGCGGGGTGCGAAGACACTGAAGTTCGCAAGCTGCTCGAGATCATGGTGGCCCAGCGCGAAGTGTCGGCCCGTGAGTTCGACGAGTCAGGCCGCATCACGGATGCAGAGCGTGAGCGCGAGGAAATGGAGATTCTCCAGTCCTTCCTGCCGCAACCGCTTCAGGGCGCTGCCCTGGAAAGTGCCGTCGATGCCGTGGTGAACGATCTGGAAGCGACCAAGCTGAAAGATATGGGCCGCTGCATGGCAGAGCTGCAAAGCCGCTATCCCGGCCGCATCGACACCGGTACCGCCGGCAAAGCCGTCCGTCAGGCGCTGCGCTAGGCTCAACCCGGTATTCTTAATCCTAATTCGAAAAGTCGCTCCGGCTCAGAGAGCCAGGAGGGCCATGCGCTTGACCGGTGTACAAGGACGCGTGCGGGCCCGGTACACGGCATTATTGGCCCGTAAAGTTCCATAAACGTCCTTATTGACTCCATTTATTGTGCATTTATGTAATAATAAAGGAGCCGACCATGTCACGCCCACTGTTAACAGCCGAAGACGTCGCCGAAGAGCTTGGCTTACACGCGCGCACGGTACGCAGGCACATCCGTGAGGGGCGGCTTGAAGCCCAGAAGGTCGGCAAGTCCTGGCGCATCACGCGTGAGGCCATGTCCCGCTATGCGGGGCTTCCCGAAGCGCCTTCAGTCGGCGCGCCGCCGAGGCATGTCGATGCCTCTACTATTGTCGAGATTGAGGGAATCAGCCGTGACGAGGCCATGCGCATGACGGACGGGATCGTCGCGGCGTCGAATGGGCGACGCGGCGATGCGCCCGCCCTTCGTGTCGAGACGGTCTATGATGAGGCCCGCCAGCGTCTCAAAGTCGTATGTCTGGGCGGCGTCGGTGCCAGCATCGCAGTACTTGGCCTGATCGAACTCTATACCGGTCGGGACTGACCCGTGGCCGACGTCTTCAAGAGCGAGGCTGGGCGCCAGGCTTTAGAGGCGGCCTATAGAGAGCTGCTGACCTATTGGCCAGTTCCGGCAGAGCCACGCAGGATTGAAACGCGTTTCGGAGAGACGTTCGTCATTGTCTGCGGACCTGAAGATGGCCCGGCGCTGTTCCTGCATCACGGCTCGTCGGCCAATTCGGCGAGCTGGATGCTTGAGATAGAGGCCTATGCCAGTGACTTTCGCTGCTATTGCGTCGACATGATCGGCGAGCCGGGCCTTTCTGCACCTGTACGCCGTCCGCTGGCGAGCGAGGACCATGCGCTCTGGCTGGACGATGTCATGCAGGCGCTGGGCGTCGAGGCTGCGGCATTCTGCGGCGTGTCGCTCGGCGGCTGGCTGGTTCTCGACTATGCGCACCGCCGCCCGGGCCGCGTGCGCGCACTGGCCGGTATCGTGCCCGCAGGCATAGGGCGGCAGAAGAATTTCCTGCTCAAGGCTTTCCCGCTTTTCTTCATGGGCAAAACGGGCGCGCAGAAGATCCGCGAGCTAATTCTGGGTCCAGCCCCCGATGAGGAGAACACTCCGGCAGAGGTTCAGCGTTTCGGAGCCTTCATGAACCTTGTCATGGATCAGGCACGTCCGCGCTTCATGAAAATACCACGCCTGACGGATGAAGAGCTGGCACGTCTATCCATGCCTGTCCTCATCATCGCGGCGGGCCGGGACGCCCTTATCGATTCGGCTGATATCCGCCGACGGGTCGACGCGCACGCACCGAAGATCGAGGTGGATTATCGACCCGAAGCCTATCATTTCATTGCCGATGCCGCAGGCAAAGTGTCGGACTTCCTGCGTCGTAAGACGGGCACGCTGGTATGACAGCGACGATAACCGAAGCGGGCGGGACGACCGTTGTCTGGCTGGATGCGGACGGCCCCCTCCTTGCAGGTGAACAGGACGCCAGCGATGTCCTGTCGGAGGCCTTTTCAACGGATGCGGACTGGGTCGCGATTCCGGTCTCACGGCTTGTAGACGGGTTTCTCGATCTCAGCACGCGGCAGGCAGGGCGCTTCATCCAGAAGATCATCAACTATCAGCTAAGCGTGGCCTTCATCGGCGACATCTCGGCCAAGGTCGACGCGAACAGCGCGCTCAGGGACTTTGTTCGCGAGTCCAATCGGGGGCCGCGTGTGTGGTTTATGGCGACGAGATCCGAATTTGAGGCTCGCCTCGATCAGATATCTTCCAAGGACAGATACCCATAGACAATGTCGGCAATCTCGTTCGCGAAGGCATCGCCTTCTGCGGTGACGACGTATCCCGGACCGTCCTCATCGAAGAGGGCTTTTTCGACGAGCGCCGTGTTGGCGATGTAGATCATCATCTCTGCCGCGCGGTCGAGATCTGACTGGCCGATCCTGTCTTTCACAAGCTCCAGAAAGGCCCGGTTGCCCGCAAGCGCATCCTTCCAGAGCTGCTTCCAATCCTCGCCGATCAGCTGCGGGCGAAGCCGTCCCTGCAAGTGCACCGCGCGCAGTATGTGGGCTTGCTCACGGATGAAGCTGTATGCCGCTCGCATCTGCCTGCGAAGGAGCTGGCGAAGGTCGGCGGATGTCACTTCCTCGACCTGGACCGCGGCGGTTTCCATCTGCAGCGCGCTGCGGGTCTTCCAGAGCTCGAACAGGAGCGGGATTAGCGCCTCCTTGTTCTCGAAACGGCGGTATACGGTGCCGACCGCGACGCCTGCCTCGGCTGCAAGGTCGGGCACCGAAATCGCGTCAAAGTCTTTCTCCCGCAGCAGCGCCTCAAGCGCATCCATCAGCTTCTGCTGGGTCTTCATGGACCGCGCCTGCGTCGCTGGCCGGGCAAAGCTGTTTGACATCGGAGCTTCTTTCCCATATGTGAATGTGAATTCACCTTCATATTAAGCGAGAGTGAGCGAACTTTCAAGCAGCAGAGGGCTGCAATGACATCGCCGCGCGTCCAGTTTGCGAAGCGCGGCCTCGACAGGTGGCACATGGAAACTTTCATTCAGACAGAACGCGAACTCGTTATTGGCCTTGGTGCGATCCTGCTTCTCTGGGTCTGCGGCATGGCCTCGGACATCTATCGGCGCATTCGCAAGCCCGCCCGGCCGACGCGCAGCCCTTTCATTCACTGGACCGTGACCGGATCGCTTCTCTGGCTGCTCTGCGGTATCAGTCTCTGGGCATGGACCTCGTCAGGCCGGTCACTGGAGACGCTCGGCTTTGCGTGGGGCAGCGGCATCGGCATGTTCGCGGCTTGGGCGGTCGCGCTCGGCTTTCTCGCGCTTCAGATCGCCCAGCTACCCGCGATACGCCGTGATGCAGAAGTCCAGGAGACGCTGCGCCAGTCCATGTTCGGCTCGGGCGACTATGACGCGCTGATGCCGCGTCGCCGCCGCGACTGCTGGGGATTCTTCATGGTCGCGGTGACGGCAGGCATCACCGAGGAAGTCATCTTCCGCGCCTTCCTCATCAGCGTACTGGCGCTTCTGATGCCGCTCTGGATGGCGGCGCTGGCCGCGATCGGTGTCTTCATCCTCGCCCACATCTATCAGGGCGTGCAGGGGCTGGTCCGCATCCTGCCGGTCACCATCATCATGACCCTGACCTATGTCCTGTCTGGCTCGCTCTGGCCGGGCATCATTGTCCATGTGGCGGTCGACGTCATGGCGGGGGTCATTGCTTGGATCCTGCTGCCGCGCGAAGGCTATATCTGCGTGGAGGAGGAGGCAGCGGCAGGCGCCGTTCCCGCCTAGTTATCCACAGGCCGGAGCGGGGCTGTGGATCGCCGCATTGGAGAGTGGCCCTTGGGGCGGCATCTGCGTTACACTGAGCGTTCATGTCAGCTTCCATTCGCATACCAGATGGCTTCGTCGAGGAGTTGAAGGCCCGCATCCGGCCGTCCGATGTCATCGGGCGCAAGGTGAAGCTGAAGAAGCAGGGCAAGGAATGGGTCGGCCTGTCGCCTTTCACCAATGAGAAAAGCCCGAGCTTCTACGTCAACGACCAGAAGCGCATCTTCAAGGACTTCTCATCCGGCATTGGCGGGGACGTCATCTCCTTCGTCATGGAGACCGAGCGGCTGTCCTTCATGGAGGCGGTCGAGAAGCTTGCCGATGAAGCGGGCATGCAGCTTCCCAAGGCAACGCCGCAGGACGAAGAGACCTATGACCGTCGCAAGCGGCTCTATGCCTGCTGCGAAGCGGCCTGCAAGTTCTTCGAGGACCGGTTGCGCGCGGCAGAAGGCACCGAAGCACGCGAGTATCTGGAAAATCGCGGGCTAGGCGCGGCGGCCTGGGCGCGTCACCGGCTCGGCTATGCGCCCGATGACTGGCGCAAGACGATCGACCATCTGAAAGCCGAAAGTTTCGGCATGCAGGAAATTATCGATGCGGGCCTCGCCGTCGTCAAAGAGGGCGGGGGCGATCCGTATGACCGGTTCCGTGGGCGCGTCATCTTCCCGATCACCGATGTGCGCGGCCAGGTCATCGCCTTCGGGGGCAGGGGGCTGCAGCCGGACGCCAAGCCGAAATACCTCAATTCCAATGACACAGAGCTCTTCCACAAGGGGCGCGTCCTCTATCGCTACAAGGATGCGCGCGAAGCCTTTGGCAGCACCGATGAAGGTGGGCTGATCGTCACCGAAGGCTATATGGACGCTATCGCCATGGCAGAGGCGGGGATCGGCCATGCCGTCGCCCCGCTCGGTACGGCGCTGACCGAAGACCAGCTGGCGCTTCTGTGGCGCGCAGGGCCAGAGCCGGTTCTCTGTTTCGATGGTGACGCAGCGGGCCTTCGCGCCGCTTACCGCTCGATTGAGCGCGCGCTGCCGCACCTTCAGCCAGAGCGGACCTTGTTCTTCTGTCTGCTCTCTGGCGGGATGGACCCGGATGACCTCATCCGCCAGTCAGGCCCCGAAGCGATGAAGCAGGCACTGTCCAACTCAGTACCGCTGATCGAGGTGCTCTGGCGCCGGGAGCGCGACGCAGAGCCACTTGATACGCCCGAAAGGCAGGCCGGGCTCGAAGCGCGTCTGATGCAGGCGGCGGCTACGATCCAGCATGCAGGCGTGCGCGCGGCCTATGAGCAGGAGCTGAAATCCCGCAAGAATGACCATCTCTGGCAGATGCGCCGGCGCGCGCGCGGCCCTGCGGGGCGGTCCGATGGGCCGGTCAAAGGCGCCCACCAGACAAGTGCGCCAGCCAAGACGCGGGGCCTCGGCCTGCTGGTGCGCGCCATTGATTCGCCCCATCTGATCGATGTCGGATTTGAGCTACTCTCCATGGCGATCTTCCTTGATGAGGATGTCGCAACCTTGCGCGATGTGATCATTTCGTGGCCTGACGCAGGCGCAGGTGTTGACCGCAGCGCAATCGCGACCCATTTAGTGCAGTCTGGAAACATGCGCGCTGCTGACTTGCTCAATTCTTATCCCGCAACAACTGCTATAGCTCCCGATGGAGCTGACGAACGGGAATGGCTTATCGCCCTCGAGCAATACGTGGCCCGCGACGACGCCAGCGCATTTGGCGACGTTGCCAAGGCTGAGGTGACAGCGTCACCTGAGAATTGGCGACGGCGTCGGCATGAAGTGGCGGAACGTGAGGCACGTGTGGCGCGTCTCAATGAAGCAGCAGAACAAACCGATCAGGACTGATCGGCCAGTTGATTGATTGAATGTTGCAGGGGGCATGCTGCAACAGGCGGGAGAGTTAGATGGCGAAAGCCCAGAAGCGTGACAATGAAGGCGCCGAAGTCGAGACCGACGACCGTCCGGTGCTCGATCTCAACGACTCGAAGATCAAGAAATTCATCAAGCAGGCAAAGTCCAAGGGCTATGTCACGCATGAAGAGCTGAACAACGTCCTTCCATCGGAGGAGCTGTCCTCCGACCAGATCGAAGATACGATGTCGGCCCTCTCTGAAATGGGTATCCAGGTCGTCGAGAACGAAGACGAAGTGGAAGGCGCGTCCAAGGGTACGGCTGTCGCCAAGACGGGCACCAGCGGCGCAGTTGCCAAAAAGGGCAATGCACGCGGCTCTGACCGTACCGATGACCCTGTGCGCATGTATCTGCGCGAGATGGGCGCCGTTGAGCTTCTGTCGCGTGAAGGCGAGATCGCGATTGCCAAGCGTATCGAGGCCGGCCGTGATGCCATGATCCGCGGCCTCTGCGAGAGCCCGCTGACCTTTGAGGCCATGATGGTCTGGCGCGATGAGCTCATGAATGAGCGCATTCTCCTGCGCGACCTCATCGACCTTGAAACGACCTATGGCGCGGAGAACCCGACGCCAGAACCGCGCGAAAAGACCGAGGAAGAAAAAGAAGCCGAGGCGAAAGAGCGCGAGAACGAAACGACCGAGGAACGCCTTGCCCGCGAAGAACGCGAGGACGAGGAAGAAGGTCAGGCCATGTCCATGTCGGCCATGGAAGCCGAACTTCGTGACGGCGTGCTTGGCAAGCTGGACGAGATCGCGCTCGCCTTCGGTCAGTACCGCAAACTGCAGGAGCGCCTCGTTGAGCGCCGCATGGCCGGCAAGGCGCTGACCGCCGATGCGCGCGAAGAGTATGACACGCTGGCCCAGTCCATCGTCGACAATCTCAAGACGATGCACATCAACAATGCGCGTATCGAAGCGCTTGTTGAACAGCTCTACGCCATCAACAAGAAGCTGATGGGCCTTGAAGGCAAGCTCATGCGTCTGGCTGACGCGAAGGGCGTGCCGCGCAAGGAATTCCTCGAAAGCTATTTCGGCAACGAGCTGAATCCGAACTGGCAGGAAGAAACGCTCGAGAACGCGAAGTCCAAGAAGAAGTGGGAAAGCTTCTTCGAGAGCCAGGGCGATCAGATCGGCGAGATCCGCGAAGAGATCACGGCCGTTTCGCAGGAGATCGGTATCCCGATCGACGATTTCCGCCAGATTGTTCAGCGCGTCCAGAAGGGCGAACGCGAAGCCCGCGTCGCCAAGAAGGAAATGGTTGAGGCAAACCTGCGCCTCGTGATCTCCATCGCCAAGAAATACACCAATCGCGGCCTGCAATTCCTCGACCTGATCCAGGAAGGCAATATCGGCCTGATGAAGGCGGTCGATAAATTCGAATACCGCCGCGGTTACAAATTCTCGACCTATGCGACCTGGTGGATTCGTCAGGCGATTACCCGGTCCATCGCGGACCAGGCCCGCACGATCCGTATTCCGGTGCACATGATCGAGACGATCAACAAGATCGTCCGCAGCCAGCGCCAGATGCTGCACGAGATTGGCCGCGAGCCGACCCCGGAAGAGCTAGCTGAAAAGCTTGGTCTGCCGCTGGAGAAGATCCGCAAGGTCCTCAAGATTGCGAAAGAGCCGATCTCGCTCGAAACGCCGATTGGCGACGACGAGGACTCGAATCTCGGCGACTTCATCGAGGACAAGATGGCGCTGTTGCCTGTCGACAGCGCGATCCAGTCCAACCTTCGCGAAACCACGACCCGCGTGCTCGCCTCGCTCACCCCGCGTGAGGAACGTGTCCTGCGCATGCGCTTCGGCATCGGCATGAACACCGACCACACGCTGGAAGAGGTCGGCCAGCAGTTCAGCGTGACGCGCGAACGTATCCGTCAGATCGAGGCAAAGGCGCTGAGAAAGCTCAAGCACCCAAGCCGGAGCCGCAAGCTGCGGAGCTTCCTGGATACTTAAGTTTGAAAAGGCGGTCCCACGGGCCGCCTTTTTTGATCGGAGCATTGATCTATGATCCACCCCATTCGCATCGGAATTGGCGGCTGGAATTATGAGCCCTGGGAGGAAACCTTCTACCCGGCTGACCTCGCAAAAAAGCGCCAGCTTGAATACGCCTCGCGCCAGCTGACGGCGATCGAGATCAACTCAACCTTCTATCGCAATCAAAAGCCTCATGTCTTCGAGAACTGGGCGGAGCAGACCCCCGATGGTTTCAAGTTCACAGTGAAGGCGCAGCGTTTCACCACGTCTCGCAAAACCGCCGCTGAGATGAAGGAGGCTATCGACTGGTTCGTCTCCGGCGGCGTCACGGAGCTTGGCGACAGACTGGGTGCAATCAACTGGCAGTTTCCCGAGAGCCGCAAGTTCGAGGCCGATTATTTTTCAGCCTTTCTCGGCGCGCTTCCAGCAGAGAGCGATGGCGTGCAACTGCGCCACGCCATCGAAGTGCGCAACGACACGTTCAAGACCGAAGCTTTCACCGACATGCTGCGCCAGCACGATTGCGCGCTTGTCTATTCTGACGCCGAGGACTGGCCGATGCCGGACGTGGAGACGGCGAGCTTCGCCTATGCGCGCCTTCAGGAGAGCCGTGAGACATACAAGGCAGGTTATGCGCCCTCAGCGCTTGATGAGTGGGCGGGTACGCTGAAGGCGTGGTCGAAGACGCGCGATGTCTTTGCCTTCTTCATCTCAGGCGCAAAGGCCCGTGACCCTCTGGCGGCACGGGAACTCATTGAGCGAATAGGCTGACGGTCTCGCAATCAACCTCGCGATTGCAGGGTTTGTCGTTTTCGAAGATATCTTCTCCTGAGCGAGACTGATTTCGGTCTCAGTTTGTGGGTGGGGACGTTGCATGATGCGTGGGGGAATTCTGGCGGCCTTGATCGGGCTGGTCGGACTGGTTGCGGCACTGCCGGCCTCAGGGCAGGGGATCTGCCCGTTTACGGACTCCTGCTGCCAGAAGCAGCGCGGCGGTATGTGTATCCGGTCGCAGATCAATAACGGCGTCCCGGTCGAGCAGTGGAACGACGTGACGACGACCGCTGGAGGTCTTCGCTATGTGCTGAAGCCGGATGAGCGTCAGCGGCGCGGCTACACGTTCGGCCTTGCGGCACACGACAATGACATCAAGGTGCGCCCTGTCTGCGAAGAAAGACTGCCGCTGGTGCGCGAGGAATATGTCGCTTGCCGAACAGGCAGCACGCTGACGGTGTATCACCAGACGGGCCGGAAGATTGCCGAAGTCGCCAATTCAACCGCGTTCGATACCAATGATTTCGCCCCCGGCGGCTATATCGCCTATCACGGCGATGTGTTGATGGCACGTCAGGACACAGGCGAGGGTAAGCGCTACGTCATCATCGACCAGACGAGCGGAAAAACGGTGACTGCGCCTGCGGGCGCAGTCATCCTGAACTGGATACGCTTCCTCTGGCAGAAAGACTATGACGCCTATATCAACCAGACGGGTGACCGCCCGCTTGATCGCGGCGCAGCGCAGGTGCTCGCCGTCCCCGTTGGTGAGGTGCAGCTCGGCCCGGGTCTTGGCACGCAGCCGATATTTCATCCGCTCGCAGATGATGGCGCGCCGATGGCCCTCCCGGATGGCGTGCGAGGCGTGGTGCGCACGGACGCCTATCGCCAGCCATTCGGATACGCCGTGGTGAAGGATAGCCCGGCTGGTAGGCGCTATTTGCTGTCAGCCAAGGGCCCTCGCGCGGCGATTGCGGAAAGTGCATCGCTCGAAAGCTATCTTTCCCTTGATCGCACCACCACCGGGGCCGCGCCAAAGCAGCGTTTCTATACGGCAGCGACAACCGAGGATGGGGCCGGTGTCGTTACAGAGTATTGGGCAAACACCAAGGTCATCCATGAGGGGGGCACAAGCGGCACCGAGGCGCTTGCGCAATGGCGAAGCCAGCGTGACGCCGCGATGGCGGCAACGCAGGCAGAGATCAGCGCGCGGATTACAAGAGAACGTGCCGAGCGAGAAGCTGCCGAAGCCGCAGAGGCTGCGCGGGTCGCGGGCCTGAGGTCGGCGGCAGAAAAGTGCCACGCCGTGCTGGTGGCGGCCATTCGCGAAGGGCGCTGGAGCGAGATCGACGAAGCAAGCAGGACCTATGGCCTTCGCAATGAGGGCTGGGTGCGCGCCGGGCTCATTCCCGGCGATCCAGGCGCCTGCAATGACTATTACAGGCCCGCATACACAGCGACGTTCGAAAATTCGGACCTGCTACAGCTTGCGCCAGTATCAGACCTCGTTGCTGCAGCACGCATTGAGCCGAATGTAGATGCGAAACGAGCAATGTTCGAAGCAGCCCGCAAACGCGGTGAGACGAGCATGCTGATCGAACTCGCCCAGCTCTATCGCGCCAGCCGCCAGCTGAATGATGCCTGGGCGGCCTATGCTGAGGCAGCTCGTGCCGGCAATGGCGCTGGTTATTATTTCATGGGTGAGATGGAGCTGCCTAGCGCCCCGCATAACCGGCCGGGCCGCACCAACTACGCCGACCATGAGGAGAACCTCGAATTCTACAACTATGTCCTCGGCTACTATAGCGAGGCAGAAGCGGCGGGCTACGAACCGGCAAAGGCAAAGATCCAGTGGATCTGGGAAAAGATATTCGACTATGAGGAGAAGATCGAGAACAATCAGAGGGCGGATTATTATCGCAACCGCGCGAACCTCTGGCGCACCTGTGTACGCGGTGGCACGCCGGGTTACGAGTTCACGTGTTATACGGACAGCCAGGGCCGCCGGGTGAGCCCTTATACAGGTATGCCCTATTAGAAACTGACGTCAGTTCACCGCGTCTGATGCCTCGCCAGCGTCGCGACCAGCGCCTGGACGCTGTCGCGGAGCTTTTCGACGTCAGCAGGGTCGCCTTCAAAGCCGGCGGTCAGGGTTTCGGGGACGCGCTGGGCCTCGGCCTTCAGGGCGCGGCCTTCGCTGGTCAGGTCGACCTGCACGCGGCGTTCGTCTTCCGGGTCACGCTTGCGTGTCAGAAGCCCGGCCTGCTCCATCCGCTTGAGCAGCGGGGTCAGTGTACCACTGTCGAGATAGAGCGCTTCGCCGAGGGCCCCGACCGTGCGCGGTGCTTGCTCCCATAGCGCGAGCATGACGAGATATTGCGGGTAGGTCAGGCCGAGCTTTGACAGCACCGGACGATACAGCCTGTTGATCAGGTTCGACGCTGCGTAGAGCGGGAAACAGATCTGGCGGTCGAGGCGGAGTGGATCGTCCGGGTGCTGGTCTTCAGTCATGATGGACGCGATATCACCGCGTCTTCACACTATACGCAACATCCACATTGCCGCGCACCGCATTGGAGTAGGGGCAGACTTTTTCGGCGGCTTCGACGAGCTTTTCAGCAGCGTCCTGATCGAGGCCTGCAATGGTGGTCTCAAGTGCGACGCTGAGGCCAAAGCCGCCAGAGCCGTTCGGTCCGAGGCCGACGCGGGCGACAACTTCAACGTCGCGGTCCTTGACCGGCAGCTTCTGCGCACGCGCCGTATGGATCACGGCATTACCGAAACAGGCCGCAAACCCACCAGCAAACATCTGTTCCGGATTGGTCTTGCCGCCCGGCCCGCCGAGGCCTGCTGGCGGGGCCAGTTCTAGCTGCAGGATGCCATCATCGGACTTGATGTCGCCCTGACGACCGCCTGTCGCGGTCACTTCCGTTGCATAGAGTTCGCTCATTCCAGTCTCCTTTGTCGCTGAGCAATAATATTGTGCACAATATAAAAGAACGCCGCTTAGCGATGTCAACGAAAAAGCTTGCAGTTCCGGCAACCACAAGCTCTTGAACCGCGTTCAATGAACAGGTAACAGCGCGCCGCCAGAGTGCCATCCTACATTGAAAGTCTTCCCCATGCGCGTGACGATCGACGCCCGCCTTGACTATCGCTTTCCGCACGAATCCGACGTGCTGCTGGCCCTGCGCGCGCGGCCGGGACGCGACCAGTATATCGTCAGCGAAGAGCTTTCCTCCAATGGGCAGAGCCTTCTTCAGGGTGTGCGCTATGCAAGCCGCAATGACCGGCGCAACTGGATGGTGGCCGAAGGCGACGTTTCCCTTCGCTATCAGGCGACCGTGAATGTCCTGCGGCCAAAGCTCTCCATCGCCGGGCGCCGCGTGCCGCCGCGCCCGCACCTTCCTGCCAGCGTGATCGGCTTCCTGATGCCGAGCCATTATTCTGCAGGCGCAGACCTTGAGAGCTTTGCCTGGACGGAGTTCTCGCACCTCAATGGCGGCGATCAGGTGCTCGCCATGATTGACTGGATCCGCGGTGCCTTCACCTACACGCCCGGCGCAAGCAACGCCAAGACGACGGCGGCCGATACGTTCGCCTCGCGCGCTGGCGTCTGCCGTGACTATGCGCATGTCCTGATCAGCTTCTGCCGCGCGGTCGGTATCCCCGCGCGTATGGTGTCGGCCTATGCGCCGGGACTGACGCCGCCAGACTTCCATGCCGTCGTCGATGTCTGGCTGGATGGCAACTGGCACCTGGTCGACCCGACGGGCATGGCAGAGCCTGAAAAGCTCGTCCGCATCATCTGCGGGCGTGACGCCGCCGATATCAGCTTCATGACCATCTTCGGAGAGGCAGAGCTGATCTCGCAGTCTGTCTCCGCCTGTGAAGCGCCTGAAGAACTGGAAGCGGCCTGACGCCTGACAGGCGGTTGCATTCCCCGGCCTGATCGCGGCACTTTGTGAGGCAAGGGAGCCGCCATGATCACCACGCTGACACTGCAGATATCCGGGCCCGGCCTTTATGACTTTACGGCGCAGGTCGAAGACGCGTTGAGCCATACGGGCCTTGATGAGGGGCTGCTCACCCTCTTCGTGCGCCATACATCCTGCTCGCTGCTCATTCAGGAAAACGCCGACCCGGATGTGCTGGCTGACCTCAATGAGTTCTTCCGCAGGCTGGTCCCGCATACCGATGAAGCCTCGATGGGTTGGGTGCGCCACAATAGCGAAGGGCCTGACGATATGCCCGCCCATATCAAGGCAGCGCTGACGCAGACATCGCTCTCCATCCCGGTGCAGAATGGCGCCATGATGCTCGGCACTTGGCAGGGCATCTATCTGTTCGAACACCGCGACCGCCCACACCGGCGCGAAATCGTCCTGCATCTGGGAGGGTAGAGACTATGAGGCTTAATCAGGTCACCGTGCCGTGTATCGACTACGCCGCCAGCGTTGCTTTCTACAAGACGCTTGGCCTCATCCAGATCGTCGACAGCCCGCCGCGCTATGCGCGCTTTGAGTGCCCGGACGCAGATGGCGGCGAACCGGCGACCTTTTCGCTGCACCATGTCGAAGGCTGGCAGGGGTGCGACGAGCCGCTCATCTATTTCGAAGTAGATGATCTCAATGCCGAATATGGGCGCCTGACGGGAGCGGGGCTCGACTTTCTCAGCCCGCCCGAAGACCAGAGCTGGGGCTGGCGCGAAGCCTATCTGAGAGACCCGGCAGGCAACCGTATCTGCCTCTATCAGGCGGGGGATTATCGCCGGTTTCCGCCCTGGCGGATCTAGAAAATCGCGGCGGCAGGGCTTGCCGATAGAGATGCGCGGGCCAACCTCTGGGGCGCAGACAGATATCGCAGGAGCCTTGCCATGAAAGCCGTGAAGATTGCCGCCCCGGGTGGTTTCGACAAACTCAACCTCGTCGACATCAATGACGCCGGAAAGCCGGGGCCGGGCGAGATCCGTGTACGCCTGCATGCGACGTCGCTGAACTTCCACGACCTCATCGTCTGCTCGGGCCAGAGCAAGCCAGCTGACGGGCGCATCCCGATGTCAGACGGGGCAGGCGTTGTTGAAGCGGTCGGCGAAGGCGTCTGCGACTTTGCCAAAGGCGACCATGTCGTCTCGACCTTCTTCCCGCAATGGCTGGCCGGTCCGGCGCGCGTGTCAGACTTCTCCGGCACGCCGGGCGACGGCATTGACGGTTATGCGCGCGAAGCCGTGGTGGCCAAGGCGACCAGCTTTACCAAAGCGCCGAAGGGCTGGAGCCATGCTGAAGCGGCCACGATCACGACGGCAGGCCTCACCGCATGGCGCGCGCTTGTGGTCGATGGCGGCCTGAAAGCTGGCGACACGGTTCTTGCGCTCGGCACCGGCGGGGTGTCGATCTTCGCGGTCCAGATCGCCAAGATGATGGGCGCTGAAGTCATCGCGACCTCTTCCTCAGATGAGAAACTGGAGCGGGTCAAAGCGCTCGGTGCTGATCATGTGATCAACTACAAGAGCGATGAAAAATGGGGCTCGACGGTTGGAAAGCTCACCGGTGGGCGCGGCGCTGACGTCGTGGTCGAAGTTGGCGGCGCTGGCACGCTGTCGCAATCGATCAAGGCGGTGCGTGTCGGCGGTCACATTGCGCTGATCGGCGTGCTGACGGGCGTTAGCGGCGATGTGCCAACGGCGCTCCTCATGCAGAAGCAGGCGCGACTGGAAGGCCTCATCGTCGGCTCCCGCGCGGACCAGCAGGACTTTATTCGCGCCATCGAACATGGCGGCCTGAAGCCTGTCATCGACAAGAGCTTCGGCCTTGGAGAGCTCGGCGACGCCTTTGCCTACCAGCAGGCGGGCAAGCATTTCGGCAAGATCGTCGCCGAATGGTAGGCTGAGCTACAGGAAGAACATCCAGATCGCCGTACATGAAGCGAGGCCTGCTATGACATTCATCGGCAGGCCGACCTTCAGGAAGTCGGCAAACCTGTAGCCACCCGCCGTGTAGACGATCGTATTGGTCTGATAGCCAATGGGCGAAGCAAAGCTCGCGCTCGCCCCGAACATCACTGCCAGCACGAGTGCGCGCGGATCCATGCCGAGATTGCTGGCCAGCTCGATCACAAGCGGCGTCATGATGACGGCGACCGCGGCATTGGTCACAAGTTCTGTCAGGACCGATGTCAGCGCATAGATGAGCAGCAGCACGATGAAGGGCGAGGCCGCCAGCAGGAGCGGCGATACGCCCGACACGATCACATCGACGGCGCCTGCCTGTTCCAGCCCCTGGCCGACGATCAGCATGGCGACGATGAGGGCGAGCACATTGGCCTGAAGCGAGCGCCAGGCATCGGTGGCCGTGATGCACCCTGTGGCCATGACGATCCCCACACCGATCAGCGCAGAGAGAACGATCGGAAAGCTGAACAGCGCACTGGCCAGGATCACACCGGCCAGCGTGCCGATGGCAATCGGTGCGTGCCCCCGGCGGAATGGGACGGCATCGACTTCCTGCTCAATGACGAGCGGTGTGGAGCTTGCCAGAGAGCGCAGCGTCGCTTCGCTGCCTTCCAGCAGCAGCCTGTCACCAGCGCGCAGGCGGCAGCTCGCCAGAGTCGGCCCCGGCTGATTGCCCGGACGGGCCAAGCCGCGCACCGTGATTTGATAGTCTGAAAGGTAAGAGAGGAGCGAGAGCGGGCGGCCGATATTGGAGTCGGTCGGCGTGATGGTGGCCTGTACCTGTTTCGGCTCATCGGCATGATGCCGACGAAGGCGCAGCCCAGTCTTGAAGGTCTCGCTGCCCGCAAAGGTCAGAAGCTCTTCCAGCGTGGCACGGATGGTCAGGCGGTCACCGGCGGCAAGTTCGCGGTCATCATCCTTGGCCGTGACGATACGATTGCCGCGCCGCTGGGAGACGAGCTTCACGCCTTTTACCTTCAGCGCTGGCAGGTCGTCGGGGCTGACGCCGATCGCCTTGGTGTCCTCATTGGGAAAGATGTCGGTCAGAAAAGTCTGCGGCTTGATGTCGGCATCGTCATCCGGCTCACCCGAAGGCAGCAGCCAGCGCCCGAAGACGAGAAGGAAGCTGAGCGTCACACCGAGCGTAACAAGGCCGATGCCAGTGATCTCGAAGATGCTGAACCGCTCCAGCCCGCGAGAGAAGGCGACGCCGGCAACGATCAGGTTCGTGGAGGTGCCAATCAGCGTTAGCGTGCCGCCAAGGATCGAGATGTAGGAGAGCGGGATGAGAAGCCGCTTCTTGGACACTGAAAGCTTCTGCGCCAGCGCAATGACGACGGGCACCAGGATCACGACGACGGCGGTATTGTTCACGAAGCCTGAGGCCGCAATGGTCACGATCGCCACAAGCAGGATCGCGCCCAGCCGGGAGGTGTCCGCCAGCGCCAGGATGCGCGAGGCGAGATGTTCAAGCACGCCGGTGCGCTGCAGGGCGGCGGCGAGGATGAACATCGCGCCAATCGTGATCGGTGCGCTGTTGGCAAAGGCACCTAGCGCGCGCTCTTCGCCGACATAGCCCAGCGCCAGGAATGCCGCGGCACCAGCAATGGCGGTCGCCGCTGGCGGCAGGCGTTCCAGAAGGAAGCTGACCAGCATGACGAGGATGATCGCGATGGCGATCCATTCGGAATAATCTACCAGAAACATAAGCTCCGAGGTGTCCTTCTGCGCCCGGCTTGCCATGGCTGTCATGGGTCTCGGATAAAGAATATCTACGTTGAAGCCGGGCGTCTAACAGGGGTGTTCATGCAGAATTTCATGGCATGACGCGGTGAAACCCTTCACCCGCCCCAGCCATTATGCTTTAAGGCGCTGGTTGTTGCGGCGCGTCAAATGCCTTTACGTAGGGGCAATCGCGCCCATATATATCTTGGGGCAAATGCAGAGAGCCATTGGAGACCCGAAATGCTTCTCAACATGCTGAAAGCGAAACTGCACTCGGCCACTGTGACCCAGTGCGACCTTCACTATGAGGGCTCCGTTTCCATCGACCAGGAACTGCTCGACGCATCCGGCATCCTGCCGAATGAGCGTGTCGACATCTGGAATGTCACCAATGGTGCCCGTATCCAGACCTATGCAATCGAAGCGCCGCGCGGCTCCCGTACGATTGGCGTGAACGGCGCTGCAGCCCGCCACTTCTCGGTAGGCGACAAGGTGATCATCGCCGCTTTCGCCTCGATCGAGGCAGAGAAAGCCCGCCAGCACGCACCGACCGTCGTTCTGCTGGACGATGCCAACGAACAGAAAACGCCAAGCGCGGCTTACTAGGCCAGCGCTAGCGCATTGAGATAAAAAGAAGGGCGGACCCGCGACTGGGCCCGCCCTTTTTCATGTCTCGCGCTCGGCGCGGCTGCGCCTATTGGCGAAGCTCGAACGTCACGTCGACCGTCACCGAATAGCTGACTTCGCCGCGGGCGACCTTGGTGGAAGCATCAGCGGCCTCGGCGCGCATCGCCATCATCGGCTGGGGCTGGTAGCCGCCGCTCGATTGCTCATTGATCGTCACGATGCGTGCAACGCGGTAGCCGGTTTCCTGCGCATAGAGATTGGCGCGGCGCACAGCGGTCTGGATGGCCTGACGGCGGGCCTCGTTGCGCGCCTCGGTCGGGTCATCGAGGCTGAACTGGAGCCCGGAAATCGTGTTGCCGCCTTCCTGCACAATCGCATCCATGGTGCGGCCGAGATTGTCGAGATCACGCACTTTCACGCTGAGCTGGTTGCTCGCCGAATAGCCAACGAGGCGGGGCGGGGCGCCGTCGCGGTTTGAATAGTCATAGCGCGGCTGCAGCGACAGGTTCGAGGTCTGCATGTCGCGGCCTGCGACACCTGCTGCCTCAAGCGCGGAATAGACGCCGTCCATGGAGGCCGCATTCTGGCTCATCGCGGCAGATGCCGTCTCTGCTTCGGTTTCGACACCGGCGGTAATCGTCGCGATGTCAGGTGCGCGCGAAACCTCGCCGGAAGCTGACACCGAAAGCGTCGTTTCGGGCTGGATGGAGTTTGCGTGGTTTGACGGCACCGGCTGCTGGTTCGGCACGCTCGGCGACGTGGCCGATTGCTGGGCAATGGCGGCACCGCCAGCAAGGGCGGCTACGACAACCGAACTGGCGAGCAGGGTGCGGGCTGATGGCATTTTCATCTTCTACGTCTCCTTTGGCGTCCACGAGGGATGCGGACTTGCAGTCACCATTCAATTAGGCCATTGCGGCACCATCGTGACGGCGTCATGTTGCAAACCGCACAGTCGATGCGATCAGGGCCTGTAGCTCAGTTGGTTAGAGCGGACCGCTCATAACGGTCTGGTCGGGGGTTCAAGTCCCTCCGGGCCCACCATTCCTTCACTGTTGGATATTGACGCTTCAGCCGCCCCAATGCGGTTCACCCGCTCTCAGGCAACCAGCTGAGGTCGAGGCGCTCATAGCGGTTCACATAACCGACGAGTTCATTGAGCGCTGGCTCATTTTTTAGGCGGAAAAAGCGCTTGTGCCGCTCGATCAGGCCGAGCTTCAGCAGCTTCTTGATGGATCGGCTGACATGCACCGCCGAGAGGCCCGTCGCCGCGCCAATCTGTTCCTGTGTCAGCGGGCAGTGGAACTGGTCGCGGAGAAGCGGCTCCATCAGGCGCAGGCGCGACAGGGTCTGCAGCAGAAACAGGACGAGACGCAGGTAGCCGTCAGTTCGGCGGCTCACGACGAGCCGGTCATTCATCATGGCCTGATCGATCATGCTGAGCGCGAGGATCAGCCCGCTGATACGCGGCGACTGGTTTAGAACATCGGTGAGGCGCTCACGCGGAAACCGGCAGACGACAAGCTTCGTGGCGGCAATCGTTGTGTTCGGCGTTTCTGCGAAGGCCGCGTCGCTGAGGCCGATAATGTCGCCGGGATGGTATACGGTCGGAATGTGAGGATGGCCGCTCATTTCCTCGCGGGTCGCAATCACCCAGCCCTTCTTGAGGATAAAAAGCTCACCCAGCTTTTCGCCCTGCCTCACCAGGATTTCATCCTTGCCTATCTCTTCCTTCTCTTTCTCCAGAGAGGCCAGAAGATCTGCCTGCGCCTGCGAAAGCGGCGCGAGTTTTTCAAGTTTCGAGGCGAGGCAGGAGTCTGCGTCGGCGCAAATGTCTTCATTCTGCGAATTGATTGTCCTTCTCCCAAGGTCAGCCACTTCCCATTGCCCGAATGTCGCCTCACCGGGCGACATCTGGATGTCGGTGCCTTCAACGCAGAAAAAGGGGAGGGTGTTCCGGGAAAACCGGCTCAGCGCGTATCGAACTTGTCGGTCTTGCGCTCGCCGAACAGCATGCGCTGTTCAAGCCGGGCCCGAAGCGCGGCGTAATAGGCTTCGAGGAAGGCGAGGTCGTCCGGTGTCTGCGGCGTCTCGCGGCCGATCTTGTTGCGGATCCGGTCGGCGACCTTGGCCTTGATCTCAGGCGTGGACTGGCGAAGCACATCCTCCAGAACGTGGAGCTCATGGATGCCATAGGCGTCCAGTTCAGCGGGCGTAAAGCTGTGCTGGCTCGCCGTCGCCAGTGGCTCGGCAGAGGTGATGTCCTTCTTCAGCTTCACGCGCGGGGCATGGATGACCATCGTGCCCGCGATAAGGTCGCCAACGCGCAGCTTTTCCGAATTGAACAGCGGGAACAGGACGAACGTCCCTGCCCAGACCAGCGCGATAAGGCGGATCCACGCACCGACGGCGTCGTCAGACCCCATGACGAGCAATGTCAGCGGCAGGAAGACTTCCAGCTCCCGCATGAAGTTGCGCGCCAGCACAGCGTTCGCCGTCAGCCGGCCGCCATTTCGGGCCGCGACCCGCAGGCCCAGCGCGCGCTTGCCCGGTGTCGCCGCCTTCCGGCCAATCTCGAAGAAGGTGAAGTAGAAGACCCGCAGCAGGAAGACGACGACCGCCGCGATGGAGCCTGCAATCTGCCAGCCGCGAAACCCCATCTCCGAAAAGGCGATAGCGATCAGCCAGCTGAAGGCGATGACCGTGATCAGCAGGATCGAGAAGTCGAGAAGGAAGGCGCCTGCGCGCTCTGAGGCGGTCGCCACGCGCAGGTTCAGCGCAGCGCCTTCTGGTGTGACCAGCGGGCGGATGCGCCTCGCCTGTCGCTCCTGCTCCTTCACGCGCATGTCGCGCCGGCGCAGCGCCTCGCGCCGGGCTTCGGTTTCGTCGCTGCCCTTCTGTGACTTGCGCCTCGCCATCATGCAGCCTCATCCTTGCGGCGGGGCCAGTAGAAATAGGCGAGCCAGAAGACCAGCGTGACCAGCGCGATGATGTAGCGCGTCATGTCGCTATTGATGAGCTGGCGGCCAAACCCCTCCAGAAGCGCGGCCATAAACAGCATGATCACCGCGCCCATGATGACGAGAGCGGCCTGATTGCCCGTATCGCGCAGCGAATGCATCCGCGTCTTCTTGCCGGGAAAGGCTACAGCCCCGCCAATCATGAACCCCGCCGCACCAGCCAGAACGATGGCGAACAGCTCTGTTACGCCGTGGATGAACAGCCAGCCGGTCAGCTCCGCGCCAAGGCCCTTGGAAAAGAATACCGCCATGAAGCTGCCAATGCTGAGGCCGTTATAGATCAGCAGGATGGTCGTCGGGATGCCGAGACAGAATCCCAGCGCAAAGGCTGTGACCGCGATCGTACTGTTGTGCGAGAATAGCTGCGCGGCGAACGCGCCCAGCATGTCTGCGATGTTCGTCTCTTCGGTGTAGAGGGTGGAGCGCAGATAATCATAGCCTGCGTCCGGGTTACGGCTGTCCCAGCCGGAATTGAACGTCCAGAACCATTCCGGGTCCTGCATCGTCAGGACAAAAGCAAGGAGGCCGCCGCCAAACAGGCAGAGCGCAGCGAGAAGCGTCGGCAGGACGGCGCGTGACACCGCGTCCGGCCAGTCCCGTCTGAAATACTGCGCGATCCGTGCGCCCATGCTGGCGCGCGTGCCATAGACGAAGAAATAGGCCCGCGCGCATAGCGTCTCGAGATAGGCAAGCAGGTTCTGGTCGAGCGAGATGGACCGCGCCATGGACAGGGAAGAGACCGCCTGACGGTAAAGCCGGGGCAGGGCCAGCATATCCTCATCCGAGAGGCGTTTGACGCCGCGCTTCTCGGCCCGTGTCACGATACGGTCCAGCGCCTGCCAGTCGGCCTCGCGCTCCTCACGGAAGCGGTAGGATTTCATCACACGGTCGTTCAAATGAGCTCCCTCCGCTTGATGTCGAGATAGCGCGAGACAAGCTCTGACCCGAACTTCTCAGGCGTCGTCTCCACGATTTGCACGCCCATGCGCTGTAGCTTGCGGAAGACGACCTCGCGTTCCTGCAGCAGCGTATCGGCGATGACGGCGCGGCTTACGTCTTCTGACTGGAGCGGTTCGGCGTCGATCATTGAGGAAAGCGCCTCGTCTTCGAAGGTGGCAAAGACGACAATGTGCTTGTCGGTGAGGCGGCGGACATTCTCCAGCATCAGCTCGGCTGAGATCGTGTCGACGAAGTCGGTAAACAGGATGATGAGCGAGCGCCGCTCCAGACGCCCGGCGAGCGAGGTCAGCGCAAGCGTGTAGTTCGCATCCTCTGCCGAGTAGTCGAGCTCTGAGGCAAGCTTCTGCACATGCGGGAAGGCGCCGGGGCCGGTCAGCAGGCTGGAGGCAACGCCGGGGCGCGCATCAAAGCCGAATATGGCGGTGCGGTCACCTGAGCGGAGCGACACATAGGCGAGCAGAAGCGCGGAGTTGATCGCCCGGTCGATCTTGGGGACGCCTCGCAGCGGCTCGCTCATCAGCCGGCCCGTATCGAAGGCGAAGACGATATTGTGGTTGCGCTCGGTGCGAAATTCCTTGGCGAGCAGCGTGTTGTGCCGGGCAGAATGCTTCCAGTCGATGGCGCGCCTGTCCATGCCGGCGGTGAACTCCCGCAGGGCATCGAACTCAGACCCGTCGCCGCGGTCAATCTGCATCTTGATGCCAAAGTCGGCGTCGCGCTGATAAAGCCGCACGGCCTCATCCTTCACCCAGCGTGTGTTCGGCGTGATGGCGAGTTCGGTGCCGAGCGTCTCGGTCTTGCGAATGGCGACAAGCCCAAGCGGGCCTTTCCAGCGCGCCCATATCCGCTCGATGCGTCCGGTCCCCCGGCGCAGCGGCGTCAGCGTATATTCAGCCGTGTGCGCATTGTCGCTGAAGCCTTTCAGCCATTTGCGCACGGGCGGCTCGATCAGCTCGTTGGTCTCCATCTCCGTCTCGACCAGACGGGGCAGGGGCCCCCGGCGAAACCGGTAGGTAACCGCTACCGGATCATCGCCTGAAATGTAGAGAAGCGGCGGCGCATCGACCTCGATGCTGAGGTCCGAGGCACGCGCGACAAGCGCGGTGTCCGCCAGCATCAGCGCCAGCACCCCTGCGATCCACCCAGCCGACAGCGTCCAGAGCCCCGGCGCGGCAATCGCAATCACCACGAGCACAGGCAGCCCGGCCAGCATCAGGAAAACGGCGCGCAGGGTCGGTGCGATCATACGTTGGCCTCGCCCGATTTTGCGGCTGAGGCCCCCTCCGCCCTGCCGGGCACCTCCCCCGTAAACGGGGGAGGGAAGCCTGACGCCAGCGTGGCTTCTTCTTCCCCCGCGCGCGGGGGAAGTGGCCCGCGAATGCGGGTCGAAGGGGGCAACCTTGATATCATCGCGGCGCAGGCGTCTGGTCGATCAGGGCCGCGAGCGTCTCGTCCGTGCTGCGACCTTCAATCTCCGCAGCCGGCGAAAGGATAACGCGGTGGCGCAGCGCTGGGCGTGCCAGTGTCTTCACATCGTCTGGGATGACAAAGTCCCGCCCGTCGAGCGCGGCGCGTGCTCTTGAAGCGGCCGCGATGGCCGCAGCGGCCCGTGGGCTGGCGCCTGTTTCAAGCGCTGGCGTCTCCCGCGTCGCACGCACGATATCGACGATATAGCCCGCGATATCCTCCTTCACCTTCACATTGGCGACGCTGGCCACGGCCTCATTCAGCTCAGCCGCGGTGACGACAGCAGATACCCCGAAGGCCGCCGCCGTGCGCATGCCGGTGCGGTTGCCATGGCCCGTGACGATGGCAAGCTCTTCGTCGCGGGTCGGATAGTCCAGCACATGCTTGAACAGGAAGCGGTCGAGCTGGGCTTCAGGCAGGGGGTAGGTGCCCTGCTGCTCGATCGGGTTCTGCGTTGCGATGACCATGAAGCGGTCATTCAGCGTGTGCGCCTTGCCATCGATTGTGACTTTCCGCTCCTGCATGGCTTCGAGCAGGGCGGCCTGCGTCTTAGGCGGCGTCCGGTTGATTTCGTCGGCAAGCAGGATGTCGGTGAAGATCGGCCCCTTGGTGAGTGAGAATTCATTGGTCTGGAAGTTGAAGAGGTTCGTGCCCAGTACATCGCCCGGCATCAGGTCCGGGGTGAACTGGATACGTCCGAAGTCGAGATCGATGGCAGTGGCAAAGCACTGTGTCAGCAGCGTCTTCGCGGTGCCCGGCGGGCCTTCGAGCAGGATATGGCCTGCCGAGAAAAGCGCCGTCAGCATGAGGTCGACCGTATCGGCCTGGCCGATCACGGCCTTGGAGACCTCAGACCTGATCCGGCCGGCGAGGCCCTGAACTGTCTCATTGCTCATGTGTCATCTCCTTGCGCCAGCGCCAGAGCGCGCGGGCCTTGTTCCTGAGGTCATCGCGGGAGCTTGCAGGCGAAGAGAGCCCCGCCTGAAGCTTTGAAAAACTGGTCTCCATGCCCTGCTGCTCGGCCATCCGGTCAAGCAGGGCGTGATATTCTTCCTCTGAGAGGGTACGCGGCAGGCCCAGCTCCCGGCTCAAGGCGCGGCGGCTGAGGGCGAGATAGCCTGGCGCCATCCGCCTCTCGCGCCCTGCCATTGCGATGAGGCCTGCCGAATTGTCCGCCAGCGCGCGCTTGCCGGCCTGTATGGCGCGGGTCTCGCGTTCAGGGGCGCCAAACCGCACGGCAGACGCCCAGCCGACCAGCAGCATCGTCGCAAGGCCAATCAGCGTCGCGCCGAGATAGGGGATATCGAGCAGGATCTTCAGAAGGTTCGTTGAATGCTCGAACCCGTGAAGCGTCGCATCAAACACGATGGGGCGGCTGCCATTCTCAGAAAGGTCACCAATAATGGAGAGGCCAAGCCGTGCATTCTCCAGCCGCGACAATCCGAAATTATTGAGAAGGTCAGGGTCCGACAGGACATATAGCTCCCGGTCGGGAATCTTGCCGAGGAGCACGCCGCCCGGCACCGAAATCAGCGGCTCCAGCTGGTCGGCTTCGATGACCTGCATCTCGTCTTCAAAGTCCGGGCTGAACGTGCCGAATTCGGTCATTACGTCGCCCGGGTTCTCTTCGCGCGTGATGTCGCCGTCCTCATCGAGCTCGCGCAGCAGGATTCGCACGCGTTCTGTCGACGCGAGGTCTGCAGTCAGCTCCCAGCTGCGCTTGGCGGGATTGGCGCGGTAATTCCATTTCGGCAGCACGATCAGGGCTGGGCCGGAGATGTCGTCCGGGTCGAGGCTGCGGCCGCTAATCCCCAGCGTCGCGATAACCATGCGCCGCCCGCCCGTCTCCATCGTGCGGGGCAGGCGCGAGACGCTGACATCGCGCCCCTGCGCCTCCAGCATGTTGATCAGCCCTTCATAGCCGGTCGCTGAGCGCGAATAGGGCGTTGGGCCCGCCCGGTCACGGGAGGCAAGGTCTGGCGACCAGGCCATCAGGGTCAGCACAGCGCCAAGCGACAGTAGCGAGACGACAATCAGGATGATGATGACGCGGCCGGTAAAGGGCGTGCGCGCCTGTGGGAGGCGTTCACTCATGCGCGTGCCTCCTTGAAGGCGAACGCTTCATAGGAGGCCCGTGCTTCCTTCCAGCCGCTCTGGTCCACGGGCCGGTCACCGAAGAAAGACTTCTCGACAAGGCGGATGATCGGCGACAGCGCGGCGCGCGCGCGTTCCGGCAGGTCGCCGAGGCGTTCAATCTCTCTCGCCGTCAGCGATTGCGGTACGCCCCCTGCGCGCCGTGCGTTGAGGTCGGCAATGGAGCGGAAGAGGAGGAGGTGGACCGCCTCGGCATAGCGCCCTTCTGCGGCTAGCGCGTCGGCCTGCTGCAGCAGGGCTTCGGCCTCTTTCCTGACAGGCCGGACTTCGTCGATTTCGGAAACATCCGCGGCCGCCTTGTCCTTGCGCTCGCGCCGGCCCGGCAGGGTCAGCCCGCCCAGCATGTACCAGAGCGCATATGCGAGTACGGCGATGACGGCGCCAATCAGAAGATAGCGAATGAGCCAGCCGAAATTCTGGAAGATCCAGGCAAAGAACTTCCCGATGGCTTCGATGATGCCGTTATTGCGACGCGGCGGGGCGTCGTCCACCTCCGGCTCCAGGGTCGGGCGCTCGGACTGGATGCGGCTGTTTGATGTGTGCGCCTCGACCAATGCCTCGACATCAGCCTCATCGCTGGCTGCCTCCTGCGCATGCGCCAGGGCGCCCGGCAGTGGGCTGGCGAACACCAGAACAGCAAGAAGCGCGCTCAGCAGAATGGACTTCAAGCAATCGCCTCCTCTTGCGTCTTTTGCATGCGCCCATTCCCTCCAGAATGTTATGACTATTTCAGAGCGGCAGCGCGGCGTCCATGGGGCATTGAGATTAGCGCCGCGATCACCGATATGCGGGGCGCGACATTCAAGGAGACACCAATGGACCGCGCCGAACGCTACGCAGAGCTGAAACTCGAAATCGAAAGCCTTGTCGCGGGCGAGACTTATGTGCCGGCCCGCTATGCGTCTGCGGCCTGTCTTCTGGCGGAAGCCTTCCGGCCGCGGTTCTTCTGGACGGGCTTCTACGTGGTCGATCCGCAAAAACCTGAAGAGCTTGTCGTTGGCCCGTATCAGGGCACGCTGGGCTGTCTGCGTATCCCGTTCGGAAAGGGTGTCTGCGGCGCGTGCGCGGCGAGCGGCGAAACCCAGCTCGTGCCCGACGTCCACGCCTTCCCGGGCCACATCGCTTGCGATTCCCGCTCCAACTCAGAGATCGTCGTTCCGGTCTTTGACGCTGACGGGAAGCTCGCCGCCGTGCTCGATGTCGACTCCACCGAATTCGACGCCTTCGACGAGGTCGACCGCGAAGGCCTCGAGGCGATCTGCAAGGTCCTGCTGACCGCTTGAGGTTTTACTGACTGTCCTCTCAAACCGTCATCCCGGCCGGAGCGAAGCGGAGAGCCGGGACCCATGGCGGCTGGATGCGCCCCTCTCAACCGCCATGGGTCCCGGATATTTGCTGGCGCAAATTCCGGGATGACGGGGCTGGGTCCGTGCGAAGTCAGGCCCCGAGAATAACAGCATTCTCGCCAATCATGGCGGCCAGTTTCTCCCGCGCCTCTTCCGGTAAATCCTTCCACGCCTCGCGCAGCGCCATCAGGCAGCGCAGCTGGTACTTGAACACACCCTGCGTGTAGGGCTTGCCATCCAGCTCCAGGCTGAACGTCTCATGTCCGGCTTTCAGCGCTTCCTCATTGGCGCTGAGAAAGGGCAGATACGTGTCGCCCGCGACCGCGAGCAGTGCCTTTGCCGGGGCCGATGGCTCGTCCGTCCACTCGCCATCTATGCCGGATGCGTCATCGACCATGTCGAGCCAGCGATAGAAATAGGGCCGCTCCTTGCGCAGGAAGGCCATCGGCGTCGGGTCGACGCTCATCACTTTCACCTGCCCATAGAAGGCAAGATCGGCGAGTGAAGGCCGGTTGCCAAACAGGAACAGCGTCTCACCCAGCGCGACCTCTTCCAGATGTTGGGTCACGCGTCTGAAAGAGCCTTCGATGACGGGCTTTGTCTCCGGTGTGCAGCCGACCAGCGCCATGCGAGAGATCTGGCGCTCGCGGATAGTTGCTGCGGCCTGCTCGACCTGATCACGCCCCGCCAGCGGAAGGCTGTCATACATCAGCCAGTTGGCGCACCACTCAGCGTCTTCAGCATAGTGCCAGCGATAATGGAACATCGCTTTCATGGTCCATTCGTCGGCCATGTCTTCAAGCAGCAGGCAGGCAAAACGCTGGACGGGGTCTGGCGGCAACAGCGCGCGGCCTTCATCCTCCAGCGCCAGCAGGAAGGGCGTCGAGTCGTTTGTCCACTGGCCATCCGGCGTTTTGATCACCGGGATGACCGGCGCCTTCACCTGGCTCAACACGTCGCCGCGAATGTCTGCCGTCATCGGCACCCAGACATGCGGCAGGCCCTTGGCGCGCATCGCCGCGCGCACTTTCATCGAATAGGGCGAACCGAGCGCGCCGTGGACCTTATAGACGTCTGCCATCAGTTCATCACCGGCTGGGGCCGCTTTGCGCACGGCGTGCCATACATCCCGCCCTGATCGATGCAGAAAAACTTGTCGTCCGCGCTGATCGGCTGTGGCCGGTCGTGGCGATTATCACCGATGAAGGCGACGATCTCTGCATCTGGATAACCCTGCGCCGCCAGCATGGCAGGCACCACATCGAAACGCGGCGTCTTGTCGGATGCGCCCTTCGGCTGCGCGCGGGTCAGCAGGACACGGAAGTCCTCATTGCGCTCCAGTCCGACACCGGCGAGGTTTTCCTCGGTCCAGAGCTGTTCGGTGTCAGCGCGGTTGGTCACCAGCGCGACATGGCCGCCAAGTTCGTTGACGCGCTCAATGAAGGGCTTTGCGCCGGGCACGAGCGTCGCCGACTTTTCCGAGGTCCATTCATGCCAGCTTTCCGGCGTGAAGCCTTCGCCGATGCGCTCGCGCCTGATCTGGTATTCGACATTGTTGAGCACAGTCTCATCGATATCCAGCGCGACCGCCCAGGTGCCAGCCTCACGCCTCGCGGCGACTTCTTCGACATAGTCGGTGGCCAGCGCGAAGACTTCCTCTGCCTTCTCGCCCCATTCCGGATTATTCGCGACCCAGTCGACGCCTTCGCTGAGCGCAACGTCGCTCTCGACCGGGGCGGCGGCAGGCGGCGTCGCACACGCCGTCAGCGCGAGTGCGGCCAGCGAGGCCTTCATTAGTGTCCAGGCGTTCATGCTCTGCTCCTTCAAGATCGCGGCGAGGCCGCTTAGCCCATTGGGTGTGTTTCGATCAGTTCCTGATACTTCAGGCCCGCCTCGCGGTGGCGGTGGGCCTTCTGATAGCGCGGGTCGCGCATCATGCGCAGCATGTGCTGGCGCGAGGGATAATGCACGACCAGAACACGGTCCCATTCCTCTCCGCCGCCGATGAGATAGCCATGGCTGCTGCCCGCATAGATGGGCTTCACGCCGATCTCCGGGTCATTGCCGAGTTCAACGAGGCCTGCGCCATAGCGATTATAGGCTTCCTCGCCGGTCAGGCCTTCCTTGGCCTCCGGCGCGTCGGCCGGATACTCGGCCTTGTCCTTGAATTTCAGCAGATTGATCATGACGATTGGCCCGTCATGCGCATCCTTTGCGAAGCGGGTCATCTGTTCTGTGTTCGGCTGGACGGCTGGCATGGGTCTCTCCCTTTTTCAGCCAACCATCGCTGATCAGGAGGTCTCAGACAACCTCATCCCAGTCGCGGCTCAGCCTGTTTGCAGCATTGATAATGCCGACCATGGAATAAGTCTGCGGGAAATTGCCCCAGAGTTCACCGGTAGATGTGTCGATGTCTTCTGAGAGCAGGCCGAGGCGCGTGCGATGGGCAAGGACGTCCTCAAACATGGCGCGCGCTTCCTCGATCCGGCCAATGCGCGAGAGGGCATCAATGTGCCAGAAGGTACACGC